>NZ_JBBIAB010000005.1:0-300000 GCF_039634785.1 Tistrella mobilis | reverse complement strand
GCGGTGGCGGTCGACACGATCATCAACCAGGCCCATAGCGACATGATCTGCGTCTATGTCGCGGTCGGCCAGCGTGCGTCGGCCGTGCGCCGGGTGATCGATGCGGTGAAGCGTTTCGGAGCGCCGGAGCGCACGGTGTTCGTGGTTGCCGGCGCAGGCGCACCGGCCGGGCTGCAATGGATGGCGCCCTTCGCCGGCATGACGATTGCCGAGGCGGTGCGCGATGCCGGTGGCCATGCGCTGATCGTGATCGACGACCTGACCCGCCATGCCGCAACCCACCGCGAACTCGCCCTTCTGACCCACGAGCCGCCGGGCCGCGAGGCCTATCCGGGGGACATCTTCTACCTGCATTCCCGTCTGCTGGAACGGGCGGCCAAGCTGTCGCCGGAACTGGGCGGCGGCTCGCTGACCGCGCTGCCGATCGCGGAGACCGATGCCGGCAATCTTTCGGCCTATATCCCCACCAATCTGATCTCGATCACCGACGGCCAGATCGTTCTGGACCGCGGGTTGTTTGCGGCCGATCAGCGGCCGGCGGTGGATGTCGGCCTGTCGGTCAGCCGGGTGGGCGGCAAGACCCAGACCGCCGCCCTTCGCGGCGCGGTGGGCCGGCTGCGGCTGGATTATGCCCAGTTTCTGGAGCTGGAGATGTTCACCCGTTTCGGCCGCATGACCGATGCCCGCGTGCGTGACCGCATTCGCCGCGGCGAAGCGATCCGCGCCTGGCTGCGCCAGCCGCGCTATGCGGCGCTCCGCCCGATCGACGAGATCGGCGTGCTGGTGGGGCTGTCGGGAGGCATCTTCGACGGTCTGTCGAAGGATCAGGTGGAGGCCATCCGGCCGCGGCTGGCGGCACATCTGGACGCGCATGCGCCCGGTGCTGCCCGGATCGTGGCAGCTGGCGGCAAGCTGGATGATGCCGCGCGGGCCGAGCTGGTCGCCGCCCTGAAGGAACTTACGGGGCATCTGTCGGCACCCGCCGCCACGGGGACAAACGGATGAGCGGCCGCCTCCACGACGTCGAAGCGCGGATCGGCACGGTTCGTCAGCTGGAGGCGATCGTGACCGCCATGCGCGGCATCGCGTCCGTCCGGGCGCGGGAAGCACGGGAACGGATACAGGCGGTTCGGGCCCATGCCGACATCGTCGGACGTGCGATCGGCGACGCGCTGGCGATGCAGGCGGGTGATGATCGGGGTGGGGCGCCACGGCGGGTGGTGCCGATGCGCACCGCCCTTCTGGTCGTCACACCCGATCAGGGCTTTGTCGGCGGTCTGCCCGACCGGCTGCTCGACCGGGCGATGGAAGTGGCCGGGTCGGCTCCGGTGGATCTGCTGATCGTGGGCGACCGCGGGCTGATGCTGGCGGGCGTGCGCGGGCTGGATGTGGCCTGGTCGGTGCCGATGTTGGCCCATGTGGATGACGTGCCGGCCCTTGCCGATCATGTTGCAGGCGCGCTCTATGACCGGCTCGATACCGGGCGGGTGCGGCAGCTGGCGGTGGTGCACGGGACGCCCTCGGCCGGCGGGGAGGGCAACACCGTCGAGATCATCCATCGCCAGCTGGTGCCGTTCGACTTCTCGCGTTTCCCGGTTTCTGGCCGGCGCGTGGCGCCGCTCATCACGCTGCCGCCTGCCGAGCTGCTGGACGGGCTGGCCGCAGAATACGTTTTCGCCGAACTCTGCGAGGTGCTGCTGCTCGCCTATGCGGCCGAGAACACCGCCCGCATGACCGCGATGATCGCGGCCAAAACGGGGATCGAACGGCGGCGCGAGGATCTGACCAATCTCGCCCGCCGGATCCATCAGGACGAGATCACCGACGAGATCATCGAACTCGCAACGGGCGGCATGGCTGTCGGACGCAACGGCGCCGGCTAGGATCGGGGCGGGCCGGCACCGGAAGGGGTCAGGATCGGGAGGGGCGGCTCGCCGGCCTGGTTTCGACCTGCCCCATCCAGGCGGTCACCCGCTCTTCCAGCCGGTCGACTTCGCGATCGAAGGCGGCGAGATCACGAATGCCGTCTTCAAGCCGGGTCTTGAGGGCCCGATAGGCATCGTGCAGCTCCTGCTGATCGCGCGACAGCGCTCCACCCTCATTGCCGTCGTCATGCAGTTTGCGGGTCTGCATTTCGAGCATCGCGCCCACATCCTGAAGCTTCTTGGCGATCTGGTCGTGGCTGCTGCTGGTATCCATGGCGGTGGATCCTCCGACTGTGGCCATTGGCATCAGGACATCGGACCGCGTCTTTCGGGATGCCAGAGGGGGGCGGTCGATGTCGCGCGGAAGACGCAGGACCGCCACGCTGCGCTCACTGCCCGCGCCGCATGCCCAGTGCCATCACCCCGGCGGCCGTGAAGTTCCCCGCCATCGCCACCAGGATCGGCAGCAGATAGCTGCCCGAGGCGTCGTAGATATAGCCGGCCGCCGTAGGGCCGACCAGCGTGCCCACCGCCACGCAGGTATACAGAATGCCGATGATGCCGCTGACATTGCGGCTGCCGAAGGCATCCATCACCACCGACGGAAGCACGGCCACCCAGCCGCCATAGAACACGCCATAGAGGAAGGCGAAAAGGCCGAGCGCCCAAAGGCTGGAGAACCCGGCCCAGATGATCAGCGATGCGCCCATGCCCACATACATGCAGACCAGAGTCGTCCGTCGCCCCAGTCGGTCGGCGATACCGCCCAGCATGAAACGACCGGCAGTGCTGCCGATACCGATCACCCCCAGAAGCAGGGCTGCGGTTGCCGGCGCCGTGCCCCGATCCGTGGCATAGGGGACCAGATGGACGAAGGGCACGAAAACGCCGAAGGCCGAGATGGTGCCCGACAGATAGAGCTGAAAGAAGGCGCGTGAGCGCAGGGCTTCGGCGACCGACATGCCCGGTGCCGGACCGGTTCCCTGAACGGCGGCAGCGGTGCCGCCATCCGGCGCAAGCCCGCGATGGCGTGGATCCGCCTCCAGGAGCAGGGCCATGCCGGCGCCGAGGACAATCGCCGCGACGCCCATCACCACCCAGGCGGTTCGCCAGCCCAGGGCCTCAATCGCCAGAGACGCTGCCGGCGGAACCACCAGGGTACCGACGCCGATGCCCGCCACGGCGAGGCCCGAGGCGAAGGCGCGTTTGCGGGTGAACCAGCGCTGGACACAGGCGATTGCCGGAACATAGGAACAGCCGACGCCCAGACCGACACCCAGACCATAAGCGATATAGACCTGGTTCATGCTGGTCGCCTGTGCCGCCAGAATCATGCCCAACCCGACGAAGACCATGCCGGCCAGGGTGATCGGTCGTGCCCCCCAGCGATCCGCAATCGGACCGGTGATGAGACCGAGCGCGAAATACAGAAAACCGGCCAGGGAGAAGATCAGCGAGACTTCCCCGCGGGAGGCACCGAACGTGCCCTGCAGCGGGTCGACGAAGGCGCTGAAACTGTAGGCGGCTCCGAAGCCGATGAACATCACGGCAAAGGCTGCGGCAACCACGAACCAGCCGTGGAAGACCGGGGATGCGGGGGAGGTGGTGGTCATGGGGAGCCCGGATGCCTTGATCTTGTTCTTCTGAGGAGGGGGACGAGGGATCATCCGACCCGAAGGTCTTCTGCATACCCTGCGGTAGATTCCCGGCGAAGTCATCTTCTTCCGGCAGCGGCCGCATGTGGCAACAATTATCGGCCTTTGAAAAAATAGGAATCGTACAGTGTTGTGGCCAAGAGAGACGAGGGTAAAATGAGAACATTCATGGTTATCATCCACCACCCACTCAGCCAACAAAACAGAGTTTAAACCTTTGCGAGACAGCCAACGCGCAGGAGACCGGTCATGAGCAACAGTGCTGACGCCCGCGAACAGGCGCTGGAGGTGGCGGAACGGCTGGCCCCGCTGGGCCCGGTGGTCGTGAAGCGCATGTTCAGCGGGGCAGGGCTGTCCATCGACGGCGTGAACTTCGCCTTCGTGATCGGCGGCACCCTCTATTTCAGGGTCGACGACCAAAGCCGGCCCGCATACGAGGCCATGGGGCTGGAGCCGTTTCGTTATGACCGGCCCGGACGAACCGTCACCGTCGGGTCCTATTACGAGGCGCCGGACGAGGTTTTCGATGATGACGAGGTGCTTTGCGACCACGCAAGGGCAGCCTGGCAGGCGGCGCTGACGGCATCTCGTGCCCGTCCTCCGAAAAAGCCCCGCGCCCCGCGGCGCCGGGCGGCCGGCTGAGGCACGAAAAGCTGCGACCACTGGCCGCGGCCTCGCTGCCATGAAGCTGCCACATGGCCGGGCTAGCATCCTGCACATGCCCATTCGTGCAGGAGCTGAACGGCATGGAGAAGACCGGGGTCGTCGATGCGCTCGGCCAGGTGCAGCTGTTGCTGCCGGCCTGGATCACCACCGCCCTTGCGGCAAATGACCGGCTGAAACTGTATCTGAGCGTCCTGCAGGCCGCCCGACATCGGGCGACCGGGCCCGGCGCTGCACCCGTAGACCTGACGCGCGAGGCGGCGGCTGCCGGCGTCGACGGCGCCTGGGCCAGCGAGGCGGTGGCAACCGCGACCCCCGATGCCGACGGCGTGCATCTGCCGGATCTGCCCCGGCTGCGGCAGCTGCTGGCTCAAGACCTGAAGCTGATGGCCAGGCCGCTGATCGATGGCGGCCATGATGAGGCGGGCAGCCATGCCCGACGGGTTGCGGTGTGGGTGGCGCGGCTCGACGGGATGGAGGGCAACCGGCTGGAGGATGCCGTGCTGACGGCGCTGACCGCCGGTCGCGACACGGCACCCGACGGCTTCCACCCGCTGGTGATGGATCTGCACAAGAGTCTGAACCGGCTGGCGACGGAACTGGCCGACGAGCAGATCGACGGCGCCCATGTCTGGGCCATCGCCGATGCCGACCGGCCGAGGATCGCCGCCTTCATGCGCGGGCTGAATCGCACCCGGCCGCTCAAATTCGATCACCCGGGGCTCGAGACCGCAGCGACCCGCGACAGGCAGCGGCTGCTGATCCAGAACGACATCGGCACCAATGACGCCCATGTCCTGGTCATCCAGGTCCAGGATCTGCGGATCAGCCTGACCTATTTGGATCTCCACCGCCAGCGCTTCGCCTTCTTTCAGACCATGCTGGGGATGATCGGCGCCGTGTGGTCGGACAGCGAAAGCCGCCGGACCCGCGGGCTGAATGCCGGCGAGGCCTATCACGTCGGCACCGCGATCTTCGATTGTGCGGATGAGGCGGCATTGCTCGGCGCGCTGGAAGGTCTGGCCGCGCGGATCGTGTTCCTGATCGACTGGAACCGGGCACGCAAACGGCTGGCCCCCTTCGTGTCGAAGCTCGATGCGATTGCCGTCCTCACCGACGCGGCAACGCGTGAGGCAGGGCATATGGCCTGGCTGGTGGCCGGCGGGCCCGATCTGGTCCATGGCGCGATGCAGGCCGTGGGGCCTGAATACTTCCGCATCGGCGACCGGCTGGACGAGGTCATGGGCCGCACCGCCGCGATGGCTTTTCTGGTCGAGCTGATGGTGCGGGCGAAAGAGGCCCTGCTGCGCAATCAGCCGGCCGGGGTGGTGGCAGATGATGCCCGGGTGATGCTGCTGGCCCATCTCCGTCATCAGGTCAGCGAGTTCGAGGCACTGGCCGACCATGCCGGCTTCTGCCATGCGCTTGCCGAAGGGGTGCGGGACGGGCTGATCCATGGTCTTGAGCACGATGCAACGGCCGCAACCACTTTTGCCGACCGTGCCAAGACCTGGGAACGGCAGGCCGACGAACTGGTCATGCGGCTGCGTGAACAGGCGGATCGCCAGCCCCATCGCCTGCCGATGCTGCGCCTGATCGAACGGGCCGACGACGTCGCCGATGCCCTTGAAGAGGCCGCGTTCCTGCTGTCGGTGATCGCCGAGGGTCATGATCGGGGCTGGACATCCGAGGTCCGCGAGGTGCTGCGCCGCCTGGCCGAGACCACTTTCACCGCCGCCCAGGACCATGTCCGTGCCCTGGCCATTGCGCGCAGTCTGGGGCCCGATGGCACAGCGGACGATCATGAAGAGCTGGTGGCCGTCCTCTGGCGGATCGTCGGTGCCGAACGCGCCGCCGATCAGCTGTTGCGCGACGTCCGCCGCGTGCTCGCCCGCCACCTGACCGATGCCGCGACCCTCAATCTCGCTACCGATTTCGCGGCCGCTTTGGAACTCGCGACCGATGCCCTGCTGGTCACCGGCTATGGGCTGCGCGACCTCGCCTTCAGCCGCATGGGAGCCGGAGCATGACGCGCCAGACTGTGAAAAACGAGGGCATGGCCGGACCTTCCACCACCATCCCCGTCATCCTGCCGGGCGCTGCCCTGGCCGAAGATGCAAGCGCGGCGAGCCTTGGCAACAAGGCCTTCAATCTGGCCCGCATGGCGGCGCTGGGCCTGCCGGTTCCGCCCGGCTTCGTGATCGGCACGGCCTGGTGCGCCCGGGCGAAAGAGGTCGGGCCATCCCTGTGGCGCCCCGCGCTCAAGCGGCTGGAAGAGGCGACCGGCCGCGGGCTTGGGGATCCCCGCCGGCCTTTGCTGCTGTCGGTGCGCTCCGGTGCGCCGGTTTCGATGCCGGGCATGATGGAGACCCTGCTCAATATCGGGCTCTCAGACGCGACCGTCGACGGCATGCTTCGGCTGACCGGCCATCCGCGGCTCGTCTGGGATGCCTATCGCCGGCTGGTCGCAGGGTTCGGCGAGGTGGTGGCGGGTATCGATCCCGCCGCCTTCGATGCCGATCTGGACGCGATCCGCGGCACGGTGCCTGAGAGGGCGCTGGATTTCGACGCCCTGCGCAGACTGACCCGCCGGCATCTGGACACCTATGCCCGGGCCGCCGGCACGGCCTTCCCTCAGGATCCCGCCGATCAGCTTCAGGCGGCGATCCAGGCGGTGTTCCGCTCGTGGCAGGCGCCCATGGCACGGTCGTGGCGGGCGTTGCATGCGATCGCCGACAGCATGGGCACGGCGGTGACCGTGCAGCAGATGGTGTTCGGCAATGCCGGCGGGCTCTCGGGCGCCGGTGTGGGCTTCACCCGCGACCCCACCACCGGCGTGCCCGGCCTCTGGGTCGATTTCCTGTTCAATGCCCAGGGTGAGGATGTCGTCGCCGGTCGCCGCTCGGCCGAGGGGCATGAGGCTTTGTCGGCCGCGGCACCGCATCTCTGGGCGGAACTGGTAGCGTCGGCAGCCCGGCTGGAACAGGCCTTCGGCGACATGCAGGACATCGAATTCACCATCGAGGACGGCCGCCTGTTCCTGCTTCAGACCCGCGACGGAAAGCGCACGCCGCTTGCCGCCGCACGCATCGCACTCGATCTGCTGGACGAAGGGCTGATCGATGCCCGTACCGCCCGCGACCGTCTCCGATCCCTTGATCGCGCAAGCCTTGCCGAGCGGGTGATTGCCACGGCCGATGGACGGGTGGCCGAGCCGCTCGCCCGCGCGGCCAGCGCATCCGCCGGCGTGGCGAGCGGGCCCATCGCCCTCGACGAAGCCCAGGTCGAGGCGGCGCGCACCCGCGGCGAGGTCCCCATCCTGGTGCGCCGGGACGCGGAAACCCGGGATGTCGCCGCGCTCGACCGTGCCGGCGGGCTGCTCACCATGCGTGGCGCCCGGACATCCCATGCAGCCGTGGTGGCCCGGCAGCTCGGCAAGGTCTGTCTGGTCGGTTGCGGAGAGTTGATGATCGACGAAGCCGCGGGGCGGGTGGTGATCGGCGGCCGGATCTTCGGGACCGGCAGCCAGATCACGCTGGACGGTAATACCGGCACGGTTCATGCCGGTGCGCTTGAGGTGGTGACCCGCGAGCCCGAAGATCTTCTGGCCCGCATCGACACGGTCCTAGCCCCGGACTGACCCCAGGCGGGCGAGGCGTTCGAAACAGAGGTCGGTGGTGATGGCGAGCAGCCCGACCAGGACCGCTCCCTGAACCACATAGGCCGGGTTGGAGCCCGACAGCCCCTCGATGATCGGCGACCCCAGACTGACGGCACCGACGGTCGAACCGATCGTGGCCGTGCCGATATTGATGATCACCGCCGTCCGGATGCCCGCCAGCATCACCGGGAAGGCAAGCGGCAGCTCGATGCGGAGCAGGCGGCCGGTCGGGCCGAAACCGGCACCGTCGGCAGCTTCCTTCAATGCCGGCGGCAGGGCGCGGAGGCCGGCTGCCGTGGTCTCGACCACCGGCAGCACACCGTAGCAGGCAAGCGCAATCAGCGTCGGCAGCGGACCATAGCCCACCGCCGGCACGGCCAGGGCAAGCACGGCAACCGGCGGAAAGGTCTGCCCCACGGCCGTCGCCATGTCGACCAGGCGGGCGAAGTCACGGCCGGCGGGCCGGGTGACGAAAATGCCGACGGCGATGCCGACCAGGCAGATGATCACGCTCGAGGCCGCCACCAGCCCGACATGCGAGAGCATCAGAGTCAGGAAATCGGTCCGGGTGTAGATCGGCCGGGGCAAGTCGGGATAGAGCGCCCGGAACAGGGGTTCGGCCGCCGGCATGGCGAGCGTCGCGATCACCAGCGCCGCAGCGGCCCAGGGCAGCGGATCGCGCCAGAGCGGGCGGCCCGGGCGACCAAGAGGCGGGGTGCCGGCAAGGCTCATCCTGCCACCAGCCCGCCCAGGGTCACCACCCCGAGCTTCCGACCGGAGGCATCGGCCACCGCCAGCCGATCGGCCCTGGCCGCCACCATGGCACCCAGGGCCAGGTCCAGCGGCATGTCCGGATGCAGGACCGGCCCGCCCGCGACATCGGCCCCGGCCTCGATCCGCTCCGCCACCGTGCGGGTACGAAGCATGCGCAGACCGGCAAGCGGCCCGCCGACGAATTCCCGCACGAACTCATCCGCCGGCCGGGCGAGCAGGGCGGCCGGGCGATCGATCTGCACCAGCCGGCCATCGCGCAGGATGGCGATGCGATGGGCAAGGCGAATGGCTTCGTCGACGTCATGGGTAACGATGACGATCGTCTTGCCCGTGGCCGTCTGAATGCGCTGGAGTTCGGTCTGGATCTCGTCGCGCGTGACCGGGTCGAGCGCGCCGAAAGGCTCGTCCATCAGCAGAACCTCGGGATCGGCGGCCAGCGCACGGGCAACGCCCACGCGCTGCTGCTGGCCACCTGAAAGTTCATGCGGATGGCGGCCGCCGAACTCCGCCGGGTCCAACCCGACCAGATCGAGGAGTTCATCGACCCGCGCCCGGATCCGGTCCCTGGGCCAGCCGAGCAGCACCGGCACGGTTGCGACATTGCGCGCCACCGTCCAGTGCGGGAACAGCCCGATGGACTGGATGACATAGCCGATGCGGCGTCGCAGTGCGACGGGCTCAAGGCTCGCGATGTCGGTGCGGCCGAGCGTGATCCGGCCGGTGTCGGGCTCGATCAGACGGTTGACGAGGCGCAGCGTGGTGGACTTGCCGGAGCCCGAGGGTCCGACCAGCGCACAGATCTCCCCCTCGGGCACCGTGAAGGAGAGGTCTTCGACCGCGGCGCGGTTGCCGTGGAATTTGCTCACCCCTTCGAAGACGATCATGCTCATGACGTACGGGCTCCGGTCAGGCGGGTGGCGAGCCAGGCCGAGGCGGCGCGCAGCACCACATCGGCGGCGAGGGCGAGGGCGATCGCGGTCAGCGCCCCCAGCAGGACCAGATCGGTTGCGGTCTGACCCAGCCCCTGGAAGACGAAGGCGCCCAACCCGCCGGCGCCGATCAGCGCCGCGACCACCGCAAGACCGATCGTCTGCACGAGCACGATCCGGAGACCCGCGAGCAACACCGGCAGGGCCAGCGGCAGCGAGACCTGAACCAGGATCTGACGGTCGGAGAGACCCATGCCGCGGGCGGCCTCTATCACCGCCTCCGGCACCGAGGCGAAGCCGGCGACCACGCCGCGCGCCGTCGGCAGCAGGGCGTAGAGGGCGAGGGCGATCACCGCCGGCGCCACGCCGATCCCCGACACACCTGCCGCCTTCAGAGCCGGCACGGCGGTGGCAAGGCTGGTCAACGGGCCGATCAGCAGGGCGAAAAGCGCGATCGAGGGCACGGTCTGGAGCAGGTTGAGCACGCCGAAGATCAAGGGCGCCGCGCCGCGCCGTGCCCGCGCCCAAAGGCCGAGGGCAGCGCCCGACGGCAAGGCGATCGCAAGCGCCAGCGCCACCAGCTGCAGATGACGCAGGATCTCGACGCCGAACCGGTCGCGGCGAGCCATGTATTCGCGCATCAGCGACAGATCATCGAGCCGGCCCGAGGCGACCGCCGCCCAGATCAGGCCGAGCAGGACCACCACACCCAGCGGCCCCAGTACCGGGCCCGGCCTCAGCCGGGCGACGGCATCGATCAGCACCAGAAGCGCCGCGGCGACCAGGATCCAGAAGCCGGCGCCGAAGGAGGTGCGGGCGGCGGTGCCGCGTTCGGCAAGAACCCCGGTGGCGATGTCGCCGGCAGCGAAGAGCAGGCCGAAGAACAGCAGGCCGGCAAGCGCCGCCGCGATCAGATCGGCCCCGCGCCCGGGCCGGATCAGCGCGGTGGCGCCCAGCCCCGCCAGGATCAGCACCAGGATGGCGAATTCGGTCCCCGGAAGGGCGTCGACGGCGGCCACGGCACGGCCGGAAAGGATGCGGTTGGGGGCGATGGTCACGAAACCCGCGAAAGCGGTCGCCGCCGCCATCGCCATCACCAGAACCGCCAGCAGCCGGTTGCCGCGCGGAGAGGGGCGCCCGGCGGGCGCCGCCTCGTCGTCGACGGCATCCAGGCCGTCGAGCGTGCTCACTTCAGCAGCCCTGCCTTCTTCAGATGGGCTTCGGCGACGGCCCGCGGATCCTGCCCCTCGATCTGGACGCTGGCGTTCAGCGCCTGCAGGGTTTCGAGGTCGAGGGTCTGGAAAGCCGGCTCCAGCAGGCCCTCGATATCGGGATGCGCCTTCAGCACCGCTCCGCGGATCACCGGGGCGGGTTCGTAGACCGCCTGGACGCCCTTGGTGTCTTCCATGACCTTCAGCCCGACCGCCGCGATGGCGCCGTCGGTGCCGTAGACCATGGCCGAATTGACCCCCGAAGTGCCTTCGGCTGCGGCCTTGATGGTGGCGGCGGTATCACCGCCCGAAAGCACCAGCAGCTGGTCGGCCGAGAGCTTGAAACCATAGGCCTCCTGGAAGGCGGGCAGGGCGGCCGGGCTTTCCACGAACTCCGCCGAGCCCGCGAGCTTCACATCGCCGCCGCCGGCGACCCATTTGCCGAAATCATCCAGCGTGGCGAGCTTCTGCGCCTCGGCCACATCGCCGCGCACGGCGATCGCCCAGGTGTTGTTGGCCGGCGCCGGCTGCAGCCAGACCAGATCATTGGCCTCGGCATCCAGCTGCTTCGCCTTGGCATAGGCGGTATCCGCCTTCTTCCAGGCCGGATCGGCATCGATGTTGAAGAAGAAGCCGGCATTGCCGGTATATTCCGGATAGATATCGATCTCACCCGCCAGCAACGCCTCGCGCACGATCTTGGTCGGGCCCAGAGAGATCCGGTCGTTGACGGTATAGCCGGCATTCTCCAGCACCAGGCGGATGACATTGCCGAGCACCGCACCTTCAGTGTCGATCTTGGAGCCGACGGTGATGGCGTCGGCCGCACGGGCGGGGCCCGTCACGACGGCAGCGGTGCCGAGGGCGAGCGTGGCGGCGAGGGTGAGAAGGCCCGCACGGCGGAACAAGGTGCGGCGATCGATGGTCGGCATGGAGCGGCGTCCCCCATTGGTTCCTGACAAGACGGGGGCGGGTCTCTGCCGCGCCACCCCGGAACGTCTGCGACGTCTGTCTCTTTTCCGATGCCGGCGGCCTTTGGACAGGCTGCCGGCGCGACGCGAACAACGGCAGCGGCGCCGTTCTCGTTCCGTCCATCCTAGCAGCCGTTTCCGCGCTTGCCGAACCCGAAGGGCGGAAATTCGCGCTGGACAGGCACCCAACTGACAGAATGGCGTCAGGAAGTCGCCCGCCCGCGCATCATGATCCGACCCGCGCCTCAGATCCCGGCGAGCAGCGCCGCCAGCGCCAAAGCCGCCGGCAGCGCCTGGATGAACAGGATCTTGCGGCTCGCCGTTGCCGCACCATAAAGCCCGGCCACCACAACCGAGACCAGGAAGAAGACGAGGAAGGCGAAGCCCTCATCGCCGCCGCGCACCAGACCATAGATCAGGCCGGCTGCCAGAAAGCCGTTATAGAGCCCCTGATTTGCGGCAAGAACCCGGGTCTGCGCCGCGAAATCGGCCGTGGTGCCGAAGGCCTTCCGACCGCGCGGCGTGTCCCAGAGAAACATCTCCAGGACGAGAATATAGGCATGGATGGCCGCGACCAGCGCGGCAAGGATCTGGGCAATCATGCGGGCCTCCGCGGGGTGGATGCCGCATGGGACAATCCAGTCGGCTGTCTCAGTTAAGCCCGATGGTGACCATTGGGTCAATCTCAGATGATGCCAGGATTTCCGGGGCAGGTTCCGTGCTTTGCGACCGTATGCGATACCGCTATGCTCACAACACGAGACGATATCGGAGACGGCGCCCAGGTGAGGACAACACGGATCGGCAGACGGCTCCGAGGGGGCGGTATCGCTGCGTGTCTTGCTCTCGGGGCAGTCTGTATGACCCCGAGCGCCGCCACGACGGCGGCAGCAGATGGTGCTTCCGTCGCACTTACCGAAACCGAACGGCTATGGCTGGCGACAAGCGGCCCCGTGACCATGTGCGTCGACCCGGATTGGGAGCCTTTTGAGCGGATCGACGAAGCCGGCCGGCATGTCGGCATCGCGGCCGACCTTCTCCGTCTGGTGGCGACACGGCTCGGCATCGACATCGTGCTACATCCGACCGCAAGCTGGGATGAAAGCCTCGCCGCTTCGAAGGCCGGGCACTGCCGGATCCTCAGCTTCCTGAACCGGACGCCCGAAAGGGAACGCTGGCTGGTCTTTACCGCGCCGATCTTTCGCGACCAGAACATCGTGATCACCCGTGAAGAGCACCCCTATATCGGCGACCTTCACGGGGTCAGCGCCGAGACCGTGGCCCTGCCGCGTGGCACCATGGTCGAAGAGCGGCTGCGGCGGCTCTATCCCAATCTTCAGATCACCACCACCGGCAGCGAGCCCGAAGCGGTCGAGATGGTTTCGGAACGCCGGGCCGACATGACCATCCGGTCGCTGATCGTCGCCGCCTATGCGATCCGCAAGGAGGGGTTGTTCAATCTGAAGATTGCGGGCCAGGTTCCTGAATTAACGAATGAATTGCGGGTCGGCGTTCTGGCCGGAGAACCGATGCTGCGCGACATTCTGGACAAGGGCATCGCAACGGTCACGGCGCAGGAGCGGGAGGCGATTTCCAACCGTCATGTCGCCGTGCAGATCCAGCGCGGGATTGATTATCGCCTCGTCTGGCAGGTCGGTGCCGCAGCGGCGGTGCTGCTGCTGCTTGCACTCTACTGGAACCGTAAACTGGCGCGGATGAATCGGGAACTGGTCCGCCTGTCGACCACAGACCCGCTGACCGGGCTGTTCAATCGGATGAAGGTCGACGGTTTCCTCGAGGAGGAACTGGCCCGTGCCCGACGAACCGGCCAGAGCTTCGGGGTGATCATGCTCGATCTCGACCATTTCAAGGCCGTCAACGATCAGCATGGCCACCAGCTGGGCGATGCCGTGCTGGTCGATGTGGCAGCCCTGCTGCGTGCCGGCCAGGGCCCGGGCGGCATGGCAGGGCGTTGGGGCGGCGAAGAATTCATCCTGGTCTGCCCGGGAGCGGATCTGCCCGAAACCGCCCGGCGGGCCGAGGCGCTGCGGGCAGCCATAGCCGCCCATGGCTTCGCGGTCGGCCCCTGCACCGGCAGTTTCGGGGTTGCCGCCTGGCGCCCCGAAGACCGGGTCGAGGACATCGTGCGCCGGGCCGATGCGGCGCTTTACGATGCGAAACGCGCTGGCCGCAACCGGGTCTGCCGCGTGGCGGATGAAACCGACGGCATGCGCGCGCAGGCAGCCGGCTGAGCCATCAGCCCGCCACCGACCGCAGCCAGCCGGCCATCCCGGCCATGGCCGTATCACATTGCGGGAAACGCGCCACCGACCCCGGATGGACGGGGAAGTTGTGATGCATGTCGGGTGCATGCAAATGCATGACGGCAACGCCTGCCGCTTCCAGCCGGCGGGCAAGGGCGATGCCTTCATCCCGCAGCGGATCATAGTCGGCGGTCGCCACCAGCACCGGCGGCATGTCCGGCAGGACACCCGCCCGCAGCGGCGACAGATCCGGATCCGCCGGATCACCATCGGGCGCATACTGGCGCCAGAACCAGTGCATCGCCTCGGCCGTCAGCCGATAGCCCGTGGCATTCTCGACATAAGAGGCATGGCCGCCCGAGGGATGATCGGTCGCCGGGTAAAGCAGCATCACCCCGGCGGGCCGTACCGCCGCCTGACTATCCGCGCCACCCGCCGCCAGCAGAACCCGACGGGCCGTCACCATGGCGAGTTGCGCCCCGGCACTGTCCCCGCCGAGCAAAACCCGCCGCGGATCGCCACCGAAACCCGCCGCCTCGGCCACCGCCCAATGCCAGGCGGCGAGAGCATCATCCCGGGCGGCGGGGTAGGGGTGCTCGGGCGCCAGCCGGTACTCGACCGAGAGAATGATCACCCCGGCCGCATCGGCCAGCAGCCGGCAGAAGGGATCATGGGTCTCCACCGACCCGAACACCCAGCCGCCGCCATGGGTATAGACCAGAACCGCCGGCGCCGGCGTCATCCGCTCGGGCAGATAAAGCCGCCCGGTCAACCCCGCCCCGATCACCACATCACGCACCCGCACCGCATTCGGCAGACCAGGGATCGCCTCGCGCGCCAAGAGCGCCCGCACCATCCCCTCCCGCGCCTCCTGCACCCGCGCGGCATCATCGGCAGGCGGGCGGCCGGAGGCGGCGTCGAGCGCGTCGAGGTATTGGCGCAGGCCGGGGTCGATCGGTTGGCGGGGGGCATGGGGAGATCTCCTTAGGGCGTGCGCTGGCATGCGGATGGCGGCGGATATCGTCGGGGATTGTAGGGAATGAGTCCATTTTTACGAGCGCGGGAACGTCTTGCACCAGGAACGGCGAAGACGTTTTAATATCGTCCGGCCCGCCGCAAACTGCTGATGCTCGACGCAGCTCGCGTTGTCGATGATCTGCGCAATTCTCCCGGTAATAACTTGGGGACTAAAACTTGACGGGCTAACGTGCATTCGATCCGGATCAATGGCTACTGACCAGGATTATGCGCCAGATGCGCTCCGATGGTTGCCGCTGTAGCGCAAGCCATTGATTAGTTTTAGGAGTCAGCCACCAAACATAAATCCGCCCGATCCGATGAGACTGCACCCGCCATGCGAGATTGCGCCGTGGGAAGCCTGTTCCGATGGGGCAGCCTGTCGTACGAGGCCGGGGTGTTGGCGCTGTGCGAGATCAATATCCGGCTCAAGGTGGCGGTACGGCTGGCCGCCTGCATCGCCGACACCCGTCAGCCCGATCAGGTTCAGCATAGCCTCGCCGATATCATCCGTAGCGCATCGTGCCGAATATCGATGATACATTCGACGCCGCCCATGACCACCAACAGCTGCGGATGTTCAACGCCCCTTACGACGAAATATGGCTTCCAACCCATCGTCGTGTTCGATGGCGAAGGCCGGTTCGTCAATGCCCTCCTGCCCACCGCCCCAGCGATCGAAAAATGGCCGCCCACCTGCACTGTCTGATCAGATCCACTGGCCCCGCGTGGAGATCCTGGTTCGAGCCGACAGCCACTATGCAGCACCGCAGGTGTTCGACCTCTGCCGGTTCTCAGGCGTGAATTTCATCCTCGGGCTGGCCATCGACGCCACCCTGCGCGCTCGTGTCGCCCCGCTGGAGGCCAACACCAGGGCACGGACGACGGACCGGACAAGGTCCGGCGCTTCACCGAATTCCATGACGCCGCCCGCGTCGTCGAGATGAAGACCAGGCTGCGCGCATGCACCGTCCAGCTGGTGCTCGCCGTGGTCCTGACCAGGAAAACCCACCGCCTCACCTAAAATGACGGGCAGCGTGCCCAGCCCAAGCCCGCCCTACCAACCCCAAAAAATCATCATCCGAAAACTCGCTAAGCCGCGGGAAGGACCGGGGGAGCGCACGGATCTGGGAGCGCTCGTGATGAAACGCTTGGGGATAGACGACTACGGCACCACCTTGTTGGCCAGTGATTTGTACAAGTCCGAATACGCGGTGAAATGGCTTTTCCTGGCTTGAACAGCCGGTTGTCCGAAATGCCTTAGCACTGGCGAGAGGAGCAAGTCGCCCGGCCCGTATCCTCGCGATAGCTTATTATTGGAGGGATTTAAGAAGTAAATCGCGGTCGCCCGAAAATCTGTTCGGCACTTCTGGGATGCATGGGCAACTCGGTTTCGGATAGCAGATGCATGCTTGAGCAAGTTCGAATTTTTTACAATATCGCCAAAACCATGGGCGCTAAAGTAGAAGTCCGCCGAGTTTGTAACCCACTTTGGATCACTCACCTTCAGGTAGTCTTTTGATCGATCAAAATTCGGATTACCTGAAAGCACTTGATAGGAATGTGCCAATGAGGTTGCAAGCCCAAATTTCGGCGTCGGCGCATAGTTGTGCACGGTTTTCGCGCCAGCAACATAGCGAACGAGTGCTCGCTCCAAAAACTCCTCCCAAGAGGCCACTACCCCCATGAAGGCTAGTTCAACAACTTGGCGAACATATTTGGGGTGAAGCCCAGGTGGGCCCGCCGAGTTAATGCCCCCAACGAACTGCTGAATCTTTGCCGCAAGATCCTCAGCAGCCTTTAATTCGCTGAGAAAAGTTGCTTTAACATGATCGACTTTTGGCGGCCGCCCAGCCATCAAAAGCCCTCCATTATAGAACGCCGAGCCTTACAGATTTGGCGGATGGGGTGGGATTCGAACCCACGGTGGGCATGACCCCACGCCGGTTTTCAAGACCGGTGCCTTAAACCGCTCGGCCACCCATCCGGTTCGACATGGGTAGCAGAAGGCGAGGGGGGCGGCAAGACGTGCGAACGCAGGCCCCTGTGCGAAAGCGCCGGGCCTGTGCGGTACATGACGGGCTGGTGGGGCGGAGAGAGAGCGCCGGCGGCGTCGGGGCGGGGTGGACGGGAAAGTCCCCCGTGGCCCGACGCCGCCGGGCCCGACAGTCGGACGGGGCGAGCCGCGCGCCTGCTCCTGAGGTACCCTGCCGCCTCTGCGGGGGTGTTGCGGCTCTCCTCCGGTGCGCGGTCCGTCGCGGTCCCGTCGGGATCATGGCACGCCGTGGGGTCTGCCAACCGCTGCCATGGTCCGTCTTACCGGCCTCTGGCGGGTCGGCGGCCGCACGGCGCGTCCCTCGGGCGGGTGCCGCCGTCGCCGCGGGCGGGGAGCAGCCGCACGCGCGTGTGCCGCTTGCAACTCCGACCGTTCATGCGGGCGGCCCGACGTCACATGGTGGAGGATCACTCCAGGCACATAACCGCACGCCCGCTTTTGCGTGCAGGACGCCTAATCAACCTCCGGCGGGGATGTCACGGGTCCGAGAGCGGGGACCGTCACCCTGTCGTGAACGGCTGCCGACCTCGCCCGGCCTTTATGCGGCGGCCCCGTCTCTGGGGCGTCCCGGCCTCGGGGTTTCGTCCTGCTTCCTGTAGGTTAGGGATGGGATCGGTTTTCATCGCCGGCAAGCCCGGCGGATGATTTTTCGCCCGATTTTTTTCACGGCATTTTAACCATACCGGCAGGGTGGCCCGAAGCGGGGCGGGGCCGCATAGATTCGGGTATCCGGGGCCCTGGCCGGGCTTGCCGCACGCGGAAGACGTGTGGCACAACCGGATGCGACAGGACGCCCCTGACCCTCCTCCCCAGAGCATTCCGGAGATCGGCATGATCCGCGACACCGGCCTTCCCACGACCGACCACCGCCCCGCGATCCGTCCGGAAAGGCGGGTGGCACGGCTGATGGCCGCGACCGGCCTGGCCATGGTGCTGGCCGCCTGCGGCGGCGGACGTGGCGCGGAAGAGGCGGTCGCCTCGGTCCAGCCCCAGGCAGTGGCACCGCAGCCGCCAGCCCAGCCCGCCGCCCCGGTGCCGGTCTCGCTGGCCCATGCCCGCACCGTCAGCCCGGCCGACCCGGCCTTCGATGCCTGGGTTCAGGGGGTGAAGAAGGAAGCGCGCGCCCAGGGGATTTCGGAAGGCATTCTGGATGCCGCCTTCCGCGACGTCACCCCGATTCCGCGGGTGGTGGAACTCGACCGCTCGCAGCCGGAATCGACCATCACCTTCGAGCAGTACATGACCCGGGTGGTACCGCAGCGGCGCATCGATCAGGGCCGGCGCCTGCGTGCCGAGTTCCAGGCCGATCTGGCCGATGTCGAGGCGCGGTTCGGCGTGCCGTCCGAAGTGGTGGTGGCGCTCTGGGGCGTCGAGACCGATTACGGCCGGGTGACCGGGACCTATCCGGTCATCGCCTCGCTGGCGACGCTCGCCTATGAGGGGCGGCGGGCCAAGTTCTTCCGCGGCGAGCTGCTGCACGCACTCAAGATCCTGGACGAGGGCCATATCTCGCCCGCCGAGATGCGCGGATCCTGGGCCGGCGCGATGGGCCAGAGCCAGTTCATGCCGTCGAGCTTCGTGTCCTATGCCGTCGATGGCGACGGCGATGGCCGCAAGGACATCTGGAACACTCGCAAGGACGTCTTCGCCTCGGCCGCCAACTATCTGTCGCGACGCGGCTGGAACCCGGATTTCGGCTGGGGCGGGCCGGTGGAACTGCCCAAGGGCTTCGATCGCAGCCGCATCGGCCTCGACGGCGAGAGCCGGACGGCAGCCGCCTGGGCGGCGGCCGGCGTCACGGGCAAGGACGGGGCCGCCCTGCCGGTCACCGGCAATGTGCCGGCGAAGATCGTGCTGCCCGGCGGCCGCAACGGCCCGGCCTATCTCGCGACCGAGAATTACGAGGTCATCCTGCGCTGGAACCGCTCGCAGTACTTCGCGACCGCGGTGGGCACCCTTGCCGACCGGATTGCCGGCCGTTAACATCCGGTCCCGACAGCGTTCGAAACCGTGGCGCCGCGGCGGCTGCCCCTGACGGGCCGCCAGAGCGGCGTCTGTTGTTGCCGCACCGCCCATCCCCATCCCCGCACTTCTCCGGGAGACGACACGTCCATGGCTCCACCCGTCGACGGCCGCGCCGCCCGCGCTTCCCGCCGCACGCTGATGCTCACGGGCGTGGCCCTTGCCGCGCTGGCGCTGGCCGCCTGCGCGGGGCGGCCGACCCAGCCGACATCGTCCGCCCCGGCCGTGGGGCAGGGCACGACGCCGTCCTCAAGCTCGGCCGCACGGCCGAACCAGAAGATCGGCAAGCCCTATCAGGTGATGGGCCGCTGGTATTATCCGGCCGACGAGCCGGGCTACAGGGAAGAAGGGGTCGCGTCCTGGTACGGGCCGACCTTCCACGGCAAGTACACGGCCAATGGCGAGGTCTATGACCAGAACGCGCTGACGGCCGCCCACACCACCCTGCCGCTGCCGTCGATCGTGCGGGTCACCAACCTCGAAAACGGCCGGGTGCTGATCGTGCGCGTCAACGACCGCGGCCCCTTCGTGGGTGACCGGGTCATCGATCTGTCTAAACGCTCGGCCCAGCTGCTGGGGGTGATCCAGAAGGGCACGGCCAGGGTGCGGCTTGAAAACGTCACCGAGGAATATGGACTCGACTATCTGCCCGAGGCGGATGGCGTGATGCTGGCATCGCTCGGCGCCGAGGCGACTGCATCCCCGCCCGCCACCTCGCCACGCGGGCCCGTGGTCGCCACTGCGAGCATCGTGGAAGAACAGGTCGAGGCCGTGCCGGCAGGAGAGGTCTTCGCGACCCCGGTGCCGCCGCCCGCCGGTACCCGCACGGCCCCCGGATCGGACCGCACCTATGTCCAGGTCGGCGCCTTCCGCGAGCCCGAGAACGCGCGCGCGCTGGAAAACCGGCTGCTCGACTACGGCCACACGGTGATCGCACCGGCCGATGTCGACGGCCAGCGCTTCTATCGGGTCCGGATCGGCCCGTTCAAGGCCTCACGCGACGCGGAAAAGGTGGTGGCGCGGCTGAGCCGCGACGGCTACGGTCGCGGCTCGATCGTCACGGACTGACGGCGACGGGCCTTTGTCGCCCGCCTTCGCCGGTCCATCTTCAAGTCCTGAGCAGACGAGCTATCGAAAGAGCATGACGGTGATCGCACAGAGCTTGCGCAACGGCACGACGTTCCCCCGCCGCCGGCGCGACATCCGCGGCGTCACGGCACGGATGAGCGCCGGTATCGCCCTGCTGGCGTCGGTGCTGGCTTCCGGGACGGCGCTTGCCGCCGCCCCCCATTTCGAAAGCGCCGCCAAGCAGGCCATCCTGCTCGACGACACCACCGGTGCCGTGCTCTACGCCAAGAACGCCGACGAGCGCATGGCGCCGTCGTCGATGAGCAAGCTGATGACCGCCTACATCCTGTTCGAGCGCATCAAGGAAGGCCGTGTGTCGATGGACGACGCCTTCCCGGTCAGCGAACGCGCCTGGCGGATGGGCGGCTCCAAGATGTTCGTAGAGGTGAACACCCGGGTGAAGGTTCAGGACCTGATCCAGGGCATCATCGTCCAGTCCGGTAACGACGCCTGCGTCGTGGTGGCCGAAGGTCTGGCCGGCAGCGAAGAGGCCTTCGCACGGCTGATGAACGAAAAGGCCCGCGAGCTGGGCATGACCGGCAGCCACTTCATGAATGCCTCGGGCTGGCCCGATCCCGAGCATTATATGACGGCCCGCGACCTCTCGACGCTCGCCCGGCGGATCATCGACGACTTCCCCGAGTTCTATAAATTCTATTCCGAGACCGAATACACTTATAACGGCATCAAACAGGGCAACCGCAACCCGCTGCTTTACAAGGATATCGGCGTCGACGGCATGAAGACCGGCCACACCGAAGCCGGCGGCTACGGTCTGACCGCGTCGATGAAGCAGGGTGACCGGCGGCTGATCATGGTCGTGAACGGCCTCGGCAACGTCAACGAACGCTCCAACGAGGGCGAGCGGCTGCTGTCCTGGGGCATGCGCGAATTCGAGAACCGCAAGCTGTTCTCCGCCGGCGAGGTGGTGGAGAGCGCCGAGGTCTGGCTGGGCGATCAGGGCACCGTGCCGCTGGTACCAGCGCGGGATCTGGTCGTCACCCTGCCGGTGGCCGATCGCGACAATCTGGCTGCCAAGGTGGTCTATGAGGGTCCGATCCAGGCACCGATCGCCCAGGGTCAGGAGATCGCGAAGCTGGTGGTCGACGTGCCCGGCGTCGAGCCGCTTTCGGTGCCGCTGGTCGCCGGCCAGAACGTGGCCGAGGCCGGGCCGGTCGGCCGGATTCTGGCTGCGATCTCGCACTTCGTCTCGGGCGCTGCCGGCGGCGGCGAACCCCAGACCCAGCAGTGACGGGCCCAGCAGTGATGGCGCGCGGCCGCTTCATTACCCTGGAAGGCGGGGAGGGGGGTGGCAAGTCCACCCAGCTTCGCCGTCTGGCGCGGCATCTGCGCGGGCAGGGGATCGATGTGGTCGAGACCCGCGAACCGGGAGGGGCGGCCGGCGCCGAAGCGATCCGTCCGCTGCTGACCCAGGGGGATGTCGCCCGCTGGGACGTGCTGTCGGAAACCCTGCTGCTCGCGGCCGCCCGGCGCAATCATGTCGAGCAGACCATCCGCCCGGCGCTCGATGCCGGGCGCTGGGTGATTTCCGACCGCTTCATCGACAGCACCCGCGCCTATCAGGGCGGCGCCCGCGGGCTGGACCCCGCCGTCATCGCGACGCTTGAAGGCTGGGTGCTGGACGGGCTGATGCCGGATCTGACCGTGATCCTGGATCTTCCGCCCGAAACCGGCCTGGCCCGCGCCGGGCGGCGGATCGAAACCGCGGCGCCTGCGGCGCCCGGCGCCGGCGAAGACCGGTTCGAGCGCATGGGGATCGATTTCCATCAGGCGCTGCGACAGGCCTTTCTGGCCATCGCTGCAGCAGAGCCCGCAAGATGCGCGGTCGTGGATGCCACCGCCGATATCGACGCGGTCGAGATCGCCATCCGCGAGGTGGTAGCCGGCCGCCTGGCCCCCGGCCGGGACGCGGGCCTATGAGCGAGGCCGTCTCGGGCCATCCGCGGTTCACGCCCCAGCTGGTGGGGCACGAGGCTGCGGAGCGGGGCTTTCTGGAGACCTGGAACGGCGGCCGGCTCGCCCATGCCTGGATGATCACCGGGCCGCGCGGGCTGGGCAAGGCGACGCTTGCCTATCGGATCGCCCGCTTCGTGCTGGCGACCACCGAGGATGCCGCCCGGGCCGCGACCGAGGGTGCCGGGCTGTTCGGTGGCCCGCCGCTCTTCGATCCCGCGACACCGCCTGCAAGTCTCGACATCTCCGCCGAGCATCCGGCCGCCCGGCGGATCGCGGCCGGCAGTCATCCCGACCTGCTGGTGCTGGAGCGCGGGTTGGACGACCGGGGCCGCCCGCGCACCGAGATCACCGTGGGCGAGGCCCGGGAACTTCGCCCGTTTCTGGGCCAGACATCGGCCGCCGGTGGCTGGCGGGTGGTGATTATCGATGCCGCCGACGAGATGAACCGCAATGCCGCCAATTCGGTGCTGAAGCTGCTGGAAGAACCGCCGGCGCAGGCGCTGATCCTGATGGTTGCCCATGCGCCCGGCCGGCTGCTGCCCACCATCCGCTCCCGCGCCCGACGGCTGGCGCTGGCGCCGCTCGACGATGCGCGGATGGAGCGCTTTCTGACCGCGCGCCTGCCGGAACTTGCGCCATCTCGGCGCGCGGTCGCCCGGGTCATGGCGGAAGGCGCACCCGGCCGCGCCCTGACGCTTGCGCAGGGGCAGGGGCCCGAGCTGCTGGCTGCCCTGATCGCCTGCCTCGACACCGGCCGGCCGGTGCCGGACTGGAAGGCCCTGATTGCGCTGGGGGAGGCGGTGGGCCGACCCGATGCGCTGGAGGCCTATGAGACCCTGGTCGAGGCCTGGGGCTGGTGGATGGCCCGCTGGCTGCGCGCCCATGCACGCATGGGCGGGATCGGCCAGGAGGTAATCCCCGGCGAGGCGCGCCTGGCCGCGCGTCTGGCCGGGGCGCGTCCCCTTGAACAATGGGTCGAGCTGTGGGATAGGTTGAGCGCGCGGCTCCGCCAGGCGCTCTCCGCAAATCTCGACCGCAAGCAGGTGCTGATCACCGTCGTTGCCGAGTTCGCGGCGGCGAGCGGTTGACGACGCCGTACACGATGCCGAGATGAGACCGACCCGGCCCCGCGACCCCGTGAGCGGCCGGCCCTCCCCTGTCCGGAGACGCCCGATGTCCGCGGCCGACGCCTTCTACGTCACGACGCCGATCTATTACGTCAACGACAAGCCCCATATCGGGCACGCCTACACGACGATCTCGTGCGACGTGGTGGCCCGGTTCATGCGTCTGGACGGCAAGCGGGTGATGTTCCTGACCGGCACGGACGAACATGGCCAGAAGGTCGCCAAATCGGCCGAGCTGAAAGGGGTCGACCCGCAGACCTTCACCGATGATGTCTCGGAGCGCTTTCGCGAACTGACCGGTCTGCTGAACGTCAGCAATGACGATTTCATCCGCACCACCGAGCCCCGTCACCGCGACGCCTGTCAGGCACTGTGGAAGACCCTGGTCGACAAGGGCGAGATCTATCTCGGCTCCTATGCCGGCTGGTATTCGGTCCGCGACGAAGCCTTCTATCAGGAAAGCGAGCTGGTCAACGGCAAGGCCCCGACCGGCGCCGAGGTGGAATGGGTGGAGGAGCCCAGCTACTTCTTCCGGCTTTCGGCCTGGGGCGAGAAGCTGCTGGCGCATTACGAGCGCAACCCCGACGCCATTCAGCCGGTCGGCCGGCGCAACGAGGTGCTGAGCTTCATCCGCAGCGGGCTCAACGACCTGTCGGTGTCGCGGACCACCTTCTCGTGGGGCGTGCCTGTGCCGGGCGATCCGGCCCATGTGATGTATGTCTGGATCGATGCGCTCACCAACTATCTGACCGCGATCGGCTATCCCGACACCTCGGACGAGCGTTTCAAGACCTTCTGGCCGACCGTGCATCACACCGTCGGCAAGGACATCGTCCGCTTCCACGCCGTCTACTGGCCCGCTTTCCTGATGGCTGCCGGCCTGACCCCGCCACGCCGGGTGTTCGCCCATGGCTGGTGGACGATCGAAGGCGAGAAGATGTCCAAGAGCCTGGGCAACACGGTCGATCCGCACGACCTGGTGTCGACCTATGGCCTGGATCAGACCCGCTATTTCCTGCTCCGCGAAGTGCCCTTCGGCAATGATGGCGACTTCTCGCGCCAGGCGATGATCGGGCGGATCAACAACGATCTCGCCAATGATTTCGGCAATCTGGTGCAGCGCGTGCTGTCGATGGTGACCAAGAACTGCGCGGGCAAGGTGCCGAGCCCCGGCGTCGATGCCGCCATGCTCGCCCAGGAGCCGCTGATCGCCGAGGCCCACAACCTGATCAGCCGCGTGCGCCCGCTGGTGACCGCCCAGGCCTACAACAAGGCGCTGGAAGAAATCTGGGCCACCGTCGGCGCGGCCAACCGCTATATCGATCGCGAGGCGCCGTGGACGCTGCGCAAGACCGATCCGGATGCGATGAACCGGGTGCTCTATATCCTGATGGAGACCATCCGCCATCTGGCGATCGTGGTGCAGCCCTTCCTGCCGACCTCGGCAGCGCGCATCCTGGACTTCCTGAAGGTCGATGCCGCCGATCGCAGCTTCACGGCACTCGGCACCAAGCACGCTCTGGTGCCCGGCTGCGAGATCGCGGCGCCGCAGCCGATCTTCCCGCGCATCGACACGACTGCGAAGACTGAAGGCTGACGCATCCGCGAAGAGACGCGCAGCCGACCGATCATCCGGAACGAAGACGGGTCACATGCTGGTCGACAGCCACTGCCATCTCGATTTCCCCGATTTTGCCGAGGAACTCGATGCCGTACTCGACGCGGCCCGCGCCTCGGGCGTGATCGCCTTCCAGACCATCTCCACCCGGCTCTCCACTTACGAGCGGATGCGCGCGGTGGCGGAAGCCCATGACGATGTCTGGTGCTCGGTCGGCATCCATCCGCACGAGGCCGGCCCCGAGGGACCGGTCGCGGCGGAGACGCTGATCGGCCTGGCCGCCCCCGATGCCAAGGTGATCGGCATCGGCGAAACCGGGCTCGACTACTATTACGGCAAAAGCCCGCGCGAGGACCAGATCCGGACCTTCGAGGCCCATTGCGAGGCCGCCCGCGCCACCGGCCTGCCGGTGATCATCCACACCCGCGATGCCGATGACGACACCATCGACGTGCTGACCCGGCAGATGGGGAAGGGCGCCTTTCCGGGCCTGATCCACTGCTTCACCGGAACCGACCGCCTGGCGGATGCGGCACTCGAGATGGGGATGTCCATCTCCATCTCGGGCATCATCACCTTCCGCAATGCCGAAGACCTGCGCCAGACCGTGAAGCGCGTGCCGCTGGACCGTCTGCTTGTCGAAACCGACGCCCCCTATCTGGCGCCGGTGCCGAAGCGTGGCAAGCGCAACGAGCCGGCCTTCGTCGCCCATACCGCCGCCTTCCTGGCCGGACTGAAGGAGGTGACGGCGGACGAGTTGGGAACGGTCACCACCGACAATTTCTACCGCCTGTTCTCCAAGGCGATCCGTCCTGCCGCGACGGGGGCCACCGGAGCGTGATGTCGCCGATGCCCCCGCACCCTGACCCGCGCACACCGCCCGCCCCCGGGCGGATCCGCGTGGTGGTGCTGGGGTCGGGCACGTCTGCGGGCGTGCCGGTGGTGGGCTGTGGCTGTCCGGTCTGCCTGTCGTCCGATCCGCGCGACCGCCGCCGTCGTGCCTCGATCATGGTCGAGACCGCGACCACCCGCATCGTGGTCGATACCGGGCCGGATTTCCGCGACCAGATGCTGACAGCGCGGGTCGATCGGCTGGATGCGGTGCTCTACACCCATGCTCATGCCGACCATATCCACGGCATCGACGACCTGCGGCCTTTCGCCTTCCGGACCGACCGGCCGACGCCGGTCTATGGCGACGATTTCACCATCGATCGGCTGTTCGACGGCTTTCGCTACGTCTTCCCGAACCCGGCCAAACCAAACCCGCTCTATCCGCCGACGGCCGAGGCCATGCGGATCGCGCAGGACGCCGTGTTTACGGTCGGCGATATCCGCATCGAGGCCTTCCCGCAGACCCATGGCCGGATCACCAGCCTTGGCTTCCGCTTCGGACCGATCGCCTATTCGACCGATGTGAATGCGCTCGACGATGCCGCTTTCGATGTGCTGGCCGGCACCCGGCTCTGGATCGTCGACTGCCTGCGCGAGCGGCCGCACATGACCCATTCCTGGCTGAGCCAGACCCTGGGCTGGATCGACCGGGTGGCGCCCGAGCGGGCATTGCTCACCCATATGAACCACGAAATGGGCCATGCAGCACTGGCAGCGAAGCTGCCCGAGGGCATCGAGCCCGCCTTCGACGGCCTGGCGGTCGAGCTGGCCTATGAGACCGAGGAAGGGTGAGCGGCATCATGGATCCCCTGATCATCAAGACCATCTTCCTCGGCACGCTGCGGGATCCGATCCTCTGGATCCTGTGTGCCGTTCTGGGCTGGCAGACTGACCGGCCGCTCCACAAGCTGCTCTGGATGCTTGTGGCGGGCGGGCTGTTCTTCGGCCTGTTCCGGGGGCTGGTCTATCGTTACGGCTTCGACGAGGCCCTCACCGGCGACACGTTCGGGATGGTCATCGCCTCGGCGACCCTGCTCACCATCGCCGGCGGCATGGCCGTGTTCGGGCTGCGCTCCGCCTGGCTGGCGCGAGGGAAGGCACGGGAGACGGCCTCGCAGGATACGGGCCGGAAGGGCGGAAGCCGGAAGGGCGGAAGCCGGAAGAGCGAAAGCCGGAAGGGCGGAACGAGGCCCGTCCAGACCGATGCGCCGCACAGGCGCCACAATGACGACCGGGCCCGCAAGCGGCGGAGCTGATCTCAGTCAGCGGTCAGCGCCGTGCGAAGCCCGGCCTCGATATAG
Source organism: Tistrella mobilis (assembly GCF_039634785.1). Classification (NCBI taxonomy): domain Bacteria; kingdom Pseudomonadati; phylum Pseudomonadota; class Alphaproteobacteria; order Geminicoccales; family Geminicoccaceae; genus Tistrella; species Tistrella mobilis. Next base: position 272,807 of record NZ_JBBIAB010000005.1, on the reverse strand, counting down.
GCATAGGCGCGCTCCCTGAAGCTCGCGCCGTCGGCACCAAGCCGCAGGAAATCCGAGATCACGACCTCGGCAAGGCCGTGAACCTGGGTCCAGACCATCAGGGCCAGAAAGCCGATCCGATCCGCCTCGCAAACTCCGGCCATCTGCGCCCGACGGCGCACTTCCGCAAGCAAGGGGGCGAAGGCGGCTTCCGACGCGGCCGCAAGCGCTGCATTGGCGGGATCACGGGCCTCGCCCGAGCGGTGGATCAGCCGGAAGAGATTGGGATGCTCCACGGCGAAGCCGACATAGGCATCCAGCAGGTCGCGTAGCGATTGGGGTGCCACGGCCAGACAGCGCGCCCGGAGCAGGGCATAGCCCTCGATCATCACCGCGTGCTCGAACGCGCGCCGGTCGGCGAAGTGATGATAGGGGGCCGCCTCCGACACCCCGACCGCCTTGGCAAGCGGCCTCAACCCCAGGGTCGAGGCGTCGTGATCCTTGAGATGAACGATCGCCGCCTCGACCAGCATTCTGGGAAGGTCGCCGTGATGATATCTGGCCTTGGCCATCGGCCCTTTCCGTGACGCTGACAGCACTGCGCGGCCATAGTGATCAGGGCCAGCCGATTGTTCAACGGCTTCCGCCCGCCTCCCTGGCCAGAAAGCAGAGGCAGGCGGCGCCGGCGAGCCCGCTCATAAGAGCAGGAACGGCCAGTTCGGCCGGACCACCGACCGCAGGCACCAGGCCGGCCCCCAAGGCGCCACCGGTGATCTGAACAAGGCCGATCAATCCCGATGCCAGACCGGCCCGGCTGGAAAATGCCGTCATGACCGTGCTGCCGACCACCGGCAGCACCAGACCGAGCCCCAGATCGAAGATCGCCATGGCGGCAAGCGTCGGTAGCGGAGCCACCGGAAGGGTGAGCATGGCGAGCGTACCGGCAACGGCGATGCCGGCGCCGACCCGCATCAGACTGCGCGGACGCATGCGATCTGCCAGCCGCGCGGCAAGCACGGTCCCGATGACGAACCCACCCACGGTGAGGAGCGGAAACGTGCCGACCACCGATGCGCCCAGCCCCAGGCCCTGCACGAAAATCGCGGGCGCCCCAACCAGAAAGACGAACAGCGCCGCAAGAAGCAGTGCGCTGCCGGCAAGGGCAGTACCGACGCCCGGCTCGCGCAGCATTCCGGCATAGCTGCGCGGCAGGGTGGCGATCGGCGTGGCGGCGGTGCCCGACGGCCGCGTTTCAGGCAACCCGCGCAGAAGCGGCAGCAGCAGGGCGGCATAGACGAAGGCGACCAGGAAGATCGCCCGCCAGCCGACACCATCGGTCAGAAGTCCTCCGATCAGCGGCGCCGCCACCGGAGCGACGGAGAAGACCAGGGTGATCAGGGCCATGATCCGCGTCAGCGCCGCCCCGTCATGACGGTCACGGGCGATTGCGCGGCCGACCACAAGTCCGGCACAGGCACCGACGGCCTGAAGAATGCGCGCCGGAATCAGCCAGATCGCCGAAGGTGCCGCCATCGCGATCACACAGCCGACAAGGTATGCCGCAAATCCCGGCACCAGCACCCGACGACGCCCGATGCGGTCGGAAAGCGGCCCCAGGATCGGGTTGGCGAGGGCGAAGGCGATCAGACCCGCGGTCACCGTTGCCTGCACGGTCCCAAGGCCGACCCCCAGATCATTCGCCACGGCCGGCAGGGCCGGCAGCCAGGCCGTGGCGGCAAACTCCCCAAGGCCGGCCATGCCGGCGAGAAGCAGGATCAGGCGCCGATCGGCTGCCGGCGCGGAACCGGACTGCATGGTCATGAGGCATATCCTCCAATCTTATCGTTGTTAAGATATGCGCCTGAGACGGTCGGTCGCGCAAGGGGAAAGCAGGGGCGGGGGCCGGGATCTTGGCAAGGCCGTCCGCCGTTCCCATGTGAAGAGTGCCGGGGCACGCCCCCCGCCGGGCGGTCGAATCCTTCGCCGCCCCTCTCGAATGGGAGACGCAGCCAGCCATGGCCCGACTGCGCCTGTTCCGCGTCGCTGCCCTGCTCGGGCGCGATGCCCTTGCCCTCGTCTCCAGCATCCGTGACCGCCGTCAGAGTTGGGCGGCCAGGGCTGCTGTGATCGGCGTGCTTGCCTATGTGGTGAGCCCGCTCGACCTCATCCCCGATGTGCTGATGATCTTCGGCATCCTGGACGATATCGCCGTGGTGAGTTTCGGCTTGCGCTGGGCTGAACGGCGAACGCCGCCTGAGGTTCTGGACGACCATCGCGGCCGGGTGAACCGGCTGTTCGACCGCTGGTTCGGCCGGCCGTCGGAGCCGGCGCGGGAGCCCCGCTGGACCCGCAACTGACCGGGTCAAAAAATTCCGAAAAAAATACGACGGCCGGGATGAAACCCGGCCGTCGCTGCGTCTACGGGATATGAGCACGACACGCAATGGCTTCGATGTGGTTGGGGAACTGGGGGCGCTTCGGCGTTATGCCCGGGTGCTGACCCGCGACGAGGCGGATGCCGAGGATCTCGTGCACGACGCGCTGGTCCGCGCCTATGAAAAGCGGGGCAGCTTTCGCAGCGGCGGCAATCTGAAGGGCTGGCTGCTGGCGATCGTGCACAACACCTTCGTCTCCGCCCGGCGCGCGCGGCTGGCGCGTCAGACCCGCGAGGAACGCTCGGCCGAGCTGGAACCGCTGCATGCGGAACCGGCCCAGGACGACGCGGTCCGGCTCGACGAGGTGCGGCGGGCATTCCTGCAGCTCCCCGACGAGCAGCGCGAAGCGCTGCACCTGGTGGCGATCGAAGGGTTGTCCTACCAGGAAGCGGCGGCAGCGCTCGACGTGCCGGTGGGAACATTGATGTCGCGGATCGGCCGCGCGCGGGCTGCCCTTCGGGCGCTCGACGAGGCCGGGCCCGCAGCGGCGCGGACCGCCGGTTCCCCGCCGAAGCTTCGAATCGTTGGAGGGTCGGATGACGGCACCGACTGAGCGCCTGCCCGACTTCGATCTGCATGCCTATGTCGACGGACAGCTCGACATTGCGCGGCGGATGGAAGTTGAGGATTACCTGTCCCGCCATCCCGATGTGGCGGCGCAGGTGATGGCCGATCTGCGCACCCGCGATGCGCTCCGGATCGCCTTCGGTGGCGCCCAGGGCCGCCCGTCGCCGCGGCTGATCGATGCGGCGCGGCGTGTGGAACGCGGTCTGGCCTTTACCGGCGTGATGCGTCGGATGCAGCGGGCGGCAGCGGTGGTTGCCCTGCTGTCGATCGGCTGGGCGGCCCATGCTCAGTTCGGTGGCATCTCGACCAGCGAGGCGGCCCCCACGCCGCCGGGCTTCGTAGACGAGGCGCTGATGGCGCATCGGGTGGCGATGCTTCGTCACGGCATGGTGTCCGCGCCGACGGCAGCGGCCTTCGACGCCCAGGAAATCCGCCAGGCCACGCGCATTTCCCTGCCGGTTCTGCCGGAAGACTGGCGCGTGATCGATGTCCAGGTTTTTCCGTCCAATGACGGCCCGAGTGTCGAGATGACGATCGAGGACCGGAAACTCGGACGGATGTCGCTCTTCGCGGTCAGGGTCGACGAGTTCGACGTCTCCTGGCCGCAGGAAGTGAAGGCGGAAGACGAGGCGGCCGCCTTCTGGCAGATCGGCGATCAGGCCTATGTCCTGACCGCCTCTGTCACGGACCCGCGCGATCTCGGCAAAGCCGCGGATCGCCTGGCCCGCAGCCTCTACTGAACGATCGAACGCAAACGCAACGGCAATGAGTTGACGAGGGCCCCCGGCGGCAATGCCGCCCGGAACGGGCCCCCAAAGGGGACCACACCAGATGAACCTGCCACCCTTCGCCCGCGAAGCGGCATACGCCCAGACGGGCGCCGCGTTTGACGAAGGCCTCCGGCGGCACATGCTCCGGGTCTACAACTACATGGCCCTGGGGCTCGTCCTCACCGGCATCGTCGCATTCGTGGTGGGCACCACGCCCGCACTTTATGTGCCGATCTTCAGCACGCCGCTCAAATGGGTGGTGATGCTGGCGCCGCTCGCCTTCGTGCTCGTGTTCTCGTTCCGCATCCACAAGATGTCGGCTGCCGGAGCACAGACCGCCTTTTGGGCCTTCTGTGCGGTCATGGGCCTGTCGCTGTCGTCGATCTTCCTGGTGTTCACCGGCGCCAGCATCGCCCGGACCTTCTTCATCACGGCCGCCATGTTCGGCGCCACCAGCCTTTACGGCTACACCACCAAGCGGGACCTGTCGAAGTTCGGCTCGTTCCTGGTCATGGGCCTGATCGGCGTGATCATCGCCAGCCTGGTGAACATCTTCATCGGCTCGTCGATGCTCCAGTTCGTGGTCTCGGTGGCAGGCGTTCTGGTCTTCGTCGGCCTGACCGCCTGGGACACCCAGTCGATCAAGGAGCAGTACTCCGAGAACTGGGACCATGAATCGAGCCAGAAGCTGGCGGTGTTCGGCGCGTTCTCGCTCTACCTGAACTTCGTCAACCTCTTCCAGCTGCTGCTGAGCCTGACCGGTCAGCGCGAGGAGTGACGGCCGCCGGTGCCGGGGCAGGGGGCTTCAAGGCCTCCGCCCGGTGCCGGAGGGCAGGGGTGCCGCCAGCACCTCGCGTCCCGCGCGAAGTCCGCCAGGCTGCGACTATCATCACACGTCATCCGTCATCACGGGAACAGATCACGTCATGGACGCCCAGGACCGCAAAGCCATCGACGACCTCTTTGCCAAGCTCGGCCAGGTCGAACGCAGCGCCGGTGCGCGCGATGCCGAGGCAGAGCAGTTCATCCGTCAGCGCGTCGACGCGCAGCCCGGCTCGCCCTACTACATGGCGCAGACCATCGTCATCCAGGAGCATGCGCTGAACGCGGCGCAGGCCCGTATCCAGGAGCTGGAGCAGCAGCTCGCCAGCCGCCCCGCCTCGGGCGGTGGCTTCCTCTCCGGCCTGTTCGGCGGCGGCAGCCGCCAGAGTCCGCAGCCGCAGCCCCGGCAGGCATATGCTCAGCAGGGCTATGGCCAGCAGCAGCCGGGATACGGTCAGCAGCCGGGCGGGGCCCCCTGGGGGGCGCAGCCTCAGCGTTCCGGCGGCGGGTTCCTGGCGGGTGCCGCCCAGACCGCCATGGGTGTCGCGGGCGGCGTGGTGCTCGGCAACATGATCGCCGGCATGCTCGCACCCGATGAAGCCATGGCGGCCGCAACCGAAGCCATGCCCGAAGAGCTTGATCCCGCGGCCGACATGATGGCCGACGAGGGTGGCGACTTCTTCGGCGGTGACGAGGAATTGTTCTGATTTTCCATCGGGCTGGCTGCCCATGTTCAGCCCGATGGTCCGACGTTCGGCGAAGTCGTCCTCGAGACCCCTGGCGCTTCGCTGACACCGACCGGCACGGCCATTTCGACCCTGCCCACGTCTCGTGCCGGTCCGCTTCCGACCCGTCCGCCCTGACGGCCGGAAGCCTTGCCCAACCGATCCGGTTGCCCCCGGATCGGTCGCCGATGCGGAAGTGACTTGGCCGGGAAACGGTTTGCCGTTTCCCGGCATTTTTTTGTCGGCCGAGGCCCTTGAGGCCTGAGCCGAAAACTTGCCGGGTTACGTATTTTCGGCTCAGGCCTCGTCGCGAGCAAAGATCATGATGCGGAACAGCTCGACGAAGCCGGCATGGGTATAGAGCGCCGTGCCGTCGACGGATGCCTCCAGACAGCAGGCGAGGGCACCCCGCATCTCTGCCAGCTGCAGGGCGTGAGCGACCAGCCGGCTGCCATAGCCGCGCCCCTGACGGGCCGGCAGCGTGCCGACATCGTCGAGGCGCGCAATCCGGCCCGCCATGGACAGGGTCACCGAGCAGACCGGCTCGTCCTCTACGAAGCCGGTCAGATGCACCAGACGATGTCCAGCATGCCTGGCTGCATGGTGGCGATCGCTATACTGCCGCGAAATCTGGGGTCCGCCGCCGAAAGCTTCGGCCAAGGGGCGGCTCCAGACCTCAAGGTCATCGATGGCCCGGACCACAAGGTCGGTGCCGACGGCACCCGGCCGGGGCTGCCGCTTCGCCGGATCGATCGTCATCGCGGTCGTAATCCCGGACGGCGTCAGTCCGTAGCCGGCGGCCCAGGCTTCGTATGCCGACACCCGGTCTTCGGGCAAAGCGAGCGAGAAGGGCAGGCCGGCGCCGGTCATGAAGGCAACCCCACGATCAGCCGCGGCGTCCGGCGCTTCGGCCGGCAGATGCAGGGACAGCAGGTTCAGGGCAGCCGTTTCCACGCCGGTGACATAGGCCCGGACACCTCGCCCGAAGCCTTCATTTTGGGCGCTGATGGCCGTGAAGAAATGATCCTCGGCGCGATACCAGTTGGGGATCGCTGTCCCATGTCGGAGGTCGGTCAATGTCGATCCCTTATGGCTTACCGACCCTCGGGTCTGGCTGGCAGTGTGGCGCGGCAGAATGCATCAAGACCGGGCACCGGTCATCAAGCCATATGCCAGCCATGACAACACTCCCCATAATCCAGGTCTTATTTTCCATAATGTTGCTTATGCGATTATCAAGAATGCCTGGAAGGGCGCGATCATGCAACGCGACAGGTGCAATCCCGACCGAATCGGTCTTATATAGACCGGACCACCCGAACCCGACCGGGAGCCCGCATTCCATGAGCCTTCTTGCCCAAACCCGGATCTCCGTGCTGGACCTGTCGCCGATCAGGGCCGGCCATCCGATTGCCCAAAGCTATGCCGACAGCCTCGCTCTGGCGCGCCATGTCGACGAGTTGGGCTACACCCGCTACTGGCTGGCGGAGCATCACAACATTCCCGGCGTCGCCAGTTCGGCCACCGCCATCCTCATCGGCCATATTGCCGGAGGCACGCGCCGGATTCGCGTCGGATCCGGCGGCATCATGCTGCCCAATCACGCCCCCTTGATCGTCGCCGAACAGTTCGGAACGCTGGAGAGCCTGTATCCGGGCCGCATCGATCTGGGCCTCGGACGGGCGCCCGGAACCGACGGCTTGACCGCACGGGCGCTGCGCCGCGACCTGACCGGCCGCCCCGAAGACTTCCCTGCCCTGCTGATGGAGCTGCGCGGCTTCCTGGCCAAGCCGGAATCCTCGTCGCCACGCCGGGTGCGGGCGATTCCGGGCGAAGGCCTGGAGGTACCGATCTGGCTGCTCGGCTCCAGTGATTTCAGCGCGCGCCTTGCCGGCAAGCTGGGCCTGCCTTTCGCCTTCGCAGGCCAGTTTGCACCGCGCTACATGCTGGAGGCACTGGCGATCTATCGCCGGGCCTTCGAGCCGTCGGAGACGCTGCAGGCCCCCTATGCGATGATCGGCACCAACGTGATTGCCGCCGAGACCGACGAGGAGGCCGACTATCTCTCGACCTCGGCAAAGCAGCACGTGCTGAACCTGATCCGCAACGACATGCAGCCGCTGGCACCGCCGGTGGACGACATGGACGCGCTCTGGTCGGTGCACGAAGCCCGGGCCGTGGAAGACTTCCTCGGCGCCTCGATCATCGGTGGCCGCGAGACCGTCCGCAAGGGGCTGGAACGCTTGATCGGGCTGACCGGTGCCAATGAGGTGATGATCAATGCGGCGATCTACGACCAGAATCTGCGTCGGCGGTCGTTCTCGATCGTCTCGGAGCTGAAGACCGAAGCGGCGCAGGCCGCCTGACCCGCCGGACGGCCTGTGCCGTGCGGAAATCCACCAAATGGACCTGCGGTGGTTCATCATGGACCCGGGGCGGCGGCGGCGGTATGAAAGGGGCCCGACACGGCCGAAGCCGCCCCTCTCCATCCAGATGGAAGCCGCCCGATGACGGACGCCGCCCCTGCCCGCCCCGCCCTGCCCGACGACGCAGCCGCGGACCGCCGCGACATCCGGGCCCTGCTGCGGGTGATGGCGCGGCTGCGCGACCCCGAGAGCGGCTGCCCCTGGGACGTCGCCCAGGATTTCTCGACCATTGCACCCTATACGATCGAGGAAGCCTACGAGGTTGCGGACGCCATCGATCGCGGCTCCATGGCCGATCTGGTCGACGAGTTGGGCGATCTGCTGCTCCAGGTGGTCTTCCATGCCCGCATGGCCGAAGAGGCCGGTGCCTTCGCCTTCCCTGATGTGGTGGAGGCGATCGTCACCAAGATGATCCGCCGGCATCCTCATGTCTTTGCGGAGGATGGCGGCGCCGACCAGGATGCCGTGCGCCGGCGCTGGGAGGATATCAAGGCGGAAGAACGCGCCGCCAAGGCCGCCCGCGCCGATGCCGCCCCGGCAACCGCCCCAAGCCTGCTGGATGATGTCGGCCGGGCGATGCCGGCGCTGATGCGCGCCGCAAAGCTCGGCAAGCGCGCTGCCCGGATCGGCTTCGACTGGCCGGATGCCCGGGGCGTGCTCGACAAGGTCGCCGAAGAGACGACGGAGCTGCGTGAGGCGATGGACGCCGGCCATCACGACGCCGTGCGCGAAGAGGTGGGCGACCTGCTGTTCAGCGTTGCCCAGCTTGCCCGCAAGCTTCATCTCGATCCCGAAGATGCCCTGCGGCGGGCCGATGCCAAGTTCGAGCGGCGGTTTCGCGCCCTTGAAGCCCGGCTCACAGCTGAAGAAGGTGGCGGGCCGATCGATGCCGACCGGCTGGAAGCGCTCTGGCAAGCGGTGAAGGCTTCCGAGGCCGAAGCCGCTCGCATACCTGAAGACCTCCCCGGACCAGACAAGGAGACGACGTGATGTCCGACCGCCTGACCGTCCTCATCACCGGCGCGACCGCCGGTTTCGGCGCCGCCCTCGCCCGCGCCTATGCCGCCTCCGGCGACCGTCTGGTGCTGGTCGGGCGCCGTACCGAGCGTCTGGAGGCGCTGAAGGCCGAACTCGACGGCGAGGTGCATGTGGTCACCCTCGACGTGCGCGACCGCAAGGCCGTGGAAGAGGCGATGGCCGCCCTGCCCGCCCCGTTCGACGCCGTCGACGTGCTGATCAACAATGCCGGCCTCGCCCTGGGCCTCAACCCCGCCCCCAGCGCCGATCTCGACGACTGGGACACCATGATCGACACCAACATCAAGGGTGTGACCTATATGACCCGCGCGATGCTGCCGGGCATGGTCGCCCGCGATCGCGGTCATATCATCAATCTGGGCTCGGTTGCCGGCACCTACCCCTATCCGGGCGGCAATGTCTATGGCGGCACCAAGGCTTTCGTGCACCAGTTCTCGCTGAATCTGCGGGCCGACCTGCTGGGGGCCAATGTCCGCGTCACCAGCATCGAGCCGGGCATGGCGGATACCGAGTTCAGCACGGTGCGCTTCGGCGGCGACAAGGAACGGGCCGCGAAGGTCTATGAAGGCATGACGCCGATGAGCGCCGATGACATCGCCAATGTCATCCACTGGGTCAGCAAGACCCCCCGGCACCTCAACATCAACGTGCTGGAGCTGATGCCGGTCATGCAGGCCTTCAACGCCTTCGCGGTGAAGCGCGGCTGAAGCCGGACCCAGCCCATCATCAGAAAGCCCGCCCCGGTCGCACCGGGGCGGGCTTTTTTCTTTCCGGAATTCCGGAAGATCCGTCGGTAACTCTTTGTCAGAAAAAGAAGAAGGCCGCAGCCCCGTTTCCGGGACTGCGGCCTCCATCGATACATAGACCGTCGATCCGAAGATCGGGTCGGCTGGTATCGGCCGGATCAGAAGTCCATGCCGCCCATGCCACCCATGCCGCCCATGCCACCGGCCGGAGCAGCGTCCTTCTTCTCGGGCTTCTCGGCGACCATGGCCTCGGTGGTGATCAGCAGGCCGACGACCGAGGCGGCATCCTGCAGCGCGCTGCGGACGACCTTCACCGGGTCGATGATGCCGGCCTTCACCAGGTCGGTGTACTCGCCCTTCTGCGCGTCGAAGCCCCAGTTGCTGTCCGAGCTCTCGGCCAGCTTGCCGGCCACGACGGCGCCATCGACGCCGGCATTGTCGGCGATCTGACGCACCGGACGGGTCAGGGCGCGGCGGACGATGTCGATGCCGGTGGTCTGGTCGGCATTGACGCCGGTCAGGCCCTCAAGCGCCTTGGTGGCGTAGAGCAGCGCAGTGCCGCCGCCCGGAACGATGCCCTCTTCGACCGCAGCGCGGGTCGCATGCAGCGCGTCGTCGACGCGATCCTTGCGCTCCTTCACCTCGGTCTCGGTGGCGCCGCCGACGCGGATCACCGCGACGCCGCCGGCCAGCTTCGCCAGACGCTCCTGCAGCTTCTCGCGGTCGTAGTCCGAGGTGGTCTCCTCGATCTGCGCCTTGATCTGCGCGACGCGGCCCTGGATCTCCTCCTTCTCGCCCGCACCGTCGACGATGGTGGTGTCGTCCTTGGTGATGCGAACGGTCTTGGCGGTGCCCAGCATGTCGACGGTGACCGTCTCCAGCTTGATGCCCAGGTCTTCAGAGATCACCTGGCCGCCGGTCAGGATCGCGATGTCCTGCAGCATGGCCTTGCGGCGATCGCCGAAGCCCGGCGCCTTCACGGCGGCGACGCGCAGGCCGCCACGCAGCTTGTTCACGACCAGGGTCGCCAGGGCCTCGCCCTCGACGTCCTCGGCAATGATCAGCAGCGGACGGTTCTGCTGCACGACGGCCTCGAGGACCGGCAGCATCGGCTGAAGGCTGGAGAGCTTCTTCTCGTAGAGAAGGATCAGCGGGCTCTCGAGCTCGGCTTCCATCTTCTCGGCGTTGGTCACGAAATAGGGCGACACATAGCCGCGGTCGAACTGCATGCCCTCGACGACATCCAGCTCGGTCAGCAGGCTCTTCGCCTCTTCGACCGTGATCACGCCTTCCTTGCCGACCTTCTGCATGGCCTCGGCGATCATCTCGCCGATCTCACGCTCGCCATTGGCCGAGATGGTGCCGACCTGGGCAATCTCGTCCGAGGTGTTGATCGGGTTGGCGCGCGACTTCAGGGTCTCGACGACCTTGGCGACGGCCTGGTCGATGCCGCGCTTCAGATCCATCGGGTTCATGCCGGCGGCGACGGCCTTCAGGCCCTCGTTGAAGATCGCCTGGGCGAGAACGGTGGCGGTGGTGGTGCCGTCACCGGCGTTGTCGGCGGTCTTCGAGGCAACCTCGCGGACCAGCTGCGCGCCCATGTTCTCGAACTTGTCCGACAGCTCGATTTCCTTGGCGACCGAGACGCCGTCCTTGGTGATGCGCGGCGCGCCGAAGGACTTCTCGATCACGACGTTGCGGCCCTTCGGGCCCAGCGTCACCTTCACGGCATTGGCCAGGGCGTCGACACCGCGCTGAATCTTCACGCGCGCATCGTTACCAAACTTGATTTCCTTGGCAGCCATGGTTCTTCCTCAAAAGCTCTGATGTGGTCAGGGGATGGGACCCGCCTGGCGGCCATCCCGGTCCCTGGTCACGAAATTTGGTCCGGCGAAAGCGGAACCGGATGCGGGATGAAGGGGATCAGCCCTCGATCACGCCAAAGATGTCCTGCTCCTTCAGGATCAGAACGTCCTGGCCGTCGACCTTCACCTCGGTGCCCGACCACTTGCCGTAGAGGACGCGGTCGCCGACCTTCACGTCGAGCGCCACAACCTTGCCGTCCTCGCCGCGGACGCCATTGCCGACCGCAATGACTTCGCCCTGCTGCGGCTTCTCCTTGGCGGTGTCGGGGATGATGATGCCGCCGGCCGTCTTCTGCTCCTGCTCGATCGGGCGCACAACGACGCGATCATGCAGCGGACGAATCGCCATGAGTACTCTCCAGTCTGAGCGATTTCTGAGGATGTGCCCGGCCCGTTCAGGCTCTCCCGGATGGGCCGGACCTGCACGGGCTGTTTAGCACTCCTCAGGTAAGAGTGCTAGCAAATCGTTCAAGGGCTCCGGGCCCAAAAAAATCACGTCGGCGACACAGGCGCCGAGAGATGCGGCCAGCGGGCCTGGAACCGGCTCAGATCCTGGGGTTTCAGGCGGACGGCCACATGGGCCGCAGCCTCGTCATCCTCGCGCTCGGCGATCTCGCCATGGGCATAGAGCCAGGCCAGGGCCTGGCCGTCGGCATGCGGCACGTCGAAATGGGCAAGCTCGTCCCCGATCGCGAGCCGGGCATCGATCGCGGCGAACAACCGGTCGAGCCCTTCGCCGGAGAGGGCTGAACCCGCAACCGCATCTTCAGCGCGCGCCGCCTCGTTCAGCACCCGCTCCCGCGCCTCGCCTTCCAGCATGTCGAGCTTGTTGCGGAATTCGAGCACGTCGTCGGCCAGGCGATGGCCCATGCCCAGCTCACCCAGCACATGGAGCACGTCGCGCCGCTGGGCGCCGGTATCGGGGTCCGCGATGTCGCGGACATGGATGATCAGCGCCGCCTCGCGCACCTCTTCAAGCGTCGCCCGGAAGGCGGCGATGAGGCCGGTCGGCAGTTCGGAGACGAAGCCCACGGTATCGGACAGGATCACCCGCCGGCCCGAGGGCAGGTCGAGCGCACGCATGGTCGGGTCCAGCGTGGCGAACAACATATCCTTGGCCATCACCGAAGCGCCGGTGACCCGATTGAACAGCGTCGACTTGCCGGCATTGGTGTAGCCGACCAGCGCCACCACCGGATAGGGAACTTCACGGCGCTTCTTGCGGTGCAGCTCCCGGGTACGGACGACCTCGGCAAGCTGAAGCTTCAGCCTGGCCATCTTGTCGTCGATGATCCGGCGGTCGGTCTCGATCTGGGTTTCGCCGGGGCCAGCCAGGAAGCCGCGGCCGCCGCGCTGGCGCTCCAGATGGGTCCAACTGCGGACCAGACGGCTGCGCTGATAGCCGAGCCGGGCGAGTTCGACCTGCAACCGCCCTTCCCGGGTGCGGGCGCGGTCGGCGAAAATCTCCAGAATCAGCCAGATCCGGTCGATGACCTTGACGTTCCAGGCCTTCTCCAGGTTGCGCTGCTGGATGGGCGTCAGCGGCCGGTTCATCACCACCAGATCGACCGGTGCGGCTTCGAGCTTCGCCTTGATCTCGTCGACCTTGCCCGACCCCAGCAGGGTGGACGGCCGCATGCGCGCAACCGGCACAACCAGCCCCTCGGCGACGTCGAGGCCGAGGGCGCCGGTCAGCGCCACCCCCTCGTCCAGCCGCGCGCGGGTGCTGCGCACCGCTTCGGGATCGTCCTCGACCGGGGCCGGCGCACCGCGCCGCTGCTCCTTGACGTCGGGCTGCAGAACCAGGGCCCGGGCCGGCAGATCGCCGTCGGGCCGGATGATGATCTTATCGTCGGACAAACCGCTCCTTCATGCGCCGGGCGCAAAGGACAGGAAAGGTTGCGACATCATGTCGCCGGCGGTCGCCACCCCGCCCCAAAGGCGATGACAGGCCGCACGCGAACCCGCGGCGGCCTGGTCAGAAACCCTGCCGGACAGGGGACCCGCGCGGGCAGAGCACGTGTTCCCCGTCCGTCTCGACCATCAATGGTCGCCGTGATCCTTGTCGCGATCACCCTGAGCCTGGGCATCGAACAGCTGGACCGGCACCGTCGGCATGACGGTCGAGATGGCATGCTTGTACACGAGCTGACTGTGCCCGTCCCTCCGCAGCAGCACGGAGAAGTTGTCGAACCAGGTCACGACACCTTGAAGCTTGACACCGTTGACCAGGAACACGGTCACCGGAGTCTTGTTCTTCCGGATGTAGTTCAGAAACACATCCTGGAGGTTCTGGTTCTTTTCAGACGCCATGAGAGGCACCCCTTCTTGTTATCATGCGGCGATGTTGGTCTGTCTCCCGGCCGCCGCGACCGCTTTTCGGGTCTTAGCCGGGATCTTTGTCGAGCCGGTTGCCGGGCGTCCCCCGCCCGGGTACCGCGTGCCATCACACGCCGGCCCGGAGCCGTACCATATCGGACCGCCCGATCAGGTAAGACCCATCGCCGAAGTTACAAGGTCGTGCAGGTGGCGGCAATCGACAACCCGGAGATCTGCGCGTGTAAGCACCCCTTCATCAAGACTCGTCCCGTCGTGGACCAGAAGGATGCCGGTGCAGCCCGCGGCCCGGGCACAGTCCATGTCGACCAGGGCATCGCCGACGAACCAGACATTCGGGCCGGCCTCGCGGCCGACGGTGGCCAGCGCCTCTATGACCGGCGCCGCATCGGGCTTGTCGCGCGTGGCATCGCCGGCCCCAAGCAGGGCGCCGAAGCGTTCCCCCCACCCCAGGTGGGCAACCTCGGCCCGCAGGAACGGGCCCTGCTTGTTGCTGACCACACCGAGCGGGATGCCCTGCCCCGCCAGCAGGTCGAGCAGATCTGCAGCCCCCTCCATGGCGACCACGGTCTCGAGGTGCCGCGCGGCATAGGCTGCCTTGAAACGCAGCGCCGCCTCCTGCCAACGATCCCCGAAAATCTCGGGGAAGGTGTCGCGCATCGAGCGGCGGATGCGCAGCCGCCCCTCTTCCGGGGTCAGCGCCGGCGGCTTGCCATAGGCGATCATGACGTCGTTATAGGCGGCGAGGATCGCCCCCCAGGCATCGACAAGGGTGTGATCCCAATCGAACAGCACGGCGTCGGGGCGGCCGAGCCGCGCAAAGGCAGCCGCATCGTCAAGCCCGCGCGCGGGCATGGTCAGGGTCATGGCGAAGGCGGGGCTCCGGATCGGGTCAGAAGAATTCGAGGCGGACGGAGAACAGTTTTTCGACCTTGCGGATGCTGTCGGCCAGCGCGAAGAGCACGATCCGGTCCCGCGCCTTTATCACCGTGTCGCCATCGGGGGCGATGACCTTGCCCTCGCGCACCACGGCGCCGATGATCACCCCCTGCGGCAGGCCGGTTTCCCGAAGCGGCCGCCCGACAAGCGGCGACGTCTCCAGCGCATCGGCCTCGATGATCTCGCCGCCGCCATCCTGAAGGCTGTAGACGGCGTGGATGCGGCCACGCCTGACATGCTGCAGGATCCGCGACACCGTCACGGCCCGCGGATTGATCACCACATCGACGCCCAGCGAGCTGATCAGCGGCGGGTAGGTCGGATTGTTGACCAGCGCCATCGCCCGCTTGCAGCCCATGCGCTTGGCCAGCAGGGCCGAGAGGATGTTGGATTCATCGTCATTGGTCACGGTGACGATCGTCTCGGCGCCGCCGGTATTGGCGTCTCCCAGCAGGTCCGGGTCAAGCCCACTGCCCGAAAGCACCAGGCTGTGGGTCAGCTGATCCGCGATCCGTTCCGCCCGATGGCGATCGGCTTCGATCAGCTTGATATTCAGCCGCGGCTGCAGCTTTTCGAGCTGCGAGACCAGGAACAGGCCGATATTGCCGCCACCGACAACGATGATCCGGCGCGCCTCGCGTTCCTCGAAGCCGAAGATCGCCATCGCCCGCGGCACGTGGTCCCGATCCGCGACGAAATAGATCTGGTCGCCGGCGATGATCTGATCGCGCGGGGTGGGCACGATCATCCGGTCCCCCCGGATGATGGACACGATCCGGAGCGTGAGATCCGGGAACAGTTCGGTCAGCTGAGAGAGGGGTGTGTTGACCACCGGACACGAGGCTTCCGCCTTCAGACTGACCAGATAGACCCGATCACCGGCGAACGGAATGACGTCGGTCGCCCCGGGCACCTTCAGGCGCCGGCCGATTGCCCGCGCCACTTCCAGTTCAGGCGAGATGATCACGTCGATCGGCAGGTTCTCGCGGCTGAACAGATCGGCCCACATCGGCTGCAGATAGCCCTGATGGCGGACGCGCGCGATCTTGGTCGGGACGTTGAACAGCGCATGCGCCACCTGACAGGCGACCATGTTGACCTCGTCCGAGGCCGTGACCGCGATCAGCATGTCGGCATCGGCCGCCCCCGCCTGCTCCAGCACGTCGGGATGCGAGGCGTAGCCGATCAACCCCTTGATCTCGAGCGATTCGGAAAGCTTGCGGATCAGGTCTTCCGACTGATCGATGACGGTGATGTCGTTCTCTTCACGCACCAGCGAGCGTGCGATGTTGTGCCCCACCTGGCCGGCGCCGCAGATGATGACCTTCATGTGGCCCTGCCCTTTCGACGATCTGCCAGTGGGTTACGAGGAAGTATTGATGCCGAGGCTTTTGAGCTTGCGATGCAGCGCAGAGCGCTCCATGCCCACAAAACTCGCCGTCCGCGACACGTTGCCGTTGAAGCGGGCGACCTGGGCCTTCAGGTAGTTGCGCTCGAACACCTCGCGGGCATCGCGTAGCGGCAGGCCCATGATTTCACCATCCTCCGACGGGTTGACCAGGGCGGGCGCACCCGCCCCCAGCTCCGGCGGCAGCATCTCGGCCCGGATCTCAGTCTGGGCATCGCCCGGCGCCATGATCAGCAGCCACTCGATGACGTTACGCAGCTGGCGGACATTGCCGGGCCACTCCCCGGCCTGAAGCACGGCCAGCGCATCAGCACCCAGGCTGCGGGGCGGCAAGCCCGACATCGCCGCAGCCCGCGCCATGAAATGCCGCGCCAGTTCGGGGATGTCGTCCCGCCGTTCTTTCAGGCTGGGTACCCTGAGCGGTACGACGTTCAGGCGGTAGAACAGATCCTCGCGGAAACGCCCCGACTGGATCTCGCTTGCAAGATCGCGGTTGGTGGCCGCAACCACCCGCACATCGACCTCGATCGGCCGCTCGCCGCCAAGCCGGGTGAAGCGCTGCTCGTGCAGGGCACGCACCACCTTGCCCTGGGTCTCCATCGGCAGGTCTGAAACCTCGTCGAGGAACAGGGTGCCGGAATGGGCCTGTTCGAACAGGCCGAGCTTGCGCGGCGTGTCGGGGCCAAGCGCTCCCGGCTCCGCGCCGAACAGCTCCGCCTCCACGCGATCTGGCGTCATGATGGCGCAGTTCAGCACCACGAATGGTGCATCGGCCCGGCGCGACTGGGTGTGGATCCGCCGCGCGGCCACTTCCTTGCCGGCACCGGCGGGGCCGGTCACCAGCACGCGGCTGTTGGTCGGCGCCACCCGTTCGATCGTGTGCCGCAGCTGGCGCACCGCGGCCGAGGTGCCGATCAGTTCGGCATCACCGCCGGTGCGCTTCTTGAGGTCGGCCACTTCGCGGCGCAGCTTGGCATGCTCAATGGCATTGCGCACCACCAGCAGCAGACGATCGGATTTGAACGGCTTCTCGATGAAATCATAGGCACCCTCGCGGATGGCGGTGACCGCCGTCTCGATGGTGCCATGACCGCTGAACATCACCACCGGCAGGCCGGGATGGTCGCGCACGATTTCGGACAGGATGCCCATGCCGTCGAGCCGGCTGCCATCGAGCCAGATATCGAGCAGCACCATATCGGGCAGCCGGGCCGCGACCTCGGCCAGCGCCTCGTCGCTGTTGCGCGCCGTCCGGGCGGTATAGCCCTCGTCGCGGAGCAGTTCAGCGACCAGGTGCCGGATGTCGTCTTCGTCATCGACGATCAGAATGTCCGATGGCATCGCGTCAGGGCCTTGTAGAACCAGAAGAGCTGTTGGGACCGTCCTGCCGTGGCGTGGAATGCCGGTTGTCTGACGCGGCCGCGCCGGGGACGGCACCCGGATCGGCCAGGGGCAGTTCCAGTGTCGCCACCGCCCCGATGATACGCCCGTCGGCCGATCGACGGTCGTCGATCGACAGGCGGCCGCCGTGATCTTCCATGATCTTGCGGACGATGGCGAGGCCCAAACCCGTTCCCTTCGCCTTGGTGGTGACGTAAGGCTCGGTCAGTCGCCCGCGGAACGCCTCGGGCAGGCCCTTGCCGGCGTCTTCGACGGTAATCAGCGCCCGCTTCTCCCCCGCCTCCAGAACGATCCGGATCACCCGGCGCTCTTCGGGCAGATCCTTGACCGGCACACCTTCGCCCTCGGCCACCGCGTCGACCGCCTGACCGGCATTGACCAGCAGATTGGTCAAGGCCTGGCCCAGCAGTCGCGCGTCTGCCCGCACCATCACCGGGCCATCCGGCCGTTCCAGATCGAACTTCAGTTCGGGGCGTCCCATGCGCTGGGTGATCGAGGCTTCGCGCAGCAAGGGCCCCAGATCGACATCGGCCATCACCGGCTGCGGCATGCGGGCGAAGGACGAGAACTCGTTCACCATCCGCCCGATATCGCCGACCTGGCGGATGATGGTCTCGGTGCAGGCGACGAAGGTGTCGGGATCGGAGGTGATTTCCTTCAGATATTTCCGCTTCAGCCGCTCGGCCGACAGCTGGATCGGGGTCAGCGGGTTCTTGATCTCGTGGGCGATGCGACGTGCCACATCCGACCAGGCAGCCGTGCGCTGCGCCACCATCAATTCTGTGATGTCGTCGAAGGTGACCACCACGCCGACGGTTGCCGCCGCGCCGTCGCGGCCGCGCTGAACCACCAGATCGGCCGCCAGGCGCACCATCAGATTGCGATGATTGCCGCCGGCAACCGCCTCGATCTGGGCCTGAACCACCCGATCCGGCCGTTCGGCCAGTCGGGCCAGCAGCGGCGCCAGCGCCGGCAGAAGCTCGGTGACCGGCCGGTCCACCGCCTGATCGAAATCCACCCCCAGAAGGGCCAGAGCCGAACGATTGGCCAGATTGACCCGGTTTTCGGCATCGAGACCGATAACACCCGCCGAGACGCCCTCCAGCACCTTCTCGGTGAAGCGGCGACGGGTGTCGATCTGGCGATTGGCCGCCAGCAATGCCTCGCGTTGCGCCGCCAGCTGCCGGGTCATGCGGTTGAAGGCCCGGGCCAGGATGCCGACCTCGTCATCCTCCCGTCCCTCCGGCACCTGGGCGGTCAGATCGCCGCCGCGCACCCGTTCCGCGGCGCCGACCAGCTGGCTGACCGGCCGGGCGATCGATCGCGCGACCAGAAAGCCGATCCACACCGCCGCGAGCAGCAGCAGAAGCGCGATCAGCACGAACAGGCCGGTGAAGCTGAGCTGGATGCCCGACCGACGGCTGTCCGCCTCCTCGTACTGCGAGACCGCCCGGTTCACCTGCTCCATGTGGTCGAGCACGGTACTGTCGACGAACCGGCCAACATACAGGAAAACATCCCCCAGGCTCGGCACCTGGACCAGTGCCCGTACCCGATCGTCCTGGCGGTCGGTCAGCAGCACCACCTCACCGCGCCGCGCCTCGTCGAGCAGCGGCTGCGGCACGGTGGCGAACTCCAGGCTGAAGCTGAGTTCCGTGCGGGCAAGAATGCGGCCATCGCCGCGGAAGACCATCGCCTCGGGCAGATTGCGAAGCGCCGCCTGGATCTCGATCAACCGCTGAAGGCGGCCATTGGCATCGAAGGTGGTCAGCGCCTCGCGGTCGATGTCGCCCGCCATGGCGATGACATCCGCCCGGATGGTGCGCTGATGCTCCAGCAGATAGGCCTGAGCCACCTCGCGCGACTGGCTGAGCGCGGTGCGAACCCGCTCGTTGAACCAGGTCTGCACGCCGAAATCGAAGAACAGCGCCGAGAACACCATCACGACAATTGCGGGCAGCGCCGCCACCAGCGCGAACAGCGTCACCAGCCTCAGTTGCAGCCGCGAGGCGGTCGACTGCCGGCGCCGTTGCAGCCATAGCCGGACCAGCCCATGCGCCAGCATGCCCACCAGCAGCAGCAGCAAGGCCAGATCGATGTTCAGCAGAATGAACACCGTGCCGGCATCGGCGCGGGCCTCTGTCCCCCAGTTGTTGCCGAAGAACGACAGCCCCGTCAGCGCCAGATAGGTCGCAACACCCGCGCCCAGCGCCGCAATCAGCAGGGCGATCGTGAAGATCCGACCGGGACGGATGCGGGCCACGAGCACGGCCATGCGGCGGCCGAAATTGCCGGCAATGCGGCCGGCAACCCGCTGGTGCCGCATCTCGGGCGCCCGCGACGGCTGCGGCCGTTCCTCCTGCACGCCCTCCCCGGCGGATCCGGTGGTCATCTGCCGGCCACGCTGCCGCCGATGCGGGTAGGCTCGCCCCCACGGGTGACCTCGATCGACAGATCCCGGATCTTCTTACGCAGGGTGTTGCGGTTCAACCCCAGCACCTGGGCCGCCTTGATCTGATTGCCCCGGGTGGCGACCAGAGTACGCTCGATCAGCGGCCGCTCGACCTCGCGCAGAATCCGATCATAGAGACCTGCCGGCGGCAGGCCGTCATCATGGGCATCGAAATATTCGGCGAGGTGGAAATCGATGGCCTCACCCAGGCTGCCGCCGCGGCGTCGGTCGTCATCCGCCGGCATCGGCTCGGCGAACTCGCCCTCGATATCGGGACGATAGATCACGTCCTCGGCCGACAGCGCCGCCAGGCGACGCATCAGATTCTCAAGCTCGCGGACATTGCCGGGCCAGTGATAGGCGGTCAGCACCTCGATCGCATCGGCCGACAGGGTCTTGAGCGGCAGGCCTTGATCGCAGGCGAGCTTCAGGAAATGCCGGGCCAGATCCGCGATGTCTTCCCGCCGCTCGCGCAGCGGCGGCAGGCGCACCGGCACCACGTTCAGGCGATAGAACAGATCCTCGCGGAACAGGCCCTGCTGGATCAGCTGGCGAAGGTCGCGGTGGGTCGCCGCGATGATGCGGACATCGGCCCGGATCGGCGTGCGCCCGCCGACGGTGGTGAATTCGCCTTCCTGAAGCACGCGCAGCAGCCGTGTCTGGGCATCCAGCGGCATGTCGCCGATCTCGTCCAGAAACAGCGTGCCGCCCTGGGCCTGCTCGAACCGGCCGGTCTTGCGCTGGGCAGCACCGGTGAAGGCCCCCTTTTCGTGGCCGAACATCTCGGATTCGATCAGGTCGCGCGGGATGGCCGCCATGTTGATCGCCACGAACGGCCCGCCGCGACGCTTGCCGTAATCATGCAGCGCCCGCGCCACCAGCTCCTTGCCGGTGCCGCTTTCGCCGGTGATCATCACCGTCAGATCGGTGCCCATGATCCGGGCCATAACCCGGTAGACTTCCTGCATCGACGGCGACCGGCCGACCAGCGGCATCTCTTCTTCGGCCTGCGGCTGGCCGCGCTGATCCAGCGCCGGCGGCGGTGCATCGCCCCGCCGGGTGTTGAGCGCCCGCTGCACGATGCGTAGAAGTTCGTTCAGATCGAACGGCTTGGGGAGATATTCGAAGGCCCCGCGTTCAGTCGCCTTGACCGCGGTCAACAGCGTCTTCTGTGCGGTCATCACGATGACCGGCAGGTTGGGGCGCAGGCGCTTGATCCGGGGCAACAGGTCGAGCGCGTTCTCATCGGGCATCACCACATCGGTGATCACCAGATCGCCGTCGCCGTCCTCGACCATCCGCCACAGCGAGGCGGCGGTGCCGGTGGTGCGCACCGTATGCCCGGCCCGGCTGAGTGCCTGATGCAGAACGGTACAGATGCTGCGGTCGTCATCGGCGACCAGGATGGTTGCGGGCTCCATCGCGTCCGTCGTTCCTTCAGGCCTTGGGGTTGTACATGGGCAGCATCACCTTGAACACGGTGCGCCGGGGGCGACTGTCGACCTCGATCACCCCGCCATGATCGTTGACCGCCTTGGCGACCAGCGACAGGCCGAGGCCGGTACCCGAGGGTTTGGTGGTCACGAAAGGATCGAACAGATTGGCCCGGATATCCTCGGGCACGCCCTGGCCGTTATCCTGCACCGTCACCACCAGCGGCAGGTCCAGCCGGTCACGGCTGCCCGGCACCTGGACACGCAGACCATGCTGGAAGGCGGTGGTGAGCGTGATTTCTCCGCCCTCTTCCGGAACGGCTTCGGCGGCGTTCTTCACCAGGTTCAGGAAGATCTGCACCAGCATGTCGTGATGGCCATAGACCGGCGGCAGCGAGGGGTCGTACTGCTCGATGAACCGGACATGGGAAGCAAAGCCGTTCTGGGCCAGGCGGCGGACATGTTCCAGCACCACATGGATGTTTACCGGCTCCCGCTCGATCGGCCGGCCGTCGGAAAACTGCTCCATCCGGCCGATCAGGTTCACGATCCGGTCGGCCTCCTTGCAGATCAGCTGGGTGAGCATGCGGTCGCCCTCGGCGACGTTGTACTCCAGCAGCTGTGCGGCACCGCGGATGCCCGAAAGCGGGTTCTTGATCTCGTGGGCCAGCGCCATGGCCATGCCGGTGATCGATCGGGCGGCGCCCCGATGGGTCAGCTGCCGATCGATCTTGTGGGCCATGGACCGCTCGATCAGCGACAGCAGCACGGCGGGGGCACCCTGATCAGGCAGCGGGGCCACCTGCGCATCCACCAGCCGGCTGCCGGTCCGCGGCCCGTCGATCACGATGTCGTATTCGTTCAGGCTGGATCCGCCATGCAGGAAGCATTTGCGGATGATGTCCATCAGCGGGCTGTCATAGCGGATGAACTCGGTCAGCGCCGAGCCGATCAGCACCGAGATGCCGGTGCCGAAAAACTGCTCCGCGGCCGGATTGCCATAGAGGATCCGGTCGTCATTGGCCACCACCAGAACCGGGTGCGGCAGGGCGTCGAGGATCGCATCGCCCGGGACGGACGATTTGGAGGGCCGGCGTTTCCGGCCGAAGCTGGTCAGAGCCATGGTCTGGGCCAGACCTTTCCACATGCGCTGGCGGGGGCTGCCGACGGGGTCCTGGCCCCCGTCCGCGGGCGTGGAGGGGCCTTCGTCCGCGGTTCCGTCCACATCACGGACGGGATCCTCGGGATCGGGGGCATCGTGGTTAAGAAGATCGGGGTGCCGAAGGCTGGGGTCACTCATGCGGCCACTCCGAAATCTGCCGGAAGATCGCCCAGCGCAAGGCGATCGAGCACGGCACGTACGTCGTCCGGCTGCTCGGCACGGACAAGATGGTCGCGTATCGCCCGGCCGGCGCCGGCAACGGTCGCATAGGCGTCGAGATGCTTGCGCACCACCCGGCGACCATGGGCCTCGCCGTAGTGGTCGAGTGCCAGATCGTAATGCGCCCGGGCAAGTGCCCAGATGGCGGCCGGGTCCGGCATGGCGACGCTACGCCCCGCCAGACCCGCCATCACCAGCGCCGGCAGCCAGGGCCGCCCCATGGTGGCGCGTCCGATCATCACCCCGTCCGCGCCGGTCCGGTCCAGAAGCCGCCGCGCATCGGCAGGGCTTGCAACGTCGCCATTGGCGATCAGAGGCACGCGAACCCGCCGCCGCACTGCCGCAATGCCCGCGGGATCGGCCGAACCTTTATAGAGCTGGGCGCGCGTTCGACCGTGCACGGTGATCATCGCGACGCCGATCTGTTCAAGCCGTGCAGCCAGATCGGGCGCCGAGAGTTCACCTTCGGCCCAGCCCAGCCGCATCTTGACCGTGACGGGCACCGGGCCGGCCGCACGGATCACGGCCCGAACGATGGCCTCGGCACGGTCGGGTTCGCGCATCAATGCGGCGCCGCAGGCGCCACTGATCACCTTCTTTGCCGGACAGCCCATGTTGATATCGATCCAGGCCGCCCCCGCCTCGACAGCCTTCTCCGCCGCCTCGGCCATCACCTCGGGGTCGCGCCCCGCCAGCTGGACCGCGACCGGCCCCGGCTCACCCGCCAGGTCGATCATCGACAGGGTGCGTCGGCATCCCTCGACCAGGGTGCCGCCGGCGATCATCTCGGACACCGTCGCCGACACGCCGAAGCGCCGCACCATCGTCCGAAACGGACGGTCGGTCACACCGGCCATGGGTGCCAGCAGCACCGGAGGTGCAGCTCTGTCGGGTGAGAAAAGCCGATCGATCATCGGGTTCCTGGTCATGGGCTGGGCAATTGCCCGAGCTGAGTGCATAAAGTTTAGGCGAAGTGTATTGAGCCGGCCCGCGCGGTGCAAGCGTCGGCCGCGCTTGCAACCATCGGCCGACCCCGGTATCGAAGGACACTGCGGTGTTTCGAAGCCCCGCCCCGCCCTGCCCGACCAGGAGATGCGCCAGATGACCCCGACCCGGCCGCAGCCATCCGACGATCCCGTCGGCGACGCTCCGCCGCCCGGCCGCGCGGCGGCACTCATCGTCGCGGCCGGACGCGGCCGGCGGTTCGGCGGCGGCGTTCCCAAGCAGTATCAGGCCCTTGGGGGCCGTGCCCTGCTCGCCCATGCCGCTGCCGCCTTTCTTGCCCACCCGCGGATCGATCTCGTCCAGGTCGTGATCGGCCCGGATGACCGGGACCTGCACGACCGGGCGCTGGCGGGGCTGGAGGTGGCGCCGCCGGTCATCGGCGGCGCGGAGCGGCAGGATTCGGTACGCCTCGGCCTGGAAGCGCTGGCGGCGCGTGGTGACATCGATCTCGTGCTGGTTCACGACGCCGCCCGCCCCTTCCTGCCGGCCGGGATGATCGACAGGGTCCTGAAGGCTCTGGGTGACGCGCCGGCAGCCCTGCCGGCCCTCGCCGTCACCGACACGCTGAAGCGGGGCGAGGCGATGACGGTCGCCGGGACCGTGTCGCGCGACGGCCTCTGGCGGGCGCAAACCCCTCAAGGGGCACGGCTGGACCTGCTGCTTGCGGCTCATCGCGCCGCGGCCGGACACACGCTGCCCCACGCGCTGACCGATGATGCGGCGGTGATGGAGGCGGCTGGCCATGCCGTCCGGCTGGTCGACGGCGACGAGGCCGCCTTCAAGATCACCACGGCCGCGGATATGGACAGGGCCCGGCAGTTGCTGGCGCGGCGCGGTCAGACGGCCGCCCTGCTCCCGGCCACCGGCAGCGGCTTCGATGTCCACGCCTTCGCCCCCGGCAACCATGTCTGGCTCTGCGGTGTTCGTGTGCCGCATGATCAGGGGCTGTCCGGCCATTCCGATGCCGATGTCGCCCTGCATGCGTTGACCGATGCGGTGCTGGGTGCCATCGCCGCCGATGATATCGGCCGTCATTTTCCGCCGACGGATGCCCGCTGGCGCGGCGCTTCGTCCGACCGCTTCCTGATCCACGCTCTGGCCCTGATGGGCGCGATCGGCGGCCGGCTGGTGCATTGCGACGTGACCATCATCGGCGAACGGCCGAAGGTCGGTCCTCATCGCGAGGCGATGCGCCGCCGCCTTGCCGAATTGACCGGGCTGCCGCCCGCCCGGATCGGGGTCAAGGCCACCACCACCGAACAGCTGGGCTTCACCGGGCGCCGCGAAGGGCTGGCGGCCATGGCGACCGCCACGGTGCTGCTCCCCGATCTCTCCGCTTCGGAGCCGGTGGTTTGAGCCCCCGCCGCCATCGCGAGCATCTGCCGGCCCATCATCCGGCAGAGCTGATCGCGACCGTGCTCGGCAGCGGCAACGCCCCGCGCGCACCCGGCACCGTCGGTACCGTCGCCGCCCTGGCCATCGGCATCCCGGTCGCCTGGGCGGGTGGTGCCCCGGCGCTGCTGATCGGTGCCGTGCTTGCGGTCATCGCCGGCTGGTGGGCCATCCGCCTGGTCACCGCTCATGACGGGGTCCACGACCCCGGACGCGTGGTCATCGACGAGCTGGCCGGCCTCTGGATTACGCTGGCAGCACTGGCCCCTCTCGGGCGGCTCGGCGACTGGCACTGGTGGCTTGCGGCCTTCATCGCTTTCCGTGCCTTCGACATCGCCAAACCCTTTCCGGTAGGATGGGCCGACCGCCATGTCCGCGGCGCGCTGGGCGTGATCCTCGACGACCTGATCGCCGGGGTCTACGCTATTCTGTTGCTCGTCGCTTTGGCCTCCGGCCTCGACATGGCCGGCATTGCCCTTTGATCGCACGCCGGAGCACCTGCCCATGCTCACTGACAGCCTGATCGAGACCGCAGAGCTTGTTCTGTCCCGGGCACGGGACCGCGGCCTGAAGATCGCCACGGTCGAAAGCTGCACCGGCGGGTTGGTTGCCGGCACGCTCACCGCCGTCGCCGGCTCTTCGGATGTGGTCGATCGCGGCTTCGTGACCTATTCCAACGAGGCCAAGACCGAGATGGTCGGCGTTCCGGCAGCCTTGATCGAGGCCGAGGGCGCGGTGAGCCGGCCGGTCGCCGAAGCGATGGCGACCGGTGGCATTGCCCGGTCGCGTGCCGATCTTGCCGTGTCGATCACCGGCATTGCCGGGCCCGGCGGCGCCACGCCCACCAAGCCCGTGGGACTGGTCTATCTTGCCTGTGCGCGGCGCGGCGGCACGGTCACCCATCGCCGGCATGTTTTCCCGGGCGACCGTCAGGCCGTGCGGGCCCAGAGCGTCGCGGTGGCGCTCGATATGCTGCTCGACGCCCTGGCGGACTGACCCCGGCCAGGCCCCGGACGGGTGGTCAGCCGCGCCCGTCGAGCAGACGGCGGACGGCGCCGAGTTTGTCGGGATTGCGCATCGTAAGAATGGCGCCCACCCGC
Source organism: Tistrella mobilis (assembly GCF_039634785.1). NCBI lineage: Bacteria > Pseudomonadati > Pseudomonadota > Alphaproteobacteria > Geminicoccales > Geminicoccaceae > Tistrella > Tistrella mobilis. The sequence goes on along the minus strand of NZ_JBBIAB010000005.1, from coordinate 246,586 downwards.
CCCTGCCCGTCGAGGACGAGCGCGCTGACGCTCATGCTGCCGTCGGGAAAATCCTGAATGAAGCCGGGTGCACCATTGACCAGGGCGAGGCGCACGCTCTGCGCCGGGTGCTTGCGGGTGATCGAGATCAGGAACCGCACCACCTTGTCGATGCCGCGGATAGGGTTCAGCGCCGCCGCCGCCTTGCCCCCACCATCGCTCTCCAGCACGATTTCAGGGGCAAGCAGGCGTCGGAGCATGACCTCGTCGCCGCTTGCCACCGCTTTCAGAACCGCTTCGGCAAGCGCACGCGCCGCCTCGGGATCGGCGCTGCCGCTGCCGGGGCTGCGGTCGAGCAGCGGATCTGCCGCCGCCGGCAGCTCCGCCCGGGCGGCCGCCAGGCGGCGCCGGGCGCGCGACAGCCGCTGACGCAAGGCCACGGGGGTAATGCCGAGCGCATCGGCCGCCTCGTCGGCCTCCATTTCCGCCACCTCGACCAGAAGCAGGGCGGCGCGTTCCGATGGCGGCACCCGCTCCATCAGCCGGAGCAGCGCCAGCGACAGGGTCTCGGTCGTCTCGGTGAGGCCCGCCTCGGGCGCCACGATGTCGGACACCAGCGGCTCCGGCAACCAGGGGCCGGGATAGCCGGTCCGGGCCCGCCGGCGGCTGCGCAGGCGGTCAAGTGCAAGCCGGGTCGCCACCGACAGCAGAAAAGCCCGCGGTTCACGCGGCCGGCCGGCCTCGGCGCCGGCTTCGGCCCGTTGCCAGCGCAGCCAGGCATCCTGCATCACATCATCGGCGTCGGCCGAACTGCCGGTCAACCGGTAGGCCTGCGCCCAGGCCGCCGGTGCATGGGCGAGAAAGGCATCGGTCCGGGCTGCGGAGGTTCCCGGCATGGCGCTTGTGGTCAGGCTCATGCGCGCAGCTCCACATGAATGTCCGCCCGGTCCGGCTCGGCATCCGGCCATCTGTCGAAATCGGCCCGAAAGGCACGGTCCGGCAGGGTTTGCCAGATCCTGGCCCAGCCTGCGGCCAGCGCCGCCGGCTGCGGGCCGGCGGTCCGCAGCACCAGAAAATCGGCCGCGGCCAGATCGATCCGGATCAGCCCGTCAGGCACCGGCAGACCGGGCACCAGAACCCGGCCGATGGTCAGCCGGAAAGGGGCGCTGTGGTCGCCCTGATACCGATCATAGACGGCATAGGTCGCAGCATCGGCGCAGGGCTGCCCCTCCAGCGGCCGCTCCGCAAACCAGCGCCCCCACAGGACGCCGATCGCGTCCGGATCGTCATTCGAGACGATGGCAGCAAGGCCGGTCACGGCAAAACCGCCGGAGCGGCAGCGGCTGAAACCCGCAGGCGGCGTGGCGATGTCGGTCATCGGATCGTCCTTCGACAGGGAGACGCTGCCGGAAAGACGTCCACCCCGGACATCCTGTGACATCCCGGATCGCGATGTCACATCGAAAAATCGAGAAGCCGCGGAGGAAGAGCCGGGATCAGGGCTCGGCGGGCCGCGGCGCCTGGCCGCGATGCAGAGGCTCGCGCCCATAAAGATCGGCGGCCCGGGCCTCGAAAGCCTTGACCATGCGCCGGGTGGCCTCGCCGAACAGCGCGCCCATCACATTGTCGAGCAGGCGCGAGCGGAATTTGAAATCGACTTCGAAATCGACCAGGCAGCCTTCGGGGTGCGGCTCGAAACACCAGCGATTGCGCAGATGTTCGAACGGCCCGGTCACGTCGGTCACCAGCACCTCATGCGGGCGCAGGAGTTCGACCTTCGAGGTGAAACGCTCGCGGATCATCTTGAAGCCGATCACCAGATCGGCCTCCATGCGCTCGCGCTTGTGCCCCTCGGCGTCGGTGAAGCTCTCACGCGTGCGGATGCGCGAGGCAATGCACCAGGGGAGGAATTCCGGATAGCGGTCGACGGCGGCAACGAGGTCGAAAAGCTGGTCGGGCGCGTAGGGCAGTACGCGCTTTTCGCTGAAGGACGGCATCGTCGAACGCTAACTCCCGTTGGCGAGAATCGTCGGGCGGACGGCAGCCGGGCAGCTCCCCCCGCGCGATACGGGGGCTGCTGCCACGGTGCCGTGGCGGACCGTCTCTCTATACGGTCTGAGCGGTACCCGCTGCAAGCTGCGCCTCGCGTGCGGCCTTCAGCTGTGCGAAGTCCTTGTCGGCGTGATGCGACGAGCGGGTCAGCGGGCTGGACGAGACCAGCAGGAACCCCTTGGCCCGCCCCATGGTCGCATAGGACTGGAACTCCTCGGGCGTGACGAAGCGGTCGACCGGCAGATGCTTGGGCGTCGGCTGCAGATACTGGCCGATGGTCATGAAGTCGACATCCGCCGCGCGCAGATCGTTCATCACCTGATGAACCTCGCCCTTGGTCTCACCCAGGCCGACCATGATGCCCGACTTGGTGAAGATCGAGGGGTCGACATCCTTCACCATCGACAGGATCTTGAGCGAGTGGAAATAGCGCGCCCCCGGCCGGACATCGGCATAGAGCCGCGGCACGGTTTCCAGATTGTGGTTGAACACATCCGGCCGCGCCTCGGCCACCGCTTCGAGCGCGCCCTTCTTGCGCTGGAAATCGGGGGTGAGCACCTCGATTGTGGTCTCGGGCGACATCTCGCGGATGCGGCGGATCACCTGGACGAACTGGCCGGCGCCGCCATCGTCGAGATCGTCGCGATCGACCGAGGTCACCACCACATGCGCCAGCCCCATCTCGGCCACCGCTTCCGCCAGATGTGCGGGCTCGTCCGGATCGACCGCGCGGGGCATGCCGGTCGCGACATTGCAGAACCGGCAGGCGCGGGTGCAGATATCGCCCAGGATCATCACGGTGGCGTGCTTCTGGGTCCAGCACTCGCCGATATTCGGGCAGGCGGCCTCTTCGCAGACGGTGAAGAGGTTGAGGCGCCGCATGCGCTGGCGCATTTCCGCCACCTGTGGCGAGGTCGGCGCCTTGACGCGAATCCAGTCGGGCTTGCGCTGACGCTGGGCTGGCGTGGTGCTGGCTGGCGCCGTCTCGACGGGATGGATGATCACGGCCACGTGCGATGTCCCCCGGCCTGGATGGGTTGAGGCCCGGCCCCGACCGGTGATCGGGAGCCGGGCCTTTGGTCGAGCATACCACAGTCGACCGCGCTACAGGCGTGCCTGTCGCAGGGCGCTGAGGGTATTTCGGGTTAGAAATGGATGGCCCGTCCGAAGGCGTCAAGCACGGACTCGTGCATCATCTCGGACAGGGTCGGATGCGGGAAGATGGTGTGCATCAGGTCGAGCTCGGTGCCTTCCATGGTCTTGGCGACCGTGTAGCCCTGGATCAGCTCAGTCACCTCGGCACCGATCATATGGGCACCCAGCAGCTCGCCGGTCTTCGCATCGAACACCGTCTTGACCAGCCCCTCGGGTTCCCCCAGCGCCAGGGCCTTGCCATTCCCCCGATAGGGGAAGCGGCCGACCTTGACGTCGTAGCCGGCCTCTTTCGCCTTGGCCTCGGTCATGCCGACCGAGGCCACCTGCGGGGTGGCATAGGTGCAGCCCGGAATGTTCTCGCGGGTCATCGGGTGGACATGTTCGACACCGGCGAAGGCCTCGACGCAGATCACGCCTTCATGCGAGGCCTTGTGAGCCAGCCAGGGTGCGCCGGCCACGTCGCCGATCGCGTAGATGCCCGACTCGTCGGTTTCGAGATACGGACCGACCTGGATCTGGCCCTTCTCGACCTTCACCTTCGTCGTCTCCAGCCCCAGATCCTCGGTGTTGCCGACGATGCCGATCGCCACGATCACGCGGTCGACCTTCAGGGTCTGGGCCTTGCCCTTGCCGTCTTCGAGCGTTGCGGTCACCCCGTCCCGGCCTTTGTCGAGCGCCTTGACCTGGGTGCCGGTGAGGATCTTCATCCCCTGCTTCTCGAAGGCCTTGCGGGCGAGGCCCGAAATCTCGGCATCCTCGACCGGCAGGATGCGGTCGAGCAGTTCGACCACGGTCACCTCGACGCCGAGCGCGCGATAGAAGCTCGCGAATTCAATGCCGATCGCGCCGGAACCGACCACCAGCAGCGACTTGGGCAGGCTCTCGGGCACCATGGCTTCGCGATAGGTCCAGACCCGCTCGCCATCGGGCTCCAGCCCCTTGACCACGCGGGCACGGGCACCGGTCGCCAGAATGATGTGATCGGCGGTGACGCTGCGCTTGCCCTTCGCGCCCTCGATCACGACCTTGCCCGGGCCGTTCAGACGGCCGCGGCCGTCTGCGACCTCGACCTTGTTCTTCTTCAGCAGATGCGCCACGCCCTGCGACAGGGTCTTGGCCACGTCACGGCTGCGCTTGACGATCGCGGACAGATCGAAGCTCGGCTTCTCGACCGTGATGCCGAATTCCCTGGCATGGTTGACCAGGGTCCACACCTCGGCCGCCCGCAGCAGCGCCTTGGTCGGAATGCAGCCCCAGTTCAGGCAGATGCCACCCAGGTGCTTTTCCTCGACCACCAGCGTGCGGAGGCCCAACTGGCCGGCGCGGATCGCCGCGACATAGCCGCCGGGGCCGCCGCCGATGACGATCACGTCATAGTCGTCACCGCTCTTCGGTCCCGAGGCCGTCTTCGGCGCCGGCTTTTTGGCCTCGGCCTTGGGCGCCTCGGCCTTCTTCGAGGGCTCAGGCTTCTTCGGGGGTTCGGGCTTTTTCGCGGCCTCGGCGGCCTTGGGGGCTTCCTTCGGCGGCTCGGCACCGCCGGCAGCGGCCTTTGCCGCCTCGGCCGGATCCTCGCCTTCATCGGCGAGGACCGCAATCAGGGCATTGACCGCGACGTTCTCGGTGCCTTCCGGCACCACGATCTTCGCCAGCACGCCCTCGTCGGCCGCCTCGACCTCCATGGTGGCCTTGTCGGTCTCGATCTCGGCGATCACCTGACCGCTTTCGATCGTGTCGCCTTCCTTGACCAGCCAGCGGGCCAGGGTGCCTTCGGTCATGGTCGGCGACAGCGCCGGCATCAGAACCTTGATCGGCATGGGATGGGTCTCCCGTCCGTCTCGTGTGTGTCTCGAAGGATGAACCGCGGGATGCCGCTCAGAGCAGCATCGACAGCGGGTCCTCGATCAGCTTCTTGAAGGCGGCCAGGAACTGGGCGCCGACGGCGCCGTCCACCACCCGGTGGTCGCAGGAGAGCGTAACCGTCATCACCGTCGCGATCGCCAGCGCGCCATCCTTCACCACCGGCCGCTGCTCGGCGGCACCGGCGGCCAGGATCGCCGACTGCGGCGGGTTGATGATCGCCGAGAACTCCCTGATCCCGTACATGCCGAGGTTCGAGACCGAGAAGGTGCCGCCCTGATATTCCTCGGGCTTCAGCTTGCCGTCGCGGGCACGGGTGGCGAGGTCGCGCATCTCCGACGAAATCGCGGCCAGACCCTTGGTATCGGCCTTGCGGATGATCGGGGTGATCAGCCCGCCATCGATCGCAACGGCCACGGACACGTCGACATCCTTGAAGCGCAGCACCGCCTCGTCGGTCCAGGCGGCATTGGCCGCCGGCACCTTGCGCAGCGACAGGGCGCTGGCCCGCACCACGAAATCATTGACGCTGATCTTCACGCCGCCGCCGGCACGCTCGTTGAGCTCCTTGCGCACCGCCAGCAGCCGGTCGATGACGCAGTCCACCGTCAGGTAGAAATGCGGCACGGTCTGCTTGGCGTCGAGCAGGCGGCGGGCGATGGTCTTGCGCATGCCGTTATTGGCCTCGGCCTCGTACGGCATGCCCAGCTTGTCGACCAGATCGCGGGTCTGGGCGGAAGCCGCGGCGGAGATCGCCGCCACGCTGTAACCGCCAGCGGTCTGCTGGGCCGGCGCCGGGGTCGCCTTGGGCGCCTCGGCGGCCGGAGCGGCGTCGCTGCGGCCCGGGGCTTTCGATGCCTCGGCGGGCTTCGCACCCGGCGCGATCGCCGCCTCGACATCGGCCTTCACGATCCGGCCATGCGGACCGGTGCCCTCGAGGCCCGAGAGATCCAGACCGGCTTCAGATGCGATGCGGCGGGCGAGCGGGCTCGCCTTGATCCGGCCGCCCTCGCCATCGGCCGCCGGCTTCGCCGACGCCTTGGGAGCGGGGGCCGCTGCGGCTTCCGCCTCACTGGCATCGTCACCTTCGGCCTCGGCCTCTTCGGCCTGGGCGGCGGGTGCAGGCGCGCCGGCACCGGCGGCGGCTTCCGCCACCGCCGCATCGTCGTCACCCTCTTCCTTGAGCACGGCGATCGGCGTGTTCACGGCAACATTCTCGGTGCCTTCCGGCACCAGGATCTCGGCCAGCACGCCTTCATCGACCGCTTCCACCTCCATGGTGGCCTTGTCGGTCTCGATTTCGGCGATCACCTGCCCGCTTTCAATCTTGTCGCCGGCCGACACCAGCCACTTGGCGAGCGTGCCTTCGGTCATGGTCGGCGACAGGGCCGGCATCAGGATGGTCTGAGCCATGTTCGGTCCTCGGATTCTCGATGGGGTCCGGCGATGCCGGCTCAGAATTCGTAGCCGACGGCGCGCTTGGCGGCCTCGACGATGTCGTCGGGCTGCGGCAGGGCCAGCTTCTCGAGATTGGCGGCATAGGGCAGCGGCACATCCTTGCCGCAGACCCGGATCACCGGCGCATCCAGATGATCGAAGGCGTGCTCCATCATCAGCGCGGCCTGCTCGGCGCCCATGCCGGCAGTCGGCCAGCCTTCCTCGACCGTCACCAGGCGATTGGTCTTCTTCACCGAAGCCACGATGGTGTCGACGTCGAGCGGGCGGATGGTGCGCAGGTCGATGACCTCGGCCTCGATCCCCTCTCCCGCCAGCTTGTCCGCGGCTTCCAGCGCCTTGCCGACATTGATCGACCAGGCGGTGATGGTCACGTCCCGCCCCTCGCGCACGGTCGCGGCCTTGCCGATCTCGACCACGTGGTCGTCGTCGTCCGGCACCTCGAAGCTCTGACCGTAGAGGATCTCGTTCTCAAGGAAGATGACCGGGTTCGGATTGCGGATGGCGGCCTTCAGCAGGCCCTTGGCATCCGCCGCCGACCAGGGCGCAATGACGATCAGCCCGGGGACATGGGCATACCAGCTGGCATAGTCCTGGCTGTGCTGGGCCGCCACGCGCGCCGCCGCACCGTTGGGGCCGCGGAAGACGATCGGGCAGCGCATCTGGCCGCCGGACATGTAATTGGTCTTGGCGGCGGAGTTGATGATCTGATCGATCGCCTGCATGGCGAAATTGAAGGTCATGAATTCGACGATCGGCTTCAGGCCGCGCATGGCGGCGCCGACGGCAAGGCCGGTAAAGCCGTGTTCGGTGATCGGGGTGTCGACCACCCGCTTTGCCCCGAATTCGTCGAGCAGACCCTGGGTGACCTTGTAGGCGCCCTGGTATTCGGCGACCTCTTCGCCCATCACGAAGACGTCGCCGTCCCGGCGCATCTCTTCGGCCATGGCGTCGCGCAGCGCCTCGCGTACCGTGATCTTCGGCATGTATGGACCCGTTTCTCTCTGAAATCCGTCACCGGAGCGGCGCCGACGCGCCCTGCCCCGGTCTCCTGTGAAAACCTTGAGCCGGCAGAGCCTCGATCAGCTCTCGACCAGCACGTCCGTCCACAGCTCCGACGGATCGGGCTCGGGGTTCTCCTGGGCGAAATCGGCGGCGTCGACGACGATGTCCTTGATCTCCCGGTCGATGCCCTTGAGCTTCGCCTCGTCCCACTCGCCGCTGTCGATCAGCAGCTTCTTGACCAGCTCGATCGGGTCGCGCTCGGCCTTCATGCGGTTCAGTTCGTCCTTGGACCGGTACTTGGCCGGGTCGGACATCGAATGGCCGCGGAAGCGATAGGTCTTCATCTCCAGCAGGATCGGGCCCTTGCCGCTGCGGGCATGCTCGACGGCGAATTCGGCAGCACCGCGCACGGTCCGCACGTCCATGCCATCGACCGCAAAACCCGGAATGCCGAAGCTCTCGCCGCGGCGGTAAAGTTCGGTCACGGCGCTGGCGCGCGCCACCGAGGTGCCCATGCCGTAGAGATTGTTCTCGATGACATAGACCACCGGCAGGTGCCAGAGGCTGGCCATGTTGAAGCTCTCGTACACCTGGCCCTGATTGACCGCGCCGTCGCCCAGATAGGTGACGGCGACCTTGCCGTCTTCCTTGTACTTGTGGGCGAAGCCGAGGCCGGTGCCGATCGGCACCTGGGCCGCCACGATGCCATGGCCGCCGAAAAAGCCCTTCTCGACCGAGAACATATGCATCGAGCCGCCCTTGCCGCGCGAATATCCGTCGCGGCGGCCGGTGAGTTCGGCCATCACGCCGCGGGCTTCCATGCCGCAGGCGAGCATATGGCCGTGGTCGCGGTAGCTGGTGACGACGCTGTCGCCGTCGACCAGGCTGCCCTGCATGCCGATCACGACGGCTTCCTGGCCGATATAGAGGTGGCAGAAGCCGCCGATCAGGCCCATGCCGTACATCTGGCCGGCCTTCTCCTCGAAGCGCCGGATCAGGAGCATCTCTCGGTAGTAGTGGACCAGCTGTTCGATGGTGCTGTTCTCGGGTGCGAGCGCGTTGCTCTGCGAGCCCGAGGGCTTACGGCGCGAAGTCGCCATGCGGTCCTCCCCGGATGTGACGCGCGGGAGCCGCACGAGCCGGCTCCGGAGCGCCTAGGTGGAGTTGAACCTAAGCCCCACATCCGCCGCTGGCAAGCGAAACACGGGCCGCAAATCCTTGTGCTGCGGCGCAATAGAGATGATTAACTTGTTTTTAGTTAATTGACACATTCGCGTCTGGAATGACCATCTGCGCGGCTTCGGCATCTCGCAGCGCAGCAACCAGAGCGCCCAACAAGCGTTCATCAAGACCGACCGACAGCTGCAAGCCCAGACGACGGGTGAGCCCCAGATCTTCAATCGCAACGAAACCAAGGCCTTCCGGTACCAGCGTCCGCGGAGCGATCGTCACGCCCAACCCGGCCCGCACTGCAGCAAAGGCTCGTGCGTCCTGATCCGTGGCAAACGACGGGCGAAGCCGGATCCCACGCGAATCGAGCAGTCCCTGCGCATCCCTGCCCCGCTCGCAATGCATACGCAAAACGAAAGCCTCCCCGTCCAGATCGGCCACCCGCACCGAGCCGCGCCGGGCGAAATCATGGCCGGGCGGGCACACCACCGCCAGTGGATCGTCCCGCACCGGCACCCACCAGCCATCGGCCGCACGATCCGAGATGGTCAAGGCTGCATCCATCCGTCCCAGCCCCACCGCCTCGGCAAGCCGTGGTTCCCGCGCTTCACGGATGGTCAGCTCCACCGCCGGCAGATGCCGGCGCAAGGCCTCCGCCAGCCCCAGAACCAGCCCCATCGGCACGGTCGGCAGCACGCCCAGCGTCAACACGCTCTGCTCCAGCCCGCGTCGCACCTCCTGACGCGCAAGATCAGCGTCGCGCACGATGCCCAGGGCACGCCGATGGAACCGGCGCCCCAGAGCCGTCAGCCGCACCGCGCCGCGTTGCCGCTCCAGCAGTGGCGTACCGAGTTCATCTTCCAGCGCCGCCAACCCGGCCGAGAGCGCCGGTTGAGACACGTTCAGAGAGCGTGCGCCGCCGGTGATGCTGCCCGCCGCCACCACCGCAATCAGATAGCGCAATTGCCTGAGGGTCACGGCGGTTCCTCCATCCAATTTTCAGATCGATAAGATCCAGATAATCCATTTTCCTTAAGTTTAGGCTGCTTTCTATGATGGCGCCAGAGAACGCCCTGGTAAGAGGCGCCATCACCGTTCAGGAGATCCCGGCAATGCGCGAAGATCTGGTGCTGTACATGGTTGAGGAGGGCATCGCCCGGATCACCATGAACCGGCCCGAAGCGCTGAACGCGCTCGACGATCGGCTCAATGATGCCCTGGCCGTCGCCTGGGACCGCTTCGCGGCAGATGATGCGGCGGATGTCGCCGTGCTCTCGGGTGAAGGTCGGGCCTTCTGTACCGGTGCTGATCTGAAGAGCTTCATTCCGCGCTGGCAGGGTGCCGACATGATGGCACCGCGCCGCAATATGCCAACCGGCATCGGCGGCGGGCTCACCCGCGGCCGCCACCGCCTGGTCAAACCGGTGGTGGCGGCCCTGCACGGCCATGTCATCGGTGGCGGGTTTGAACTTGCTCTTGCCTGCGACATCCGCATTGCCGCAGAGGATGCCAGCTTCGGCGTCTTCGAGCTGCGCTATGGACTGCACCAGGGCGATGGCGGGCTCGTGCGACTTTCGGCCATCGCCGGCATCGGCACGGCGCTCGATCTCACCCTGACCGGCCGGCCGGTCGACGCGGCCGAAGCCCTGCGTCTGCACCTGGTCTCCCGGGTGGTGCCGCGCGCTGACCTCATGACCGTAGCGCTGGAGACGGCCGCACGCATCCGGGCCAATGGCCGCACCGCCGTCCGCTCGGCCAAGGAGACCGTGCTGGAACTGATCGGCCGCCCCCTCGACGATGCCCTCAGATTGGAAACCCTCTACGGCTATTCGAGCCTTGGCGATTTTGGCGAGGCCGGGCCCAGGCTCGCCCGCTTTCTCGACAAGACCTCTTCCCGGCAGGATGGAGAGCGCTGATGGCAGGCAGGCTCGTCAGTCAGGCCGACGTGATACTCGGCCAGAAGATCAAGCGACTGCGCCGGCTGCGCGGCTTCAGTCAGAGCGACGTCGCCAATGTTCTGGAGATCACCTTTCAGCAGGTCCAGAAATACGAGCGCGGCGTCAATCGTGTGCCAGCCGCAGCGATTCCGGCGCTTGCACGGTTGCTGAACACCACCGCAAGCCATCTTCTCGACATCGAGTCCCCCCGACAGGCCGCCGCCACGGATGATCGCGAAGTGATGGCCCTGCAGGCAGCGCTTTCCACGCTGCCCGAAAGCTCGCCAGCCCGCGCGCAATATCTGAAGGCAGTCGCCGCACTGGCCGCCGCCATTCGCGCAGGGAGCGATAATCAGCTGGCGGCGAACATTGCCGACAACACCGGCCGGGTCTCCGCGTCGGGCGTCGGCACCACCTCATCGGTGATCCCCCAGTCTGCAAGGTCATAAACCGCCCCATGGACCGTGCCCCGACCGGTGGCAAAGGTCATCTTGCGGCTCAGCACGTCGTTCCGCCACTGGGCGGCGGCGTGGTTGGCGATGACCTGCGCAAAGGCTGCCCGGCAGCCGGCATTGTCGAGCCCGGCCGTATCGACCGCCAGCAGATCGGCCGAAACCGCACTGCTCACACCGGTCTGCACCGCCACATCGAACCAGAAGGCGATGTCGAGCAGAGAGACCTGCCGCCCCGGCATATAGCGGTTGAGATAGCCGACCGCCCGACCGAACCAGGTCGCGAAGGCATGGTCCATCTGAACCGATTTGGCCGCCCCCTGATTGCCAAGCGCGGAGAAATGGGCCGCCCATGGATCAATCAATTGGGTGTTGTTGGCCCCTGTCGAAATCGTCTTCGCCCAGTCGACCGCAGCCTGGCCGCGGAGCGGCAGGGCCTGCATCATCTGATCGTATTCAGCCCCGAAGATGCCGGCAATCAGCCCGGGGGCCCTGGTCTCGATATCCGAGAACAGCTGCTGCAGCGCCCCTGAGGACAGGGTGAAGCCCAGAATGCCCCAGGTAAGCCCGCCCGAATCGAAGGCCCCCACCGCACCGGTAAAATAGGTGCCCTCGAAGGCGACGGTTGGATTCAACACCCGGTCGAAGGCGGTGAGTGGCCCCAGCGTCGAGAGGGACTGCCACTCATCCTCGAGAAAGGTGGCGGAGGCGGGAAAACCGTTTCCCGTCTGCCAGTCATTCATGGCCCGGGCGCTCGCTGGGCCGAACCGGCCGTCGACAACCAGGCGCGCCCCTTTCCGGTTCAACAGGGTCTGAACCGCATCCGCCAGCGGGCCCGAAATCATGGCCCGGCCCTGGGTGGCGGTGGAGAAGTAAATCATCACGGCAGCCGCTCCACGCCTGTGAACCCCTGATGGAAAGCCTACCGCAAAACGCAGAGGTCTCCAATCACCGGGTCGTCACATGATGGCATTGACCCGGGGATCAGCGGGGCGTCTCGGGCAGAACGTCCAGAACGCTGGGGGCCCCAGACTCCGCGGCGCCCGGAGCCGGCCGTTCACTCGACGCCTCGGGCGTGACGGGTGCGGCTGCGTCGTAGAATTCAACGCGATCCCGCGCATCGGTGTAACCGAGCACCCGGCGGACCTGCTCGTCCAGCATATCGGGATCCAGGCTCTCTGCGCGCATGAGGGCCACCTGCTTCTCCAGCCGCTGCCGTTCCGCCCGGGCGTCGTCGAGCTGATGGTCAAGTGCCGCCAGCTGCTGGCGCATCTGCAGCCAGGCCACGACCCCGCGGTCACCCTGAACCGCGTGGAACGCAAAATAGCTGACCAGGCACCCCCAGAAAATCTGGGGCGCGATCTGGCGCAAGCGGCGCGTTATATCCCTTTGCATCGACATGGGGTGCATGGAATCACGCAGTTGTCACGGCGTCAATCAGCCTTCGCGGCGCAGGCCGGCCCGTCCGATATTTGTCATGGCGCCTGTGGCGCGGTCGCCGCGCCGGCTCATTCCATGGGCCGTCACAAATATGGCTAAATTTTAACCATGCCATGTCATCTGACGGTTTTTTAAGCGAGCCCGACACCGTTCGGACACCTGCGCGCCTGTCGCCTTCTACGTAATCTTCCCCGGAGAGAACCGCGGAGACCTGCGGACTGCAGCCCGGCGTCTTCCTACCCAAGCATGTTTGGTCCGCTTCTTGCTGCTCTGGCTCATGGATCGGAACAACGCGCCCTACCGGAGGCCGTCAATGAAACTCATCGTCCGCACCATCGCCAGCGGCGCCATTCTCGCCGCAGCCGCCGTCAGCGCCGCCACTGCCGCAGAACCCATCAAGGTGGGCGTTCTGCACTCGCTGTCCGGCACCATGGCGATCAGCGAGACCACCCTTAAGGACACCGTGCTGATGCTGGTGGACGAGGTGAACAAGAGCGGCGGCCTGCTCGGCCGTCCGCTTGAAGCGGTCGTCGTCGATCCGGCGTCGAACTGGCCGCTGTTCGCCGAAAAGGCCCGCGAACTGATCGAGAAGGACAAGGTCGACGTCGTCTTCGGCTGCTGGACCTCGGTCTCGCGCAAATCCGTGCTGCCGGTATTCGAAGAGCTGGACGGGCTTCTGTTCTACCCCGTGCAGTACGAGGGTGAGGAAAGCTCGCGTAACGTCTTCTACACCGGTGCCGCCCCCAACCAGCAGGCCATCCCGGCCGTCGAATACCTGATGAGCGAGGATGGTGGAGCGGCCAAACGCTGGGTTCTGCTCGGCACCGACTATGTCTATCCGCGCACGACCAACAAGATCCTGCGGGCTTTCCTGCACTCCAAGGGTGTCTCGGATGACGACATCATGGAGAGCTATACGCCCTTCGGCCACAGCGACTGGCAGACCATCGTCTCTGACGTGAAGAAGTTCGCCAGCGCCGGCAAGAAGACCGCCGTGGTCTCCACCATCAACGGCGATGCCAACGTGCCGTTCTACAAAGAACTGGCCAACCAGGGCATCGATGCCGCCGACATTCCGGTCGTCGCCTTCTCGGTGGGCGAGGAAGAACTGGCCGGCCTCGACACCGGTCCGCTGGTCGGCCATCTGGCCGCCTGGAACTACTTCATGTCGGTCGACACGCCCGAGAACGCCGATTTCATCAAGAAGTGGCACGCCTTCATCAAGGACGACAAGCGCGTCGTCAACGACCCGATGGAAGCGACCTATATCGGCTTCAAGATGTGGAGCCAGGCGGTGCTGCAGGCCGGTACCACCGACGTCGATGCCGTGCGCCAGGCCATGTACGGCCAGAAAGTGCCGTCGCTGACCGGCACCACCGCGGTCATGAACGTCAACCACCACCTCTCGAAGCCGGTGCTGATCGGCGAGATCCAGGGGGATGGCCAGTTCTCGACCGTGTGGAAGACCGATGGTCCGATCGTCGGCGATGCCTGGTCCGACTACATCCCGGAAAGCGCCAAACTGACCGCCGACTGGACCTATCCCTGGGTCTGCGGCAACTGCGAGACGCCGAAGTACAAGTGATGCGCTGACATCACGGCGGCTGCGCCGGGCCGGGCCAACCCCGGCTTGGCCTGGCGCAGCAGCATCTTCACGGAAAGTCTTCACCGATCGGACGGCGGCCCGTGCCGCCCGATCGCGGAGGACGGGGCTTCGGCTGTCTGCCTGTGGCCGCGGTACGCTCTCCCGCCGCCCAAGGCATCACGACTGCCGAAGCCCCACCCTGCCCTTGCCGCCCCGGATCGGCCGGTCAGCTTTACCGGCGGCTCCGCACGCGGTCGCAGAAGACGAGCCCGATGCCCGGACAAGCGATTTCTCCCCGCCGGCCTGCCGGCGGCCCCGCCACGCTGCTGCGCGCCCTCGCGCTGGCCGCGGTGCTGCTGATCCTGCCGTTCGCCACCGGCCCATCCACCTTTTCTCCCGCAGGCGTGGCCGTCGCCCAGACGACCGATGCCGCACCGACCGCGGAAGAGGATGCACAGCTGCGCGCCGCACTCGCCACCGAAGGCAGTGGCTTCGACGGCGCGCTGGCACTGATTCGCGCCCTGGCCGCCACGGGCGATGCCCGTGCCGCCCGGGCGATCGATGCCCTCCAGTCCGGTAATCTCGGCCGCCTGAACGATGGCGGTCTGGTGATCCTGGAAGGCCGCGGCAACGATGCCGACATGCGTGATCCGGTGACCGGCGAGGATCTCGGCAAGGCCGAACGCGGCCAGGTCGAGCGCATCCGCGTCAACAACCGGGTGCGGGTCGAGGCCCGCGCCGCGATGGGCCTGATCGATCTCAGGGCAAAACGGCCGGAACGGCGCATTGCTGCGGCCGACGGCCTGATCAAGTCGCCGGATGCGGCGGCACTGCCACTGCTCACCCAGGTGATCGAGACCGAGACCGACAGCCGCGCCCGCGACGCACTGACCAAGGCGCTGGCCGCCGTGCAGGCATTCTATGCCGAGAACCCGGAGGAACGCCTCCAGGCGATCGAAACCCTGGGCGACTATGCCGACCCGCAGGTCCGCAGCCTGCTCGGCCGGATCGCAGACGGTACACCGGAAGGGCTGTCCCCGGATGCCGCCCAGGCGGTGAAGGGTGCGGCGATCGATGCGCTGGCCGCCGTCGAAGCCAAGCTCGAAATGTGGGCGCTCGTCGGCAATGTCTATCAGGGGTTGAGCCTCGGATCGGTTCTCGTCCTTGCCGCCGTCGGTCTTGCCATCACCTTCGGCGTGATGGGCGTGATCAACATGGCCCATGGCGAGATGGTGATGCTCGGCGCCTATACGACCTATCTGGTCCAGCAGGGCATCGCGGCCGCGGCGCCGGCCCTGATGCCGGTATCGCTGTTGATCGCTCTGCCCGCAGCCTTTCTGGTCTCGGGGGCCGCTGGTTTCGCGATCGAGCGCAGCGTGATCCGCTGGCTCTATGGCCGGCCGCTCGAAACCCTGCTCGCGACCTGGGGGCTCAGCCTGATCATTCAGCAGGCCGTGCGCTCCATCTTCGGGCCGACCAATCGCGAAGTCTCCAGCCCCGACTGGATGAGCGGCGCCTTCGAGATCGCCGGCGGCATCACGCTGACCTATAACCGGCTCTGGATCCTGGCCTTCTCCCTGGTCGTGGTCGGCGGCGTGGCACTGCTTCTGCGCAAGACGCCCCTCGGCCTGCATGTCCGCGCCGTCACGCAGAACCGGGCCATGGCATCGTCCATGGGCATCCGGACCGGCCGGATCGACGCCCTCACCTTCGCCCTCGGCTCAGGGATCGCCGGCATTGCCGGTGTGGCGCTCAGCCAGATCGACAATGTCAGCCCCAATCTCGGCCAGGGCTACATCATCGACAGCTTCATGGTGGTGGTGTTCGGCGGTGTCGGCACGCTCTGGGGCACGCTGATCGGCGGTTTCGCCCTGGGTGTGGTGAACAAGCTGCTGGAACCCTTCGCCGGAGCCGTGCTCGCCAAGATCCTGGTGCTGATCGCCATCATCCTGTTCATCCAGAAGCGGCCGCGCGGACTGTTCGCGCTCAAGGGCCGCGCGGTGGAGGCCTGATCCCATGGCATCGACCACCGAACCCGCCGCCGCTCCCCGCCAGGCCCCGCGCGGCCTGGCACGCGGCCCGCGCCGGCCGATCCTCCTGGCCCTGCTCGGCGATCGTGGCGGGCTGATCTTCATGGGGCTGATCGCGGCCTCCGCCGTGCTGATGCCGATCTCGGCGCTGGTGCTGCCGGCAGAGCATCCGCTGGCGATCCCGTCTTACATGGTGTCGCTCTTCGGCAAGTATCTCTGCTATGCGCTGCTTGCCCTCGCCCTCGATCTGGTCTGGGGCTATTGCGGCATCCTCAGCCTGGGCCACGGCGCCTTCTTCGCCCTGGGCGGCTATGCCATGGGCATGCATCTGATGCGCGAGATCGGCCCGCGCGGCGTCTATGGCAACCCGGTTCTGCCCGACTTCATGGTCTTCCTGAACTGGCAGGAGCTGCCCTGGTACTGGCATGGCTTCGACATGGCCTGGTTTGCCATTCTGATGGCACTGGTCGTGCCCGGCCTGCTCGCCTTCGTGCTCGGCTGGCTGTGCTTCCGGTCGCGGGTGACCGGCGTCTATCTGTCGATCATCACCCAGGCCATGACCTACGCCCTGCTGCTCGCCTTCTTCCGCAACGACATGGGGTTCGGCGGCAATAACGGTCTCACGGACTTCAAGGACCTGTTCGGCTACAGCCTGCAGGCACCCGAAATGCGGGTGGCGCTTTATTCCGCCACCGCCATCGCCCTGGTCGGCGCCTATGCGCTCTCGCGCATCGTGGTGACCTCGAAGCTCGGCAAGGTGCTGGTCTCGATCCGCGACGCCGAAAGCCGGGTGCGCTTCCTGGGCTATCGGGTGGAGCACTACAAGCTCTTCGTCTTCGTGCTCTCGGCCATGCTGGCCGGCATTGCCGGTGCGCTCTATGTGCCGCAGGTCGGCATCATCAATCCGGGCGAGTTCGCTCCCGCCAACTCGATCGAAGCCGTGATCTGGGTGGCGGTCGGCGGCCGCGGCACGCTTTGGGGCGCCGCCCTCGGCGGCATCGCGGTCAACTGGGCCAAAACCTGGTTCACCGGCGCCCTGCCTGAATTCTGGCTCTTCGCCCTGGGGGCGCTGTTCATCGCGGTGACGCTGTTCCTGCCCAAGGGGCTGGTCGGCCGGCTGCCGGCCTTCCCCACCTTCGGCCGCCGCCGCGAGGCCGTTCCCCCCGCCGCCACGGAGGACCGCGGATGACCGTGCATACCGCCGACCTGCTGGCAGATACCGGCACCGCGCCCGACGGTGCCCGCAGCCCCCGGGGCAGTGCCCTCTATCTCGACGGCGTGACCGTCAGCTTCGACGGCTTCCGGGCCCTGAACGAGCTGTCGCTGGTGGTCGATCACGGCGAGCTTCGCGCCGTGATCGGCCCCAACGGCGCCGGCAAGACCACGATGATGGACGTGATGACCGGCAAGACCCGGCCGGACAAGGGCAAGGTCCTTCTCGACGGCTCGATCGATCTCACGAAGCTCGACGAGGCGCGCATCGCCACCCTCGGCATCGGCCGCAAATTCCAGAAGCCCAGCGTCTTCGAGACCCATACCGTGGTCGACAATCTGGAACTTGCGCTTGCCGGCGATCGCAGCCCCTTCGCGGCTCTCAAATTCCGGCGCACCGCCGACAAGGCCGCGCGGATCGAGGCGGTTCTCGAAGACATCGCCCTCGCCCACCGCGCCCATGAACCCGCCGGCCGTCTCAGCCACGGCCAGAAGCAGTGGCTGGAAATCGGCATGCTGCTGATGCAGCAGCCGCGGGTGCTGCTGGTCGACGAACCGGCAGCCGGTATGACCGATGCCGAAACCTCGCAGACCGCCGTGCTGCTGAAGCGCCTGGCGCAGTCTCATGCGGTTATCGTGGTCGAGCACGATATGGGCTTCGTGCGCGATCTGGACTGCAAGGTGACCGTGCTGCACGAAGGCTCGGTGCTCGCCGAAGGCTCTCTCGACCATGTCCAGGCAGACCAGCGGGTCGTGGACGTCTATCTCGGCCGCTGACGGAGGCTTGCCCCCATGCTCGACGTTCATGCGCTGGACGTGCATTACGGTTCGGCCCAGGCGCTCAAGGGCGTCTCGATCGAGGCCCGCGCCGGCGAGGTCACCTGCGTGCTCGGCCGCAACGGTGTCGGCAAGACCACGCTGATGCGCGCGATCACCGGCCATCTGAAGCCCTCGGGCGGCAGCATCAGGCTGGATGGCGCCGATCTTGCCGGCCGCGCGCCCTATGACCGGGCCCGGTCCGGCATCGGCTTCGTGCCCCAGGGCCGCGAGGTGTTTCCGCTGCTGACGGTGGAAGAGAACCTGCGCACCGGCCTCGCCGCCCGGCCGCGCAAGCTGGAGCGGAAAATTCCGGACGACATCTTCGCGCTCTTCCCCGTGCTCAAATCCATGCTCGGCCGCCGGGGTGGCGACCTGTCCGGCGGCCAGCAGCAGCAGCTCGCCATCGGCAGGGCGCTCGTTACCGCCCCCAAGCTGCTGGTCCTGGACGAGCCGACCGAGGGCATCCAGCCCTCGATCATCAAGGATATCGGCCGGGTGATCCGGCTGCTTGCCCGGGAACGGGGGCTTGCGGTGGTCCTTGTTGAGCAGTATTTCGATTTTGCCCAGGAGCTTGCGGATCGTTTCATCGTGCTGGATCGCGGTGAGGTGATCGCCGCCGGAGACGGGGCAGCCCTCGACGACGACATCCGTCGCCACCTCACCGTCTGATACCGGTAGCCCCCGAAGGTGCAGATTCCCAAAGACGATGCGGCCCGTGCCCGGCGTGCCGCCCTTGATCACGGCCGTCTGACCCTGGTGATGGGCCCCGCCCCCACTGCCAGGCGCGGTCTGCGCGACCTTGTCCAGCAGGTGCCCTATCGGGCGCTCTTCCCCCATGCAGAACCCGGCGAGCCGCCGATGGTGGTGGTCACCAGCACCTCGGGCGGTATCGTGGGCGGCGACCGGCTGGGGCTGGACGTGACGGTCGAGGACGGGGCCCGGCTGCTGCTGATGCCGCAGGCGGCAGAGCGGGTCTATCGCACCACCGGCCCGGTTTCGACCGTCGACAATCTGTTCCGGGTGGGCAGCGGCGCCCGCTTCGAGTGGCTGCCCCAGGAAACGATCATCTACGATCAGGCGCGTTTCGAGCGACGCACCCGGCTGGTGCTTGCCGATCAGACCTCCCGCGCCCTCATCGGCGAGATGCTCGTGCTCGGGCGGACTGCCCATGGCGAGAGCGTCCTCAGAGCACGATTGCGCGATGCCTGGGCAATCGAGCGTGCAGGGAGGCTTGTGCTCGCCGATGCCTTCGACCTGGCGGAAGAGGATTTCGCCGCCGCCATCGCCAGCCCCTCCGCACTGGGCGGCATGACCGCAATCGCAGGATTCTGCGGAATCGGCAGCCCGGGAGAGGCCGCAGGCCAGGCGCTCCGCGACCGGTTGCGGCAGGAACTGGAAGCCGCCGAGGGGCCGGAGCCGGCTTTCGGCACGAAACATGCATCAAATGTGACAGGGTCCGCTGCGGATCCGGATGCCCTCACCCGTCCCATCGTCGGGGTCGGTCTCGTCGACGGGTGTCTGGTGGTGCGGATGGCGGGGAGCGATGCCGCCCGTCTGAAGCGGGTTTTCGACCGGCTGTGGGTGGTGGCGCGGTCGGAACTTCTTCATCATCCACCGCGTTTGCCGCGCATCCGTCGCGGCTGAACTGAAATCCGCCCGCCAGAGGCGACAGGTTGAACAACGATACAGGGAACGGCCAGGGAGCGTCCGCCGCATGCATCTGAGCCCTCGGGAGACGGAAAAACTGCTGATCGCCATGGCGGCCGAAGTGGCGCGAAAGCGCCGTGCCCGCGGCGTGAAGCTCAACTATCCGGAAGCGATTGCCCTGATCACCGATGTCGTGGTCGAAGGCGCCCGCGACGGCCGCAGCGTCGCCGATCTGATGGCGGCGGGCGGCCGGGTGCTCACCCGCGACGAGGTGATGCCGGGCATCCCCGAGATGATCGAACAGATCCAGGTCGAAGCGACCTTCCCCGACGGGACCAAACTGGTCACCGTCCACAACCCGATCCGCTGAGGGGGCCAGGATGACCGACACCACCCCGCCCCGCGCTGCCGCGGATACGCCGTTCTCTCCCGACGCCGAAGGCCTGGCGCCGGGCGCGATCATCCCCGCCGCCGGGGTGATCACCCTGAATGCCGGCCGCCCGACCATAGAGATCGAGGTCGCGAACACCGGCGACCGGCCGGTCCAGGTCGGCTCGCACTATCATTTCTACGAGACCAATACCGGCCTCGCATTCGACCGTGCCGCTGCCTGGGGCATGCGGCTCGACATCCCCGCCGGCTCGGCCGTCCGGTTCGAACCCGGCCAGACCCGCAGCGTGCGCCTGGTCGCGTATCAGGGCGACCGGGTGGTGCATGGCTTCGACGGCAAGGTGTCGGGCGCACTCGGCGCCGCGGCGCCCAAGGGCGGGGAGGGTTGAACCCATGGCATACGAGATCGATCGCGTTTCCTATGCCGCCACCTACGGACCGACCGTTGGCGACCGGGTGCGTCTGGCCGACACCGAACTGGTGATCGAGGTCGAGGAAGACCGCACCATCTATGGCGAGGAGGTCAAGTTCGGCGGCGGCAAGGTGATCCGGGACGGCATGGGTCAGTCACAGCGCACCCGCGCCGATGGTGCTGCCGACACCGTCATCACCAACGCCCTCATTCTGGACCATACCGGCATCATCAAGGCGGATGTCGCGCTGCGCAGCGGCCGCATCGCCGCGATCGGCAAGGCCGGCAACCCCGACATCCAGCCCGGCGTCGACATCGTCATCGGCCCCGGCACCGAGATCATCGCCGGCGAGGGACGGATCCTGACCGCCGGCGGCATCGATGCCCATATCCATTTCATCGCCCCCCAGCAGGCGATCGATGCCATCGCGAGCGGCGTGACCACCATGATCGGCGGCGGCACGGGGCCTGCGGAAGGCACCTTCGCGACCACCGTCACCCCCGGCCCCTGGCACATGATGCGCATGATCCAGGCGGCGGCCGACCTGCCGGTCAATGTCGGCTTTCTGGGCAAGGGCAATGCCAGCCGGCCCGAAAGCCTGATGGAGCAGATCGAAGGCGGCGCCTGCGGCCTGAAGCTTCACGAGGACTGGGGCACCACGCCCAAGGCCATCGACACCTGCCTGACCGTTGCCGACCTGATAGACGTGCAGGTGGCCATCCACACCGACACGCTCAACGAGAGCGGCTTCGTGGAACGGACCATTGCCGCCTTCGCCGGCCGCACCATCCATGCCTATCACACCGAAGGCGCCGGCGGCGGCCACGCGCCCGACATCATGAAGGTGGCGGGGCTCGCCAATGTGCTGCCCTCTTCCACCAATCCCACCCGCCCCTATACGGTGAACACCATCGACGAGCATCTCGACATGCTGATGGTGTGCCACCACCTCGACCCGTCGATTCCGGAAGACGTCGCTTTCGCCGAAAGCCGCATCCGGCGCGA
The DNA here is from genome assembly GCF_039634785.1 of Tistrella mobilis. NCBI lineage: Bacteria > Pseudomonadati > Pseudomonadota > Alphaproteobacteria > Geminicoccales > Geminicoccaceae > Tistrella > Tistrella mobilis. The sequence goes on along the minus strand of NZ_JBBIAB010000005.1, from coordinate 224,983 downwards.
GACCATCGCGGCGGAAGACATCCTCAATGATCTGGGGGCCATCTCGATGATCTCGTCCGACAGCCAGGCCATGGGCCGGGTGGGCGAAGTGATCATCCGGACCTGGCAGACCGCCGACAAGATGCGCCGGCAGCGCGGCCGCCTGCCGGGTGAGACCGGCGACAACGACAATCTGCGTGCCCGTCGCTATGTCGCCAAATATACGATCAATCCCGCCCGTGCACACGGGATCGATGCCGAAGTGGGCTCGGTCGAGGTCGGCAAGCTGGCGGATCTGGTGCTCTGGAAGCCGATGTTCTTCGGCGTGAAGCCGGACATCGTGCTCAAATCCGGCAGCATCGCCTATGCGGCGATGGGGGATCCCAATGCCTCCATCCCGACGCCGCAGCCGGTGATCTACCGGCCGATGTTCGGGGCGATGGGGGCCGCGCGGACGGCATCCTGCCTCACCTTCGTCTCTGGGGCCGCCCTCGCCTCCGGCCGTCTTGAGGCGATGGCGGGCGGCCGGCGGCTTGCAGCCGTGCGTGGAACCCGAACGGTCACCAAGGCGCAGATGGCGCTCAACGACGCCTGCCCGGTGATCGAGATCGACCCCGAAACCTATGAAGTCCGCGCCGATGGCGAGGTGCTGACCTGCGAGCCGGCCGAGGTTCTGCCGCTCGCCCAGCGCTACTTCCTCTTCTGACACAGCTTTTCCAGGGAGGCACACCGAAAGATCACCGATCAACCCCCCCGTCCCGATGCACGATCCGCATGCGACAGCCGCATCGCGTCGCCACGCAGGAGACCGGTTCCCATGAAGATGACCCAGCTTTCCGCCACGGCCGCCGCCGTCGAGAAAATCACGCCCCTGGTTCCCGAAGCCCCTCAGTCGGTCATGCCCAGGGCCGTGCAGGTGGTGACCGCTGCTTTGCCGGTTCTGGGCCCGGATGCCGCCTGGGGCACGATCACCCTGCCGCATGCCGACCGCCATCGCCGGCGGATCCGGCTTGCCACCGATGACGGCCGGTCCTTCCTGCTGGATCTGCGCGAGGCGGTCAGGCTGGCCGATGGTGACCGGCTGATGCTGGACCAGGGTGGCCATGTGGTGGTCCGGGCGGCGCCCGAAGCGGTGATCGAAGCCGAAACCGCGGATCGGCGGGATCTCGTCCGCATCGCCTGGCATCTGGGCAACCGGCATGTGCCGCTGGCCGTTACCACCCATATTGTCACGCCGCGGCTGCGCATTTCCCGCGATCTGGTTGCCCGCGACCTGCTCGGCCGGCTGGGGGCGCATCTGACGGAGACCGTCGCCCCCTTCGATCCGGAACCGATCCTGGGGGCCGCCGGCATCGCGGCGGGGGACGAGCACGGTCATAGCCATGGGCATCACGATCACGGGCATCACGATCACGGCCATGCCATGAAGGCGAGCGCCGCGGTCGATCTGGTCGGCGGCACCGGTGCCGACACCGCCCGTGCGGCCTGGCAGATCGGCAACCGGCATCGGCCGGTGCAGGTGGTGGACGGCTGGCGGATCCGGGCCTCGGATGAACCGCTGGTCCGCCGGATCGCCGCCGCGCTGGGGCTGCGTGTTCTGCCGGCGGCAGATGCCTTCGAGCCTGAACCCGGTGCCTATGCCGATCACGGCCATCACCACTGATCCCGCCATGACCGCCGAAGGACAGGCCCTGCTCTACGGATGGACCGACGGACCCGCAGCTTGTGCGGTCTCGACCGATGCGCAGGGCCTCCACCAGCTGCTCGCCTGGACCAGCCCCAGCTTCCCCATCGGTGCCTTCAGCTACAGTCACGGGCTGGAACAGGCGGTCGAAGACGGCACGGTCGGCACGGCAGAAACGCTCGCCGCCTGGATCGACGGCGTCCTGCGCTTCGGGGCCGGGCGGACGGATGCCGGTTTCGCCGTGCGCGCCGCCCGCCAGGCCCGTGCCGGCGATATGGCCGGCCTTGTGGAAACCGCCATCGTCTCATCCGCCCTGGTCCCCGCCGGCGAACGCGCCTTGGAGGCACGCCAGCAGGGGCGGTCGTTCCTCGATGCGGTTGCGCGCGGCTGGGCGCTCGGCAAAGCCGCGGACCTGGCGGCGCAGCTCGACGCGGTGGAGGTTCCCGTCACCCTGCCGGTTGCCGCAGGCGCCTGTGGCGGATGGGCCGGCCTGCCCGAAGACATGCTGATCGAAGCCCTTGTCCACGCCTTTGCCGCCAATCTCGTCTCAGCGGGCGTCCGGCTGGTGCCGCTGGGGCAGACCGATGGCCAGCGGGTGCTGGCGGCGCTGGGGCCTGTGATCGGTGCCGTGGCCACCGCCGCCCGCGCCAGGCCGGAGGCCGCTCCCGGCGGGGCTGCCATTCTTGCCGACATTGCCGCCCTTCGACACGAAACCCTCTATTCCAGGCTGTTCCGCTCATGACCACACTCTCCCCCGCGCCCATCCCGCTCACCCCTGAGCGCAGTTCCAGGCCCTTGCGCATCGGTGTCGGCGGCCCCGTCGGCTCGGGCAAGACCGCCCTTCTCGAAGTGCTCTGCCGCAGGCTGCGCGACAGCTATCGCATCGCGGCGATCACCAACGACATCTACACCCAGGAAGACGCGCAGATCCTGACGCGGGCCGGTGCGCTGGCATCAGAGCGGATCATGGGAGTGGAGACCGGCGGCTGCCCGCATACTGCGATCCGCGAGGATGCGTCGATCAATCTCGCCGCCGTGGCGGAGATGAGCACCCGCTTCCCCGATCTGGAGCTCATCTTCGTCGAAAGCGGCGGCGACAATCTGTCGGCGACCTTCTCGCCCGAGCTTGCCGATATCACGGTCTATGTGATCGATGTGGCGGCGGGCGAGAAGATCCCGCGCAAGGGCGGCCCCGGCATCACCCGATCGGATCTGCTGGTGATCAACAAGGTCGATCTGGCCCCCCTGGTCGGCGCCGATCTCGGGATCATGGAGCGGGATGCCACCCGCATGCGCGGCCGCCGCCCCTTCCTGTTCACCAATATGAAGAGTGGCGCCGGCGTCGACGCCCTGATCGCCCGACTGCTGGACCTGGGCGGGCTGGATGATCGTCTGGGCGTGTCGTCTGCGGCACCGCTGGATGTCGCCGCGGCCAGAGCCGAGGCCGCCGCCTGATACGGATCAGAGCCGGACGACGCCACCACGGCCGGGCACCGGGACATGCTCGTCCGGCTGGTGCGTCGTGCGCGGCCCCATTGCAGCCTGGGTCGACCAGAACCCCCGCAGATAGACGAGAAGAGCCGTCACCGTCGCGAGTTCCCCCGGCGTGAAGACGGCCGAATAGACGGCGCTCGCCGCCAGCAGGAACAGCACATAATCGCCGAGAGCCGCTGCCATGGCTTCGGCACGCGGGTCGGCGAGCTGCCGCTCGGGCGCCCGCGCCCGCCGGCCATAGGCGTCGCGCAACCCCGCGACATAAAGACCGAAGATCAGCAGCGCCCCGACCACGCCATATTCAAAGACGATGCCGACCCAGCCGATATCCGCCAGATAGAAGTGATTGGTGCCGAAGAGGTCGAAAAGGGTCACCGCGCTGAAGCGGGTGATCGACCCCACGCCGAAGAGCCAGCGCCAGACATCCGCCAGCATGTAGTCGAATGCCAGGGACAGCGACCGGGCCCGGATCGAGAGCGAGTTGCCGAGGCTCTTCTCCACGGCCTCGACCGCCGGGATCAGAACCGTGATCGCCAAGACCAGCACACCGATCCCGAGCCCCAGCGTCACCAGCGATCGGGGCAGCTTGGGCAGATTGCGGTAGAGCACCCAGGCGCTGATCAGCAGCAGAGCCAGAATGCTGATCCGCTGCTTGAAGATGAGCACCATCGTCATCAGCCCGGCCAGATACAGCGCCACATAGAGCAGCCGCGGAGAGACGCTCATCCGTCGGACGAGATAAAGCAGCGAGAGCACGCCGAAGACCATCGGCATGTAGATGCGGTAGCCGCGCTCCAGTTCGTACATGAACAGCTTGCTCTGTGTGGCATCCACCGCATAGTGCGTGCGGGGCACGATCAACCAGAGCAGCCACATCAGCAGGAAGGTCGCCACACCGAAAGACAGAAGGATCCGGCGCAGCAGATCCGGCGACGGACGCAGCAGTGCCAGCGTCGAGAGCACGCTGAAATAATAGGTGATCGGCCAGACTTTGATCGTCGTGCCGAACGCGTCGATAAAGGCATTGCCCAGCCAGAGCATCGACAGGGCCGGGGTGATCCCGATGACATAGCCGAGCACGATGGCATAGAGCGGATGATGACGTCCGCTCAGCCGGAAGGCGCCGTGGAGTGCCAGTGGCAGGGTCAGAAACGGCCAGGCCTTGGAGAGATAATAGAACGGCCCCGCGTCGATGATGTAGTGGAAGACCTGCCCGAACATCGGCAATGCGGCGACGAGCAGCAGGATCTCGAGCCGCCCGGTCGACCGGTCCGCCCCCCCGGAGGTCGCAAGGACCCTCTCTGCCAGATCGGCGGAGATAGCCGCATCGACAGCGGGGCCGGGTGCCACGACCCGGCCGCGACGGCGCGACAGAACCGCTTTCTTTCCGCCGCCGGTTCTCACGACGGTCGCTGCAGAATGCCGCGGCCACCAAATCGCGCGCGGATGATGATGCCGAGGATGGGCAGGCTCTCGTGAAACACCCGGCGGAAATGGCCTACCGGCGACAGCATCAGCCGCCAGCCGCCTTCAAGGCCGAGCTTGCGGACGATGGCCGGCGCACGGCGAACCAGCCCGGTGACGAAGAGGAGAGAGGATCCGATGCACAACCCGGTTCCGGTCGCCCCGCCCGCATCCGCGATCTGCCGTGCAAGCAGCTCGGATTGCGGTGACCCGACGGCAATGAAGACATAGCGCGCCGGCCGGGACCGGACCGCCGTCACCGCAGCCTCCACCGCCGCCGGATCGCGGATGAACCCCATCGGCGGCACATGCTGATGAAGGTTGGTCAGACCGAACTGGCTGCGCAACGCCGTCATGAGCCGATCGTCGCCACCCACCACCATGATGGCATCATCCGGACGGACATGATGGTTAAACAGGCGGCTGGTCACATCCGCTCCCGAGGCGTGGGGCAGTGCCTGTCCCAGCACCAGGCGCGAAAAGCGGCGGACCACATTGCCATCGGACAACACCAGCCAGGCGCCCTCATAGGCGTGCTGGAACGCCGGCGCACCACGCGCCAGCCGGACCATGTGCTGGGCGTTCGGCGTGACCACATAGGCGAAACCGGCAGCAGGATCCCGCGCGGCGATCACGGCTGCGGCCGGGTCGCAGTCTAGATCGCTGATCTCCAGTCCGAGAAAGTCGATCCGCGGCACCGCGGCCGGCGTGGAGGCGGTCTCGGCGGTCATCCGGTCGTGCCTCCCTGCGCTAGAACGGCGTGTTCTTCGTCGTGTCGTTGCGGGTGATCGAATACTGGAAGACCCGCTGGAACGGCACGACACCCTCGATGAACTGCGCGACCCACAGATTGACCTCTGCAATCCGGCTGCGCGGGACGAAGATGATGTCGCCCTGCACGATCGGAATGTCGATCAACCGGCCTTCCAGAAGCCCACGCAGATCCACGGTGCGCATCATCGGTCGATCCTGTGGATCCCGTCGGATCAGCACGATCTCGTTCATCCGGCCATTGGGCGTGATGCCACCCGCCAGAGTCAGGGCCTCGGCAACACCGATGCGACCGACGATGCGATACACCCCCGGCGCACGGACGTCGCCGCCGACATAGACCCGGGCGGAAATGGCGTCGTCGACGGCGACATTCACGTCCGGATCCCTCAGGATCCGCGTCGACTGGCCGGCCACACGCTCGGAGGCCTGGGCCGGGGTCAGGTCCGCCACCAGAACCTCGCCGGCAGATTTGAGCGAGATATAGCCGTCGGGCCGGACCGTCACCTCTTCATCGAACTCCGGCGTCCGCCAGAATCCGACCTTGAGCTTGTCCCCTTCGCCAATGCGATAGGGCGGCAATTCGTCGGTCCAGTCGGCGAAGGCGATCGGATTATAGGTGCCGGAGGCGAGGGGCGAGTCCGCCGCGACCGGACGAATGGCCTGGCCGGTCTCGCAGGCGCCAAGCATCAGCATCAGCCCCATGGCAGCCAGAAGCCGCCCCCAGTTCCTTGCGATCCGCATCACAGCCATCGATAGATCGCCCTCGGAATGTGGAATCGGCGGCCGGTCACCACAGCTCCAAGCATATCGCCGCCGGCATCCAGAATCTGATCGCGCGTGTTGCCGGCCACCGGCGCGCGGGTGTGTTCGGCACGTACGACAAGGATGGAGCCGTCGACGACGGGAGCAAGCCGCAAGGCAACGAAACTGTTCCGGGTCGCCGGCGCATCGACAACGACGAAGTCGTAGCGGCCGGCAAGTCCTTCGATCAGCGAGCCCAGCTCCCCCACTTCGGTACGCATGCGCCCCAGGGTCGACCCCGCCGCATCCACGGTCACGTCAAGGCGGGGGATCCGTGTCGGCGCCGCCCGGATACCGTCGACACCCAGCTCAACAGCATCCCCGGCGCGCAATGCGCCGGCCTGACCATTGCCGTCGCGATCGAGATCGACCAGAAGCGTCCGACGGCCATGACCTTCGGCCAGTTCGGTGGCCAGCGCCCTGGAGAACCCCTCCCGGTTTTCGGTTTCACCGGAGGAGACGACCTGAATCGATCTGAGCGACTGGCCGTCTTCACGGCCCGCAAGCAGACGCCCGACGAAATAGATCATCTGCTCCTGGGCGCCACCGCCCACGAAGCCGCCGGCCTCGTTGAAGGTCGCGAGAACCGGCAGCCCAAGCCCGCGCTCCACCTCCAGCGGCAGGAGATATACCCGGCGGTTCCAGGCCGCCGCCAGCCCCGCAACGGCGGCAAGAAGCAGGCCGCCGAACAGACCGGCCGCCACCAGATTGGCCGCCTGGCTGCTTCCGCGTGCAGGCGCATCAGCATATTCGACCACGCGCACATTCGACGCCCGTTCGTCGGCAGCTGCCTCTTCCAGGCCGGCCGTTTCAGCGCGTTCCCGCGCCTGCCGATAAAGCTTGTCGACCACGTCCAGGCTGCGCGTGAGGTCGCCGATCACCTGCTCGCCCTCGCGCAGTTCCGCGATGCGCATGCGCGCAACCTCACGCTGACGCTCCAGCTCTTCCAGCTGACGAGCCGTCGCCTCCTCTTCCAGCTGAATCTGGATCAGATGGTTGGTCAGGAACGCGATGGCGGGATTGCGAACGGTCCGGTCGGCAAAATAGACCGGCCGTTCCTTCTCCTGAAACTGTTCCAGCGTCTTGATCTGGCGCTCGATCTCCTGCAGGCGCGGATGGTTGTCCTGATAGCGCGCCCGCAACTGGTCCCGTTCAAGCTGCAGCTTGATACGGGCGTTTCGCGCCTCGTAATTGTCGGTCCGGTTCGTCCGCTCCGTGAAGTCGAACACCCGTTCCGGAAGCTTGGCCAGCCGCTCCTGCGCATTCGCCACCTCGATGCGCAGCGCTTCGCGCCGCTCCATCACATGGCGCCTGCGTTGAATGATGCTGTCCTCCTGGTTCACCGCCAGAAGGATCTCCTGCTCCAGATTAAGGACCTTATACTTCGCCTTGGCATCGGCCAGGTTTCGCTGCAGCTGGTCGATCTGCAGGCGAAACTTTTCGGCTTCCTGTTCCAGGAAGGGCGATCGCGGATTGGCATAGATGGAGCCGTGTCGCGCCAGATCGCGCAGCACGTCGCGCAGTGGAAATTGCGGGCCTCACCGTCACTCACGGCGTCGATGAACTAGCCCGTCGGGCGCGTCAGGAACGCGTGGACGTGGTGATCATCGCCCTGCCCTGGCGCGCCGGCCAGCACATTGCCGAAATGATGCGGAAACTCTGCGCGATACCGGCCGATGTGCTGCTGCCGATCGAGGCGGACTGGATCAATCTGCGCGGTGCACAGCTGTTCAATGTCGGCGGCCTGCCCTTTCTTCAGGTCGCACGCCGGCCGCTCAAGGGCACCGACGCAATTCTGAAGAGCATCCTGGACTATATCGTGGCCGGCATCGCCGTTCTGCTGCTGTCCCCACTGCTGCTGGTGGTCGCGATCCTGGTGCGGCTCGACAGCCCCGGGCCGATCCTGTTCCGGCAGCGGCGGGTCGGTTTCAACGGCCGTGAATTCGACATGTTCAAATTCCGGTCGATGACCGTCGATCCCACCGACGACGGGTCGCGCGGCACGCCGATGGACAATCCGCGCATCACCCGGATCGGTCGCTTCATTCGCAAAACCAGCATCGACGAGTTGCCGCAGCTGTTCAATGTCCTGCGCGGTGAGATGTCGGTGGTCGGCCCCCGCGCCCATGTCCCCAATATGCTGGTCGGAGAGCGCACCTATTTCGAGACGGTGCAGGAATATGCCGCCCGCCACCGGGTGAAGCCCGGCATCACCGGCTGGGGACAGATCAACGGCATGCGCGGCGGCATCCACGACGCCGACAAGGCCCGGCGTGGGGTCGAACTGGACCTGCAATATATCGAGAACTGGTCGCTGTGGTTCGATATCCGGATCATGGCCCGGACTTTGTTGGGCGGCATGGCCGGACGGGATGTGTTCTGATGCAGACGATGCGCACCCTTCTGTTGACGACGATCGGTCTTCTGGTCGCGCAGGCGGCCTCTGGCACCGAGCGGGTCACGCTTCCCCAGCCCTTCTCGATGGCCTATTACGAAAGCTGGGAAGAGATACCCGTGGCACTCGGCAGCGCCACGCGTCTGGCGATGACGCCGGACCATGTCGATGTGCAGGTGCTGGGTTTCGTCAAACCGGACCTCGTTTACCGAGGCGGGCTGGACCTCACCGAGACGGGGCTGCAGGCGCCGGTCCCCGGCCCCGTCCTCGCCGATGCCGTCCGGGCGCTGAAAGCACGCGCACCCGCGATGAAGGTGCTGCTGGCGGTCGGCGGGTCCGGCTATGTCGACGGCTGGCGCCGCTATGATCCCGCGGCCCTGGCACGTCTGGTCACCGATCTTGGGCTCGACGGCGTCGACCTGGATTACGAGCCGGCAAAACCGGATTGCCAGACGGCCGAGGCGCGCAGGGGCCCCACCGTCGTCTGTCGCACGGATCTCACCTGGTCCAGGCTGATCGCAGACACACGCGCGGTGCTTCCACGCCCGATGATGCTGAGCATCCCTGGCTGGAGCACGGGCGCCTATGGCAGCGGCGCCTTTCAGACCGAGCCGCCCGGCGGCCCCTATACCGGCAGCATGCTGTGGTTGGGTCGCGACCGCGAGGCAGCCGCCGCCGTCGACCTGGTGGCCATCATGGCCTATGCCGCCGGCCCCTCCTACAATCCGGAACGCGCCTTCGCAGCCTATCGGGCGATCTGGGACGGGCCGCTGGCACTTGGGCTGATCGTGCCCCCTGACCCGACCGGTCAGCCTGTTCCGGCGATCGATGCCATTCGCGACCTTGCCGCGCGCCTGAAAGACCAGGAGCAGGCCGGGGTGATGGTCTATGGCATGCTTGGCACACCGCCCTCGGGCCCAAGTGCCGCAACACCCAGCGGTGGCATGATGCTGCGCGCCGTCTGCGAGGGCTTCGGCCGCGACGGATGCGATGCGGTTCTCCCTTAACTCGACCGGGGCAGAACAGGATCAGGCAGAGACCACCGGGCCGTAAGCCGCCTCCAGCCGGGCCAGCGGCTCGGGCCGTGCGACGAAGATGAAATTGTTGACGTAGACCCTGTCGGGCAGCCGGCGGGTTCCCTCTGCATTCAAGGCCGAGCGATCCTGGAGCCGGGCAATATCGAAGCCCGGCATGTCATGCAGACGGCCGTCGAGCAGGTAGAGACCACGATAGCCGATCGGTCCCAGCAAAGCCTGAAGTTCGGCCAGGGTACCCGGCGTGTGACGCTCCTCCGCCTCGATCAGCAGGCTGGGTTGATGGGTCTTCAGGGTTTCGACCGCACCACGAAGTGCCGTGCCTTCGAACCCCTCGACGTCAATCTTCACAAAGCCCACACGCCGGCCACGGCCGATCTCGGATTTGAGATCGTCGAGCCGCCGGACGGCAACGGCAATATGCAGCATCCCGGGCGTGCTGACGCTTCGCACCGCCTCCTCCTTCATGGAGGCGAGACCGGATCCGGCCTCGGGAACATGCAGCACCGCCTCCCCCTCGGCATCGCCCAGCGCCATCGGCATCAACACCAGCCGCCCCTCCCGCAATTCGCGGGCAAACCGGGTCTTCAGCACCTTGCCCATGGTGGGGTTGGGCTCGAAGGCCACGACGCGTCCGGCAGCCTGCAGCATGGGGGCCGTGTAGGCACCGTGATTGGCACCGATGTCATAGGCGTCGGCATCCGCCTCAGCCAGAATCGGCACCAACGCCAGTTCCTTTTCGCCGTAATCGGGGGCCATGCGATCGCGGAAATCGATCAACCGGGCATAGAGCCGGGGCATTCGTCGTTCAATGATGGTTTTCAGGCCGGCCACGGCAGAGAATCCCTCGGATCGTATGGGCGATGGCTACGAACTTTATCATCATATCACGGTTGTCGGCCGGGAGGATGTCTATCGCTGCCACAGCGCTGCACCACGAGGCACTTGCCCCGAATGACGGGCCGGTCGATGATCGCATGATGACCACCGGCTCCACAGATCCCGGCTTCGATGGCCGCGGCCCCCACGCGCCTGATCCGCGGATCCAGGCTTTGATCGCGTATTGGCGGTCGCGACGGATGGGGCGTCCGATGCCGCTTCGGCGGGATTTCGATCTGCTGGTCGATATGCCGAGAACCCTCCCCAATCTTCTGGTCATTGAACGTCTGGCTGACGGAGGCTTTCTGCACCGCTATGTCGGCAGTGTTATCGTCGCGCTCGCCAGACGCGACGCCACCGGCCATCTCGTCGACGGCATCTGGTACGGCAATCGCTGTGCCGACATCCTGCGCGCCTATGACCGCGCCATCGACGAGGCCACACTCATCTGGGGCGTCGATCGCGCAACCTGGCCGGATGGCGAGTGGCGCATGGCAGAGTGGCTGATCATGCCGCTTGCCCGCGCAGACGGCACGCCCGGCTGGGTCGCCAGCTATACTGTCGTGCTCGACGGCCCGGTGACGGCCTACCGCCCGCAGGTTCGCATCCTGAGGGACTGATACCCCCGCCCGCGGCTATAACCTGAAATGCTGCGCCAGCACCGAGCCGATCGCCCCGACGGCGTCGTCGCCGTCCGATGAATGGGCAAGGACAACGGCCTGATGCACACCGATCTGGGGTAGCATTTCCACGATCTGCATCGCCGGCGTCACTCTGGATCTGTCGACCACCGACAGGGCAAGCCCGGCCTCGACACAGGTTTCGACCGCACCGGCCGACGGGCTGGCGAGCAGCACCCGCCAAGGCCGGCCGGCTGATGTCAGCGCCTCCAGCATCGCATCCCGATAGGGGCAGTCGGCCGCATGAAGAGCAAGCGGCAGAATGTCGGGCAGCGCCTTAGCCAGCGCCGGCGCCGCCACCCAGACCGGCGTCGTCGCCACAAGATACCGCCCGTCATGCTCTCCGCCGGCCGGCCGCACGATCACCGCCATGTCCAGCCGCCCGCGCCGGAATTGATCCGTCAGCACACCGCTTGCAGCCGTTTCGACCTCGAGCACCACCCTGGGCCATCGCGCCACGATAACGGGCAGGATGTCCCGGATCACATGCCCTGCATATTCATCGGGCACCCCGAGACGGACCTTCCCGGCAGGTCCGGTATCCTGAAGCTCGTCCATAAGACGGTCATGGACCCGAAGCAGTTCGGTCGTCCCCGCGAGCAAACGCTGGCCCAAGGGGGTCAGCACGACGGCACGGTTGTCACGCTCAAACAGGCGACCGCCGGCCACTGCCTCAAGACGCTGAACCTGAACGCTGATTGCAGCGGGGCTTTTGTTGAGCCGTTCGGCCGCGGCCCGGAACCGCCCCAGCCGGGCGATCATGTGAAAGCTGCGCAGAAGATCGAGATCGAGCATCGCCGGCATGATCAAATTTTTCCGAACATGATGATCAAATCATTTCGTTTTAATGAATGATAATCCCGCGGCAGGATCAAGGCTCTTTTCACGAGCCTCTGCGACGGAATGTGCCATGACCATGATATCCACCAGGCTTCGCCACCTGGGGACCAGCCTGCCCTTGGCCCTGCTCGAAGCCGGTCTGGTGATCAGCTGGAGTTCCGGCTTTGTCGGCACGCGCCTGGCGGTCGATCATGCGCCGGTTTTCCTGGTCGTATTCTGGCGGTGCATTCTGGTCAGCCTGATCCTGCTGCCCTGGGCCATCCGCCAGATCCGCAGAACCGGCCCGATCCGCAGATCGGGATGGCGACGCCTCGGCGCCGAGGCCGCAATCGGCGCGCTCGCGATGGGTGGCTATCTCGCCGGTGTCGCGAAAGGCATCGAGTTGGGGGTACCCGCGGGGCTTGCGGCCCTGATCGCAGATCTCCTGCCCATCGGTACGGCTCTGCTCGGCGCCGCCTTCTTCGGTCGGTATCTGCCGGGTCGCGGCTGGACGGGCCTCGTTGCCGGTGGCATCGGGGTCGCTATTGTCGGCCAGGATGCACTGGCTTCTGGCGAGATACCGGTCCTCGCGATACTGCTGCCCCTCGGCGGCATGGTGGCGCTGGCGACCGCCACACTCTGGCAGGACCGGCTGCCGGCCGGGGGTGGCCCCGGCCCCCTGGCCCGGCTTTGGCTGCACGCGGTGGTCTCAGCCCTGGTCTTTGCCGGTCTGGCCGGCGCCGATGGTGGTCTCGCACCGCCGGCGACACCCGGATTCGCAGTTGCGGTGCTCTGGACGGGGCTTCTGTCCAGCCTCGGCGGCTATGGCCTCTACTGGCTCTGCCTCGCCCGAAGCTCGCCCACCCGGGTGGCCACGGTTCTTTATCTGAGCCCGGCCGTCACCCTGGTCTGGGCCTGGGCGATGTTCGGTGAACCGCTCACCTGGATGATGGTGGTCGGCACCGCGCTCTCTGCCTGGGGCATCTCGCAGGTCATCCGTGCCGAAGGCCAGGGCAGCGAACAAGGCCAGGGTACCGAACGGCGAAGGCCCGCCCGGATCGCTCCGGACGGGCCTTCGTGCAGGTCGTGATCGCCGGGATCGACGATGGCGGGGATCAGCGGCGCGCAAGCGCCTTCAGTGCGCCGCGGCCGGCGTAATAGCCGGTATCGCCCAGGATCTCCTCGATGCGGATCAGCTGGTTGTACTTGGCCAGACGGTCCGAACGCGAGAGCGAGCCGGTCTTGATCTGGCCGCAATTGGTGGCGACCGCCAGATCGGCGATGGTGGTGTCCTCGGTCTCGCCCGAGCGGTGCGACATCACCGCAGTGTAGCCGGCACGGTGGGCCATGTCGACCGCACGCAGCGTCTCGGTCAGGGTGCCGATCTGGTTGACCTTGATCAGGATCGAGTTGGCGAGGCCCTTCTCGATGCCCTCGGCCAGGATCTGCGGGTTGGTCACGAACAGGTCGTCGCCGACCAGCTGGACCTTGCCGCCGATGGCGCGGGTCAGAGCCGCCCAGCCGTCCCCGTCCTGCTCGGCCATGCCGTCCTCGATCGACACGATCGGGTAGCGTGCGACCAGGTCCTCGTAGAAGCGTACCATCTCGTCGGCGCCGAGCACACGGCCCTCGCCGTCGAGGTGATACTTGCCGTCCTTGAAGAACTCCGACGAGGCGGCATCAAGCGCCAGCACCACATCCTCGCCCGGCTTGTAACCGGCGGATTCAATCGCCTTCATGATGAAGTCGATCGCCTCGGCATTGCTGCCGAGATTGGGGGCGAAGCCGCCTTCGTCGCCGACATTGGTGTTGTGACCGGCCGCCGACAGCTGCTTCTTCAGGTGGTGGAAGACCTCGGCACCGGTGCGGATGGCATCGGCGATGCTGTCCGACGCCACCGGCATGATCATGAATTCCTGGATGTCGATCGGGTTATCGGCATGGGCGCCGCCGTTGATGATGTTCATCATCGGCACCGGCAGGGTGTGCGCCATGACACCGCCGACATAGCGGAACAGCGGCCAGCCGGCCTCTTCCGCCGCAGCGCGGGCAACGGCCAGGCTGACGCCCAGGATCGCGTTGGCGCCCAGGCGCGACTTGTTCTCGGTGCCGTCCAGCTCGATCAGCGCCTGGTCGATGCCGATCTGGTCCTCGCCGTCATAGCCGATCAGCTCGTCCGAAATCTCGCCCATCACGGCCTCGACGGCCTGCTCGACGCCCTTGCCCAGATAGCGGGCGGTGTCGCCGTCGCGCTTCTCGACCGCTTCGCGGCTGCCGGTGGAGGCGCCGCTCGGCACGGCGGCACGGCCGATCGCACCGCTTTCCAGCTCGACATCGACCTCGACGGTCGGGTTGCCGCGGCTGTCGAGGATCTCGCGGGCACGAATATCGACGATGGCAGTCATGGGATGTCTCGCTCTCCGTTCAAGGGCAAGGGGCCGGGATCGACTGTCGAGGGGCTGCCTGCCGACGAAACGCGCCGTCGACAGGAAGCTATGCAGCATCAGAATGAGGGCCGCCCGTGACGATGATGCTGTCGGGGCGGCAGAAGATCAGACGGCCAGCGGGCGGGCCTTCGCGGCGGCATCGAACGCCATCCAGTCGGCCACCATCTCGGGCAGCGCCTTCAGCGGCACCATGTTCGGGCCGTCGCTCGGCGCCTTGTCGGGGTCGGGATGGGTCTCGGCGAAAATCGCCGCCACACCCACCGCTGCCGCCGCACGCGCCAGCACCGGCACGAATTCGCGCTGGCCGCCGCTGCGCCCGCCCAGACCGCCGGGCTGCTGAACCGAATGGGTGGCGTCGAACACCACCGGGCAACCGGTGCGGGCCATGATCGGCAGGCCACGATAATCGGTCACCAGGGTGTTGTAGCCGAAGCTCGCCCCCCGCTCGGTGAGCAGCACGTTGGGGTTGCCGGCCGCATCCAGCTTGGCGACCACATTGGTCATGTCCCAGGGTGCCAGGAACTGGCCCTTCTTGACATTGACCACCCGCCCGGTCTTCGCCGCCGCGACCAGAAGATCGGTCTGCCGGCAAAGGAAGGCCGGGATCTGCAGCACGTCCACGGCCTCGGCCGCGATGGCGCACTGCTCGGGCAGATGCACGTCGGTCAGCACCGGCAGGCCGGTGGTCTCGCGGATCTCGGCGAAGATCGGCAGCGCGTCTTCAAGGCCCAGGCCACGCTCGGCACTGGCCGAGGTGCGGTTGGCCTTGTCGAACGAGGTCTTGTAGATCAGGCCGATGCCGAGCTTTTCCGACATCTCCTTCAGCGCCGCCGAGACCTCGAGGGCGTGGGCCCGGCTCTCCAGCACGCAGGGGCCGGCGATCAGCACCAGCGGCCGGTCATTGGCGATCTCGAGCGCGCCGACGCGCACGCGGCGCATACCGTTCTGGGTCTCGGTCATCTCGGGCCTTCCTTGGGATATCCGCAGCAGGGGGATCTTGTCGGTCAGACGAGCCGCGACTGCTCCATCGCGGCCCGCACGAAGGACACGAACAGCGGATGCGGCTCGAAGGGACGCGACTTCAGCTCCGGATGGAACTGAACGCCGACGAACCAGGGATGATCCGGCAGCTCCACGATCTCGGGCAGCACCCCATCGGGCGACAGGCCCGAGAAGCGCAGGCCCGCGGCCTCCAGCCGGTTGCGGTAGTTGACGTTCACTTCCCACCGGTGGCGGTGCCGCTCGGCGATCCGCTCCGCATTGCCATAGATGGCGGCGGCACGGCTGCCGGGCAACAGGGCGCAGTCATAGGCACCGAGACGCATGGTCCCGCCCAGATCGCCCCCCTCGATGCGGGTTTCGGTCGACCCGTCGCCCCGCGACCATTCGGTCAGCAGACCCACCACCGGCTCTTCGGTCGGGCCGAACTCGGTCGACGACGCCTTGGGCAGGTCGGCCAGATGGCGGGCGATCTCGATCACCGCCATCTGCATGCCGAAGCAGATGCCGAAATAGGGAATCCGCCGCTCGCGGGCGAAGGTGACGGCGGCGATCTTGCCCTCGGCGCCGCGCTCGCCGAAGCCGCCGGGCACCAGAATGCCGTGCACGCCTTCCAGGTGCAGCATGGCGTCGTCGCGCTCGAAGACCTGAGCGTCGATCCACTTCAGGCGGACCTTGACGTTGTTGGCGATCCCGCCATGGGCGAGGGCCTCGTTCAGCGACTTGTAGGCGTCCATCAGCTCGACATACTTGCCGACGACGGCGATGGTCACCTCGCCTTCCGGCCGCTTGATCCGGTCGACCACCCGCTCCCAGCCCGTGAGATCGGGGCGCGGCGCGCCGGTGATCCCGAAGGACTTCAGAACCTGGGTGTCGAGCCCCTGCTCGTGATAGCGGATCGGGACCTCGTAGATGGTCTCGACGTCATAGGCCGGCACCACCGCCTCTTCACGCACATTGCAGAACTGCGCAATCTTGCGGCGGTCGGAGGCCGGAATTTCACGGTCGCAGCGCACCAGCAGGATGTTCGGCTGGATGCCGATGCCGCGCAGCTCCTTCACCGAATGCTGGGTCGGCTTGGTCTTCAGCTCGCCGGCCGCCTTGATATAGGGCACCAGCGTGACATGGATGAACACCGCCCGCTCGGGGCCCAGCTCGTTGCCGAGCTGGCGGATGCTCTCCATGAAGGGCAGGCTTTCGATATCACCCACCGTGCCGCCGATTTCGCAAAGCACGAAGTCATGCGCCTCGGCATCGGCCAGGATGAATTCCTTGATGCAGTCGGTGACATGCGGGATCACCTGCACGGTTCCGCCCAGATAGTCACCCCGGCGTTCGCGGGCGATCACCTCGGAATAGACCCGGCCCGAGGTCACGTTGTCGTTGCGCCGGGCGGCGACACCGGTGAAGCGCTCGTAATGGCCGAGGTCGAGGTCGGTTTCCGCACCGTCGTCGGTCACGAAAACCTCGCCATGCTGATACGGGCTCATGGTGCCCGGATCGACGTTGAGATAGGGGTCGAGCTTGCGGAGGCGTACACGGTAGCCGCGGGCCTGCAGCAGCGCACCCAGCGCCGCCGAGCCCAGGCCCTTGCCCAGCGAGGAGACCACGCCGCCGGTGATGAAGATGAAACGCGTCATGGGAGAAGCTCGTCCTGGTCTTTGGCGCGGGGGCGCGCCGGACGTCGATCAACGGGCGAAGGCCACGCCCCGAAAGCGCGGCCCGGCCGGCGATCGACACACCGGCCCGTCCTCGAAGTCCTTGAGCGGACCGGCCCCGACGGGCCGGTCCATCAAGCTCCGAGCCCCGCGGCCGAAGCGGCGCGGGGCCCGAAGCAGTGTCGTCAGTTTGCGGCCGGAGCGGCCGGTGCCGAAGGCGGCGTCACCGTGTCGCCCGAAGGCGCCGGTGCCGAAGGCGCCGAAGGCGTCTCAGCGGGTGCGGCCGGAGCAACGGGCGCCGTCGGCGTCGCCGGGGTGATCGGCGCAGCCGGGCCCGCCGGCGTGGTGGTGTCGATGCGGTCGAGGACCGAGCCGCCCCGATTGTGGGTGCCGCCGAGGATGGCGAGGCCCAGGCTGGTCAGGATGAACAGCGTGGCGAGTACCGCGGTCGCACGGGTCAGCAGGTTGGCCTGGCCGCGCACCGACATCAGCCCGCCGCCGCCACCGCCACCACCGATGCCGAGCGCACCGCCTTCGCTGCGCTGCAGAAGGATCGTGATGATCAGCGCGATCGCCAGCAGCAGGTGGATGACCAGCAGAACACTTTCCATGGGGCGTGTGGTCCGTTCTCGAAAGTGTGGTCGCGAGGCCCGGGCTTTCTGCCGGACCGCACGGGTTTCTCAGAGGGGGGAGCCGCCGCGTCAGCGGGCCGGCGCCGCCGCCCCGATGGCCAGGAAGTCTGCGGCCTTGAGGCTGGCACCGCCGACCAGGGCGCCGTCGACATCGTCGACCCCCAGGATCTCGGCTGCGTTGCCGGGCTTCACCGAGCCGCCATAGAGGATGCGGATGCCCTGGGCGGCATCGCCGAAGCGCGCCGCCAAGCGCGCACGGATCGCGCCATGCACCGCACGGATATCGTCGGTCGTGGGCACCAGGCCGGAACCGATCGCCCAGACCGGCTCGTAGGCCACGACCAGGCGGTCGGCCGAGGCGGAGGCCGGGACGGAGCCGTCGACCTGTGCTTCCACCACCGCAACGCCCTCGCCGGCCTTGTACTGATCGAGCGTCTCACCGACGCAGACGATCGGGACGAGCCCTGCGGCTGCCGCCGCCTCCGCTTTCGCGGCGACAACGGCATCGGTCTCGCCATGATCCTGGCGCCGTTCGGAATGACCGACGATCACATAGGTGCAACCGACATCCTTGAGCAGGGCGGCGGCATGATCGCCGGTATGGGCACCGGAGGCCTTGGCGTGGCAGTCCTGGGCGCCCAGGGCAACCTTCGAACCGCGGATCGCCTCGCCCACGACCGGAAGCAGTGCGGCGGGCGGGCAGACGGCAAACCCGGCGGCGAGGCCTTCGGCGCCGGCGGCGACTTCGGCCGCAAGCGCGCGGCCATCGGCCACCAGCATGTTCATCTTCCAGTTCCCGGCGACCAGCGGCGTGGGACGATGCGGCATACCCGGTAGCTCCCGTAATCTTATAAGAGGCGGCTGCAGAAACGAGTCGGTCTCTTCTCCGGCAGGAAAGCCCGGTTCGCCGGCGGATTCGCGGGATGATCGCCGGCGGCAATCAGGTCCACGCACGCATTCACGCCCGGCAAACGCGCCCTCCGCGTCCGGTCGGGGCTGCTATAACACGCCTCGCGGGGCATTTCCAGTCGGTGCGACAGCACATAACGCAGGCCCGACATGCAGCGGGCGGGTTTCAAGATTGCGACGCAGAGGCCGCGCCTTCTATTATGCGCGCGACCGTGACCCCGGCCGTGCCCGCCTGACCGTGCCGCCGGGCCGAACAGAGATCAGGATCCGTCCCGCATGCTCAACCAGTTTCGTACCGCGTCCCGCCACTGGCTGTTCCGCGTGTTCCTCATCGCGCTGGCAGCCAGCTTCGCGGTCTGGGGAATCGGCGACATCTTCCGCGGCCGCAATTCCACCGTCGTGGCCGAGGTTGGCGGCGTGGAGGTGACACCGCAGGAGCTGGACCGGATCTATCAGGGTGAGATCCAGCGCGCCCGCCAGATCTTCGGCCCGACCTTCGACCAGAACATGGCCCGCAGCATGGGCCTGCTGGAGCGCTCGGTCGGCATGGCTGTGGGCGATGCCATGATCCGCGCCGAGACCGCGCGGCTCGGGCTCGGCGTCACCGACGACATGATCGCCCGTTCGATCACCGAGGCGCCGGCCTTCCGTGGCATGGGCGGCCGGTTCGACCGGATGGTCTACGAGCAGGTCCTGGCACGCAACGGCTATACGCCGGCAACCTACGAGGCGTCGCTCGCCGATGATCTGCGCCGTCAGCAGCTGATCTCGGCCCTGGCGGCGCCCGTTCCGGCCCCGGAGCCGCTGGTGACGCTGGAGCACATGTTCCAGGGCGAGCAGCGCCGGCTGATCACGGTGCGTGTCCCCGCCGATCCGGCCGCGATCGAGGCGCCGTCCGACGAGGTGCTGGCCACCTATTACGATGCCAACAAATCGGCCTATGCGATCCCCGAGCGGCGGGCCGTCAGCTTCGCGACGCTGACCCCCGAGGCGCTGGCATCCGAGATCACCGTCGACGAGGCGGCGCTGCGCGAGGCCTATGAGGCCCATCTCGACCGCTACACCACCCCGGCCACCCGCCAGGTGCTGCAGATGACCTTCCCGGACGAGGCCGCGGCCAAGGCCGCCCGCGACCGGATTGCGGCCGGTGAGTCGTTCGACCAGGTCGCCGGCGCGCTGGGCTTCGACGCCTCGACCATCGATCTGGGCGACGTCACCCGCGAGCAGATGCTGCCCGAGCTTGCCGATGCAGCGTTCGCACTTGGCGAAGGCGAGGTGTCGGCACCGGTGCAGAGCCCCCTCGGCTGGCATGTGCTGACCGCGCGCAATGTCGTCGAAGGCAAGACCCAGAGCTTCGACGAGGTCCGGCGAGGCCTTGAAGAAGAGCTGAAGCTGGAGCGTGCGGTCGACAAGGTCTATGAGGAAGCGACCCGGATCGAGGACAGCATCGCCGGCGGTGCGACCATCGAGCAGGTCGCGCAGCAGTTCGGCCTGGACCTGGTGAAGATCGACGCGATCGCAGCCGACGGCACCGATGGTCTGGGTCATCCGGTCGCCCGCGCGCCCGAGACCGACCGCTTTCCGGCCCTCGCCTTTTCCACCGATCAAGGGGCTACCACGCCGCTGACCGAATGGGAGAACGGCCGCTACTTCATCCTGCGTGTCGACGGCATCACCCAGCCCGAGGACCGGCCGCTCGACGAGGTGCGCGAGCGCGTCGTCGCCGACTGGCGGGCCGAAGAAGCCCGCAAGCAGGCCTCCGAGCGTGCGGCGAAGCTGGTCGAGGCGGTGAAGGGCGGTACGGCACTCGCCGCGGCGGCGGCCGGGTTCGGCCTGGATGTCGAAACCCCGCCGGCGATCGATCGCCGCGGCCAGATCGCCGGTGCCGCCGGTGCGCAGCCGCAGCGCGCCAATCTGCCGGCGCCCCTGGTCCGTGATGCCTTCGCTGCAAAGACCGGCGATGCCGTCGCCGCCGATACCGGCGATGGCAGCCGTATCGTTGCGGTCGTGGCGGATGTGATCGTGCCCAAGGCGCCCGAAGGAGCGGAAGCAGCCGCTCTTGGTGCGCGGCTGGAACAGGCGCAGTCCCAGAGCATCCTCACCCAGTACGAGAAGGTGCTGCGCGCCCGCCATCCGGCTTCGATCAATCAGGGCCTGATCAACCAGATGTATCCGGCTGCCGGCTCCTGAACCGGCTGCCATCCGCATCGGTACCAGACCCCGCCTCGGCCCGCCCCCCTCTTTGAAAGCACATGGCCGTCCATGGACATCGCGCCCGATTTCGACCGCTTCGCGACGCTCTACGGCGAGGGCCGGGCACAGGTGGTCTCCACCACCCTGGCCGCGGATCTGGAAACGCCGGTCTCGGCCATGCTCAAGCTCGCGGACCGGCGGCCCTATTCCTTCCTGCTCGAATCGGTCGAGGGCGGTGCCGTCCGCGGCCGCTATTCGCTGATCGGTCTCAAGCCCGATCTGATCTGGCGGGTGGTCGACGGCCGGGTCGAGGTCAATCGCGACGCCCGGGCGGATCTGGATGCCTTCGTGCCGGAAGAGGGCGCCGACCCCATCGCCTCTCTGCGGGCGCTGATCGCTGAGAGCCGCATCGACCTGCCGGACGGCCTGCCGCCGATGGCGGCCGGCCTGGTCGGCTATCTGGGCTACGACATGGTGCGCTTCATGGAGCGCATGCCCGCCCCGAAGAACGATGCGCTGGGCATACCCGACGGGGTGTTCACACGTCCCACCGTGATGGCGATCTTCGATGCGGTCGACAGCACCGTCACCCTGGTGACGCCCGTCCGCCCGGCTGCAGGATGCGATGCCGCCATGGCCTGGCGGCTGGCGCGGGAACGGCTGATGGATGTGGTGGCGGATCTGGGCCGCGGCCTGCCGGTCGGTCTTGCGCCCTCGGCGGCCGATCTTGGCCAGACCGGAGAGCCGCGCTCCAATGTCGGTCAGGCGCGCTTCGAAGAGATGGTCCGCACCGCCAAGGACTACATCCTGGCCGGCGACGCCTTCCAGATCGTGCCCTCGCAGCGCTTCACCCTGCCCTTCCGGTTGCCGCCCTTCGCCTTCTACCGGTCGCTGCGCCGCCAGAACCCCTCGCCCTTCCTGTTCTATCTGGATTTCGGCAGCTTTCAGGTGGCGGGTTCCAGCCCTGAAATCCTGGTCCGGGTGCGCGATGACGTGATCACCGTGCGCCCGATCGCCGGCACCCGTCGGCGCGGCAAGGATGCCGCGGAAGATCAGGCGCTGGCCGAAGAGCTGGCGGCCGACCCGAAAGAGGTGGCCGAGCATCTGATGCTGCTCGATCTGGCCCGCAACGATGTCGGCCGCTTCGCCGAAATCGGCACGGTCAAGGTCACCGAGAACATGATCATCGAGCGCTACAGCGCGGTGATGCATCTGGTCTCCAACGTCGAGGGCCGGCTGTCCGATCGTCATGATGCACTGGATGCCCTGATCGGCGGCTTCCCGGCCGGCACGGTTTCCGGGGCCCCCAAAGTGCGGGCGATGGAGATCATCAACGAGCTGGAGCCCGACCGCCGCGGCGTCTATGGCGGTGGTGTCGGCTATTTCTCGGCCGGCGGTGCCATGGACAGTTGCATCGTGCTGCGCACCGCGGTGATCAAGGATGGCGAACTGCACGTCCAGGCCGGCGCCGGCGTGGTCGCCGACAGTGACCCGACCTCTGAATACGAGGAAACCCGCGCCAAGGCCCGGGCCCTGATCCGTGCTGCCGGCGAAGCCTGGCGCTATGCGGGTGGCCTCGCCCGATGACGGTATCCGCGACCGATCCGCTGGCTCCGCCAGAGGTGCCCACGGTCCGGCTCGAGACCGACCGTCTGATCCTGCGCCAGTGGCAGCATGGCGATCTGGGCCCCGTTGCCGCTCTTCGCGGGGATGTGCGGGTGGGCGAGACGCTCGGCGGCACGCTCACCGAAGACCAGGCCCATGCCTTCGCGCAGCAGATGGCGACGGAGATCGCCGGGCGCAGCTGGGGCTTCTTCGCGATGGAAGACCGGCGCTCAGGGCATTTCGCGGGTTTTGGCGGCCTGCGGCCGATCCCCTTCGAGACGGCCTTCACGCCGGCCATCGAGCTGGGCTGGACCCTCTCGCCGGCCCTGTGGGGACAGGGGCTTGCGACCGAGGCCGCACGGGCGGCAAGCAGCTTTGCCTTCGAAACCCTGGGCCTTGACGAGGTCGTGGCCTACACGGCCGCGTCCAACCGGCGCTCGCAGGCGGTGATGCGGCGACTGGGCATGGTTCCGGATCCGGCGCTGGATTTCGATCACCCGCGCCTTGCTCCGGACCATCCCCTCGCCCGCCATGTGTTCTACCGCCTGCGGCGACCGTAGAGCGCCGTCAGGCCGCCTTGCCACCGAAGTCATAGCCGGCATCGTCGATCGCCTCGCGCACCACGGCCTCGTCATGGGCGCCGGCGATCGTGACCAGGCCGGCCGGCCGGTCGATCTCGATCCCGGCCTCGGGCAGGCGGGCGCCCAGGGCGCGGCGGACCGCCTTTGCGCAGCCGTCGCAGGTCATGCCCTCGACACGATAGGTCTGGGTGGTCATGTCCGTCACTCCTTCACTGCCGGCCCGTCGGCAAAGACCGGGCCCTCCTCGGCCCGTGCGGGGGCCGCCTCGTCCGACGCGGTGCGGGGACCGGCCGGTTCACTGGCGCCGGGGACCGCGACCAGCGCAGTCAGCGGCACGAAAACGATGCCCCGCGCCTGGGCCGCCGGCAGCCAGCGGTTCAGAACCTTCAGGGTCTCGGGATGCGGGTGGCCGATGGCGATCGCAGCCCCGTGGCGCCGGGCGATCGCCTCCAGCCGGTCGAGCTGCGCCGCGATCTTGCGCTCGTCGATCTCGTGGTCCAGAAACACGTCGCGCTGAACATTCGGGATGCCGGCCGAAATGGCCGCCTTCGACCCCACGGACTTCGCGGTCGTCCGGCTGTCCAGGAACATCAGCCCCCGCGCCTTCAACTCGGCCATCACCGCCGCCATCAGCGGGGTGTCTTCGGTCGCCCGGCTGCCCATGTGGTTGTTGATCCCGACATAGGCGCCGAAGGCCTCCAGATTGTGCTTCAGCCGCTTGACGTTTTCGGCCACCGGCAGCGCCGGATTCAGGGCGCCCGGCCCCGGATCGGCCGGGCCCTGCGGCTGCATCGGCATGTGCACGATCAACTCATGCCCTGCTGCCCGCGCCTTGGCCGCCTGCCCGGCGACGTCCTGGGCATAGGGCAGGAAGGCGAATGTGATCGGCGACGGCAGGCCGATGGCGGCTGCGGTCTGCGGCTTGTTGACCCCCATATCGTCGATGACGATGGCGATCCGCGGCCCCTTGGGTGCCACCGGTGCCGGCATCGCATAACGCTGCCAGGCGGGCTTGCCGTCGGCCGGCGGCCGGATGGCATCCGGCGCCGGCGGTTGAATCGCCGCCAGTTGCTGCGGCGCCGGTTCAGCTTTGGCGGCGGCAGCCGGCGCCTCGGCCGGCTTCGCAGGCGCGGCTTTCGGTACTGTCGGCTGCGGGTCAGGCTTTGCTGCCGGCGCGGGCGGCTTGGCCGCGGCGGCCTGGGGCTGCGACTCACGGCTCGCATCCGCGCCTGTGATCGTATCGCCGCTGCCGGCCAGATCCGGCGTCCATTCCTTCCGTGGTGCGTCGGGCGCTGCGGCCGGGGCCTCCGGGGCCTGGGGCCGGGCAGGCTCGGTCACGGCTGCACCGGCAGGCAGGGTCGGCCGGGCGACCTGTTCATAGCGCGCAGGTTTGATCAGCGACCCGATCACGGCGCCTGCGACCACCAACAGGGCGATGCCGACCAGGCCATAGCCCAGAAAACGCCGCCGGGCGAGCAGAGCTGAACCGAAACGAGCGAGAAACCCGGGACCGTCAGCCCCGGAAGCCCGGACCGGCCCACGCAGGCTGCGCGCCGTGCCGCCAGATGCGGGCTTGCGGGATGCCGTCTTGCCGGCAGCTGCCCCCGATTTTGCAGCCGCTGCCCTGGAGGTGGCGCCCTTGGCCGCGCCTGCCTTCGCCCCAGCCGCCTTCGACACCGACGCCTTCGACACCGACGCCTTTGACGCGCCAGTGGCGCCACTGCGCGGCCTGCTTCCGCCAGCCGCCTTGCGGCCGCCCGTGCCGGTCTCGTCGCTGCCCTTGCGGGTGCCGCCACCCTTTCGGCCGGCGCCGCCGTCGCGGCGTCCGTCCTCGCCCTTGCTCATGCGTCTGGTCCGTAATCACTCTGGTCCTGGGCCGACCCGCGGCCGGCGGGCGCACTATAGCCCATCGTCCGGCCGCTGCCGATGGGCCTGCACGTCATGACCGGCCGCCAGATCCTGCCCGTCGTGCTCGGCCAGATCGTCCAGGATCGGGCAGTCCGGGCGACCGTCGCCATGGCAGTTTGCGACCAGATGGGCAAGGGTGCGCCGCATGCTCCGGAGTTCGGCCATCCGGCGATCGATCTCGGTGATCCGGGCCTCGGCCAGCTGGCGGACGTCGCGGCTGGCCCGTCCGCGATCATCCCAGAGTGCCAGCAGGTCGCGGACGTCATCCACCGGGAAGCCAAGATGCCTGGCGCGCAATATGAACCGCAGCCGATCGAGTGTCGTCGCCGGATAGTCGCGATAGCCGTTGGCGGCGCGCGCCGGCTTCGGCAGCAGCCCGATCTCCTCGTAATAGCGCACCGTCTTGGGATTGGTTCCCGCAGCCTCGGCAAGCGCACCGATGGTCAGGCCGGTCATGCGGCGCGCTCCCTCATCCCGGCCGGCCGCCAGCGGGCCAGCAGCAAGGCATTGCCAAGCACGCTCACGGAACTTGCCGCCATCGCCGCCCCCGCAAACACCGGATCCAGAATGCCCAGCGCGGCAAGCGGAATGCCGATCACGTTATAGCCGAAAGCCCAGACCAGATTCTGGCGGATCTTCACGCGGGTGGCCCGACAGATATCGAGGGTCGCTGGCAAGAGGGACGGGCTCTGTCGCATCAGGGTGACATCGGCTGCCGCCATCGCCACATCGGTGCCGCCGCCGATCGCGACCGACAGATCCGCCCCGGCCAGGGCCGGCGCATCGTTCACACCGTCGCCGACCATCATCACCCGCCGGCCGGCCGCCCTCGCCTCGGCAACCACGGCTGCCTTGCGGGCCGGATCGGCGCCACCGACCGCCTCGCTGATGCCCAGCCGTGCCGCCACCGCCTGCGCGGTCGCCGGGGCATCGCCGCTCAGCATCTTCACGGTGATGCCGCGATCGCCGAGCGCTTTCACCGCCGCCGCGGCATCGGATCGGGGAGCATCCGCCAGCACGAAACCGCCGAGGAGGTCCGGTTTCCCGGCTTCCGGCACCGCCGCCAGCCAGACGACCGTCGCGCCTTCGGCTTCCGCTGCATCTGCCTCCGCCCTCAGCGCCGCCGGGATCTCCACCCCGGCCTCGGTCATGAAGCGTCGCGAGCCCAGCCTGTGGGGCAGCCCGGCGATCGCGCCTTCGACGCCGGCACCGGGGCGGTTGCGCCGCTGGGCGACCTCGACCGGCGCCACATCCTCCGCCTCCGCCGCAGCACGGATTGCGCGGGCAAGCGGATGTTCGCTCGCCTGCTGCAGGCCGGCGGCGCGGGCAAGCGCCGTGCCGGTCGCACCGATCATCCGCAGCAGCCGCGGCCGCCCCTCGGTCAGCGTACCGGTCTTGTCGATCAGGGCGAGGTCGATACCGACCCCGTGATCGAAGGCTGCGGGCGACCGCACCAGGATGCCGGCCTTCGCCGCCGCCCCCGTCCCGGCCACGATCGCGGCCGGTGTGGCGAGGCCCATGGCGCAGGGGCAGGCGATGACGAGCACGGTCACGGCGTGAATGATCGCCTCGGGCCAGGGCGTGCCGGTCACCACCCAGCCGGCGAAGGTGGCAAGTGCGATCAGGATCACCGCCGGCACGAAGACCGCGCTTACCCGGTCGACCAGCGCCTGGACCGGTGCGCGCGTCGCCTGGGCGTGTTCCACCATCCGCACCACCTGGGCGAGGGTAGTATCGCCACCGACCCGGACGATGCGGGCAAGCAGGGGATCGGGACCATTCACCGTGCCGGCCGACAGCGTATCGCCGGCACGCTTCGTGACCGGCAGGCTTTCCCCGGTCAGCATGGATTCGTCAGCGGCCCCCTCGCCTTCGATCACACGTGCGTCTGCTGCGATACGCTCGCCCGGCCGGATCGACAACACGTCGCCGGGCCGGAGTGCGGTCACGGCGACCTCGACGTCGTTTCCGTCCGGGGTGCGACGCAACGCGGTGTCGGGCCTGAGCGCCGCCAGGGCCCGGATTGCGGCGCCGGTGGCACGACGTGCCCTGCCCTCCATCCAGCGGCCGAACAGCACCAGCACGATCACCGCGGCTGCCGCCTCGAAATAAAGATGATGGACCTGGCCATGGACCACCCACAGATAAAGGCTGAGACCGAATGCCGCCCAGGTGCCGAGCACGACCAGAAGATCCATGTTCCCCACCCCGGCGCGCAGCGCGCCCCAGGCGGGTTTCAGGAACCGCCGGCCCAGGCCGAGCTGTACCGGCACGGCCAGCGCCAGCTGCGCCCAGCCCGGCAGCGGGCCGATACCGAACTGGGTCCAGACCATCTGGCCGACCAGCGGCAGGGCCAGCAGAGCGCCGATTACGACCTCGATGCCCATGCGGCGGCTCTCGGCCAGCTCCTGCGCCTCGCGCGCCTCGCGGGGGTCGACACCCAGGCCGCCATCCTCGGCGGCTTCGGGAATGATGTCACCCTCATAGCCGGCGCGGGTGAGTGCCTGGATCAGACGCTCGTCGGTGACACCCGGCTCCAGCGTCACCAGCGCCTCGTGGGTGGCGAGGCTGACCTCCGCATCCCGGACCCCTTCGACCCGCTTCAGCGCCCGCCCCACCCGGGTGACGCAGGTGCCGCAGGTCATGCCCTCGACGGCGATCCGGCGTTCGACGGCGTTGTCTCCGGGGCCTTGTTGCGCGGCCGTGATCGTATCCATTTCGCAACCCTCTCTCGGATGCGCCGCGGGGGTGACGCCGACGGGCGGCATCGGATGGAGCATCCCTTCACGGCCTAGTCTGCACCTTCCAGTCGCTGGAAGGTCAAGCACCCCCTCACCGATTGCGACCGCCTGTCGCGGCGTTCCGGCAACCGGCCGGTGCTACGGCCGCATCCCGCGGCTTGACGACAGCGGATGCAGGGGGTTTCCTGTGCCTCCGGCGGCCCTGTATGGGCCGGTATTCTTCCGTGCGCGAGGACCCCGACCCCGATGATTCTGATGGTGGACAATTACGACAGCTTCACCTGGAACCTGGTCCATTATCTGGGCGAGGCGGGGGCGGAGGTCGAGGTGGTGCGCAACGACCAGATGACCGCAGACGAGGCCATGGCGCGCCGGCCCGACGGCATTCTGCTCTCGCCCGGCCCCTGCGATCCCGATCGCGCCGGTATCTGTCTCGACATGGTCGCGGCAGCCGCCCGGACCGGCACGCCGCTGCTCGGCGTCTGCCTGGGTCACCAGACCATCGGCCAGGCCTTCGGCGGCCATGTGGTGCGCGGGCCGAAGCCGATGCATGGCAAGGTGACCGCCATCCACCATCATGGCGGTCCGCTGTTCGACGGCCTGCCCGAGACCTTCCCCGTGACCCGTTACCACTCGCTGGTCGTAGAGCGCGCAAGCCTGCCGGCCGCGCTGGTGGTGACCGCCGAGGATGACGACGGCATCATCATGGGGCTGTCGCATCGTGAACTGCCGATCCACGGCGTGCAGTTCCATCCCGAAAGCATCGCATCCGCCCACGGTCACGAGCTGATCGGCAATTTCCTGAAGACGGTCCGCACCTCCGGGACCGCACGCGCGACGGAGACCGCATGACTTCCGACACCACCAGCCCGGATTTCCGGGCGCTGATCGCCCGCACCGCCGACGGCCATGCCCTGACCCGCGAGGAAGCCCGCCAGGCTTTCCGGCTGATGATGGGCGGCGAGGCGACGCCGGCGCAGATCGGCGGTTTCCTGATGGCACTCCGCGTGCGCGGCGAGACGGTCGAGGAAATCACCGCAGGCGCCGAGGTGATGCGGGCCAAGGCCACCACCGTCCGGGTGCCGGCCGGGGCGATCGACACCTGCGGTACCGGCGGCGATGCGCGCGGCACCTACAACATCTCGACCGCCGCCGCGCTGATCGTGGCGGCCTGCGGCGTGCCGGTGGCCAAGCATGGCAACCGTGCCCTTTCCTCCAAATCCGGCTCGGCCGACGTGCTCAAGGCGCTGGGGCTCAATATCGAAGCCGATCTGGAGCGGGTGGAACGCGCGGGACGCGATGCCGGTTTCTGCTTCCTGATGGCGCCGCGCCACCACGCCGCCATGCTGAACGTCGCCGGCCCCCGGGTGGAGCTGGGCACGCGCACCATCTTTAATCTGCTGGGCCCCCTCGCCAATCCGGCGGGCGCCACACGCCAGTTGATCGGCGTCTTCGCCGAGCGCTGGGTGGAGCCGGTCGCTCAGGTGCTGCGCAATCTGGGCTCGGAACGCGCCTGGGTGGTCCATGGTCGCGACGGGCTCGACGAGATCACGGTCACCGACGAGACCGCCGTGTCGGAGCTGAAGGACGGCAAGGTCACCAGCTTCACGGTCTCGCCCGAGATGTTCGGTCTCACCCGGCATCCGGCAGAGGCGCTGAAGGGCGGTGACGCCCAGACCAATGCCGCGGCGATCCTGGCGATGCTGGACGGCACGCCCGGCGCGCTCCGCGACATCGCCCTGCTGAATGCCGGTGCCGCCCTGCTGGTGGCCGGCGTTGCCGGCGATGTCGGCCAGGGCATCGCCATGGCCCGCGACGCCCTGGATCAGGGCCGCGCCAAGGCGGTTCTGGACCGGGTCATCGCGATCACCAACGGCCGGGAGGGCTGAAGACATGGCCGGCGATACCCTCGCCCGGATCTGCGCCGACAAGCGCGACCACATCGCCCAGCAGAAGGCCGGGACGCCGCTTGCGGCACTTGAGGCCCGGCTCGGCGAAGCCTCGGCGCCGCGCGGCTTTCGCAAGGCTCTGGCCACCAGAACGGTGCAGGGCCTTCCGGCCCTGATCGCCGAGGTCAAGAAGGCCTCGCCCTCCAAGGGGCTGATCCGCGCCGATTTCGACCCCGCGTCGCTTGCCCGTGCGTATGCCGCGGCGGGGGCGGCCTGCCTGTCGGTGCTGACCGACACGCCCTATTTCCAGGGTGAGGATACCTATCTGGTCGCGGCGCGCGGCGCGGTCGATCTGCCGGTGCTGCGCAAGGATTTCATGCTCGACCCCTATCAGGTGGTAGAGGCGCGGGCGCTCGGTGCCGACTGCATCCTGCTGATCATGGCGGCACTTGACGATGGTCAGGCGGCAGAGCTTGAAGCGGCGGCGTTCGAGCTTGGCATGGATGTGCTGATCGAGGTTCACGATCGCCCGGAACTCGATCGTGCCCTTCGACTGAAGAGCCCGCTTCTCGGCATCAATAACCGTAATCTCAAGACCCTGGTGGTCGATCTTCAGACATCGATCGAGCTTGCGGCCGCGGTGCCCGCCGATCGGGAACTGGTCTGCGAAAGCGGGCTCGACGGCCCCGAGGCGCTCACGCGGATGATGGGGCATGGCATGTTCCGCTTCCTGGTCGGCGAAAGCCTGATGCGACAGAACGACGTCGAGGCGGCGACCCGCCATCTGCTGTCGGCGCGGGCGCCGGCTGCTGCGGAGTGACGGCGATGACATCCGGCCTTACCCATTTCGACGAGAGCGGTGCCGCGGTCATGGTCGACGTATCGGCCAAGGATGTGACCGAGCGCGTGGCCGTGGCCGAAGCGCGGGTGCGCATGGCACCGGAGACGCTGGCCGTGGTGAAGCGGGGGGATGCGAAGAAGGGCGACGTCATCGCCATCGCCCGCCTTGCGGGCATCATGGGTGCCAAGCGCACCGCCGACCTGATCCCTCTTTGCCATCCGCTGCCGCTGCAGTCGGTGACGCTCGACCTGGAGGCGGATGACGCCCTGCCCGGCCTGGTCATCCGTGCCACCGCCAAGGTCACGGCCCGTACCGGCGTCGAGATGGAGGCCCTGACCGCCGCGAGTGTAGCAAGCCTCACGGTCTACGATATGCTGAAGGCGATCGATCGCGGCATGTCCATCGAAACCGTCCGCCTGATCGAAAAGCGTGGCGGCCGGTCGGGGCACTGGCAGGCGGCCACCCCGGACGACGCCGGCTGATCGACACGCCCCTCCTCACGCACCGGGAGCCCGACATCATGCTCACCGTCGACGACGCCCGCGCCCGCATCCTTGCAGACGCAACGCCGCTCGGCGCCGAAACGGTGCCGCTGGGGCTCGCCCGTGGCCGGGTGCTCGCACGCGATGTCATCGCCCGTCGTACCCAGCCGCCGCAGGCCATGTCGGCGATGGACGGCTGGGCGCTGCGCAGTGCCGATCTTGGCCATGGGCACCGAACCTTCCGGGTCATCGGCGAAGCCCGCGCGGGCGAGGGCTTCGGCGGCGATGTCGGACCCGGCGAGGCGGTCCGGATCTTCACCGGCGCGCCGGTCCCCGCAGGGGCCGATCTGGTGGTGATCCAGGAGGATACCAGGGTGACCGGCCATCACGACAGCGGCGCCCCTGCTGCCGTCGAGATAACCGGGGAGCGTGCGGACGCGGAGGCCGGGGACAATATCCGGCCGGCCGGCATCGACTTCCAGACCGGTGCGGTCGGTCTTCAGGCCGGCAGAGGACTGGAAGCACGGGCGATCGCCCTTGCCGCCGCCATGGGACATCCCTGGCTGCCTGTGCACAGGCGGCCGCGGGTGGCGATCCTCGCCACCGGCGACGAGTTGGCGCGGCCGGGGGAGCCGCTCGGGCCCGATGCAATCGTCGACGCCGTCAGCCCCTGCCTCACCGCACTTTTTGGCGATGCCGGCGCCGATGTCGTCGATCTGGGCATCGCCCCTGACGCGCGCGACCGGATCGATGCCCAGATCGCCACCGCGCGGGGCGCCGATCTTCTGGTCACCATCGGCGGCGCGTCGGTGGGTGATCACGACCTCGTTCAGGCTGCGCTGCTGGCTGCGGGCGCAGAGATCGACTTCTGGAAGATCGCCATGCGTCCGGGCAAGCCGTTGATGTACGGACGACTGGGCGGCATGCCGGTGCTGGGCCTGCCGGGCAATCCCGTTTCGGCCTATGTCTGCAGCCTGCTCTTCGCCCTGCCGCTCGTCGACCGGCTGTCGGGGCGCCAGCCGCGCGATGCCGCCTCGGAACGGCTGCCCCTGGCGGCGCCGGTTGCAGCCAATGCCATGCGTCAACACTATATGCGGGCACGGCTTCTGCGTGATGGCGATGGCGCTGAAACGGTGCTGCCGGTTCGTGATCAGGACAGCTCGCTTCTGTCGGCACTGGCCGATGCAGATGCCCTGATTCTCCGCCGCCCCCATGCCCCCGCGGCCGAACCCGGAGAGCTCGTCGACATTCTCCGTCTCGACCGGCTCGACTGATCTGAGGATTCACACCTCTTGCTGGAATAGCCTTCCGTTATAAACTCCTATCTGTTGCATTTTCGCGAACAGGTGCGAACAAGACTGAAACGAACAGACGACAAGCGTCTTGACGCGTGGCGATGACAGGCGTAGCCTGAAATTGATGTTGCGCCTTTGTTCTGTGCGACAACAGTCTCGTTCAAGCAGTCTGCGGTTCTAAGACCGGTCGGGGCCGGTTTTTGCCGCGCGATCACCGGGAGGCGCGGGTGCTCACACGCAAGCAGCACGAATTGCTGCGGTTCATCCTGGACCGGGTGCGGGCCACGGGGGTGGCGCCGTCTTTCGAAGAAATGAAGGACGCGCTCGACCTTAAGTCCAAGTCAGGCATCCATCGCCTCATCCTTGGGCTTGAAGAGCGCGGGTTCATCCGCAGGCTTGCCCATCGTGCCCGGGCGATCGAAGTCATCCGCCTGCCGGATGGCGGGCCGTTCCAGATGCCGGGGCAGAGCCAGGGTGACAGCCCCTCTACGGCACCGGCCAGTCTGGCCTCGGCCAACCCCTTCGTCACCCCACCCGTGGCTCCGCGCGGGCCGCGTCTGGTCGAAATCGGCACCGGGCGGGCGCCCGTCGCCGCGCAGGACCCCCAGCTTCAGCCCCAGCGCTTTCGCAGCCTGACCCGACCGCCGTTGAATGCGCCGCCGCGCACCGGTCGTTCGGACGACAACGGCAATGTGGTGCTGCCACTTTACGGCAAGATCGCCGCCGGTACCCCCATTGAGGCGCTGTCCGACGGGGACCGGACCGTCGAGGTGCCGGCGACCATGATTCCGGCCGGATCTGAGTATTTTGCGCTCGAGGTCGAAGGCGATTCGATGATCGAGGCCGGTATCATGAACGGCGACACCGTCATCATCCGCCGCACCGATACCGCCGACAACGGCACCATCGTCGTCGCGCTGATCGATGGCGGCGAGGCAACGCTGAAGCGCCTGCGCCGGCGGGGGCAGTCGGTGGCGCTGGAGCCTGCGAACCAGCACTACGAAACCCGGATCTACCGGCCGGATCAGGTGAAGGTGCAGGGGCAACTGATCGCCCTCTTCCGCCGCTACGCCTGATCGCGTTCCGAGCCTGGGAAAGCCGCCGCCTGCACCTCTGCGGGCGGCGGCTTTCTTGTCGGAAGAAGCATTCGGAAGCAGATGCTCACCGGGTCCAGGGCCGGTCGCCGCGCGGCCCCACAACCCCCTCGATCACCGGTCCTGCCTCGTCGAGACGGATCGTCACGGCGGCACCCCCGAAGTTGCGGCCCGTGCGTTCAACCAGCGTGATCGCAGCACAGCCACCCGGTCGCCTGATATAGGGGGTGTCGCGACGGGGATCGGCCCCGGCGATTACGAGATCGGCATGGGCGCAGGCTTCTGCCAGACGCTCGCGTCCGCGGACCAGGGCGATACGAAGCCCCGCCCGTTCAAGCCGGCACAGATCCCCACCATCACATGCAACGGCTTCGGTCATATCGCGGATGGTGAGCGTCCCCAGCTTTTCCGCCCACTGATCCAGCACGAAGCGGTCGCGTTCCGGCGTCATCGCGTAAAGAGCGCCGTCCGGCCCGCGCAGCGCCACGCTCCGCCCATCCCCCGACAGGAACAGGTCCGGCAGGGCCGGCAGGGCCGCCAGCAGCATTCCGAGCGCAATGGCCACCAGCCCCGCCCAGCGCCAGGCCCGTCGCCAGATCACGAGCCACAGCCCGCCGAAGGTCATCAACAACAGGGCCGTCACGCCGAAGCCTGCGACCGGCACCACCGCCCCCGGCCAGCCGGCAACGGTGGTCGCGGTTGCGATCACCAGCTCCATGCCCCGTGCTGCGAGCGCAAAGCAGATGCCGGCCGCGCTTTCCGAAACGAGACTGAGCAGGCTTCCGGTCAATGCGACAGGCATGATCCAGAAGCCGGTGACGGGCACGGCAACCAGGTTCGAAACCAGTCCGTAGCCGCTCGCCCGCCCGAAGGCATAGGCGGCGTAAGGCGCAGTCGCAGCGCCGGCGATCATCGATGTCGCAAGCAGGCCAAAGATCCACGCCGCCGCCCGCATGGGCAGACCGCGGGTCGTGCCGGCGTCGAGACCGGCAAGACGCCGGACGGTCGGGCTTTCATAGAGTGCGATCAGTGCAATGACCGCCGCAAAACTCATCTGGAAGCTGGGGCCGGTCAGGGCCGCCGGCTGCAGCACCAGCACCACGATCGCCGAACTGGCCACCAGCGGCAGCGACAGCACCGGCCGATCGGTCAGGATGGCGAGCAGGCCCAGCGCGGTCATCACGAAGGCGCGTTGCGTGGGCACCGCAAAGCCGCCGACGGCAAGATAGGCAGCCGCCCCCAGCAGGGCCGCCACGGCGGCAATCTTCCGTCCCGGCCAACGATCCGAAATACGGGGCAGGAAGGCCATGACCAGCCGGACGGCGCCGAAGATCAGCCCCGCGACCATGGTCATATGCAGGCCGGAAATCGAGATCAGATGGGCGAGGCCGCTGTCGCGCATCGCCGCTTCCGCCTCATCACCGATCGCCCCTCTCAGCCCCGTCACCATGGCAGAGAGCACTGCACCGCCCTCGCCAGGTGCCGCCCCACGTATGACGGCATCCAGATCAAGGCGCAGCCGCTCCACGGCTTCGCGCGCCGTCTGCAGGATTTCCGACGGCTCCGGGGCCGGCACGATATCAGGTTGCGCATAGGCAAAACCAATGCCGCCAAGCCGCTGAAAAAAGGCGCTTCGGGCGAAGTCATGACCGCCGGGCACCACGGGCAGCGAGGGGGGTGACAGGCTGGCGCGCAGCCGGACCCCATCCCCCGGACGGGGCACGGGCCCCTGCCGGACGGTGATCCGGACCCGTGCCGGCAGATCTTCTGCCGCGACACGGTCGATCGCCGTCGGAACGATCAGAAGCCGCCCGCCACCGCGACCATCGGGCTCCACCGCCAGCACACGGCCGGTCACCTCCCCCTGAACCGGGCGCATCAGCATCGGGGCATCGACCAGTCGCGTTCCCGTGACCGCCGACCAGAACCCCGCCGCCGTCCAGGCACAGGCGAAGAGCGCCAGAGCGACCCAGGGCAGTCGCGACCGGAGCGCGATGCCGAGGCCGAGCGCGCCGAACGTGAGCACCGCCCCCAACCAGACGGGCGGTTCCGTCGCCAGGCCGAAATAGCCTCCGCAGCCGATCGCGAAGAAGACCGCACTCCACAGCCGCCATCGATCCTGCTCGGCGATGAAGGCACGAAGGAGCGGCCCACCGAGGCTGCGACGGCGGCGGACTGCAACCGGCTCCTCCCCGATCTCGTCCACCAGGCTCATGCCATCCCCGCTATCTGCTGCCGATGACGCCAAGCCCGGGGCTGCACCCGCGGATTTTTCGTGCTAATCAGAGGGCCACTCGCCGTGCCCGCCGCGGCGCCCATTCGAAAGCCGTGTTCCATGACCGTCGTCACCCGATTCGCCCCCTCGCCCACCGGCTTCCTCCATATCGGCGGCGCACGCACCGCGCTGTTCAATTGGCTGTATGCGCGTCATACCGGCGGACAATTTCTACTCCGGATCGAGGATACCGATCGGCAGCGTTCGACCAAAGAGGCGATCGACGCGATCCTTGATGGTCTGAAGTGGCTGGGCCTCGATTGGGACGCCCCGGAGACCTATCAGTTCGCGCGCGCCGAACGTCACGCCGAGGTTGCCCGCGACATGCTGGCGCGCGGCCGTGCCTATCACTGCTGGTGCACGCCCGAAGAACTGGAAGCCCAGCGCGCCGAACAGCGTGCGGCCGGCAAGCCGGTGCGCTATGACGGCCGCTGCCGCCACCGCGACCCGGCGACCGTTCCGGCCGGCGTGAAGCCGGTGGTGCGCCTGCTTGCGCCGTCGGAAGGCGAGACCGTGGTCGACGATCAGGTGCAGGGCACGGTCCGGTTCTCGAACGATCAGCTCGACGATCTGGTCCTGCTGCGCGGCGACGGCACCCCTACCTACATGCTGGCGGTGGTGGTCGACGATCACGACATGGGCATCACCCATGTGATCCGCGGCGACGACCACCTGACCAACACCGCACGCCAGAGCCTGATCTATCAGGCGAATGACTGGCCGACGCCGACCTTCGCCCATATCCCGCTGATCCACGGCCCGGACGGCGCCAAACTGTCCAAGCGCCATGGCGCGCTGGGGGTCGATGCCTATCGCGACATGGGCCTGCTGCCAGAGGCGGTCCGGAACTACCTGCTGCGTCTGGGCTGGTCGCATGGCGACGACGAAATCATCTCCGACGCTCAGGCAATCGAATGGTTCGACCTGCCGGCGATCGGCCGGAGCGCCGCGCGTTTCGACATGGCCCGGCTGACCAACCTGAACTACCACTACCTGCGCACTGCCGAGGATGCCCGCCTCGTCGACCTGGTCGTGCCGTTCGTCGAAGCGAGCACGGGCAAAACCGTGGACGAAACCGGTCGCGCCCGCCTGCTTGCCGGTATGGCAGGGCTGAAAGAGCGCGCGAAGACCTTGATTGAACTGGCTGAGTCTGCAGCCTTTTACACGGTGGAGCCGCCGTTCAGCTTCACGGACAAGGCCGCCAAGATCCTCGATAGCGGCGGTCGCGACGTGCTGACGGCGCTGAAGCCCAAGCTCGAAGCGGCCACCGCCTGGGAAGATGCGGTTCTCGAGGACATCGCCCGCGCCCATGCCGAAGAGACCGGTCTGAAGCTGGGAGCGGTCGCCCAGCCGCTCCGGGCGGCCCTGACCGGCACCACCGTCTCGCCCCCGATCTTTGAGGTACTGCGCGTGCTTGGCCGCGAGGACGCCATGAAGCGGATCGACGCCGCACTCTGACCGCATATCGGCGGTTAATGCAGACCGGCCATCCCCTCGGGATGGCCGTTTTCTTATCGACATGACCATCCGATGCCGCGGCTTGCCCTGGCACCAGCTCCGTGACAGGCTCGACACATCCAGGCGGCACGAGAAGGATGCGACGAAGATGCAGGCTGCGGATGCCATCTGGACCAGTGCGGCGGAACTCTGGCGCTGGCAGACGGAACTGGATGCGCTTGGCCCCCGCCTGCCGGGAAGTACCGCGCATGAAGCCTTCAGCGACCAGATCGCAGATCGCTTGCAAGGCTTTGGTTTCAGTGTCGAAAGCGATGTCCATGCCTTTGATCTCTGGCAGCCCGAGAGCTGGCGCCTCGATCTGCCGGATGGCGGCACTATTCCCTGTAGCGTCTTTCCCTATTCGGGGGAAACGCCCGATGGCGGGGTGACGGCACGCCTGGTCCGTTGCCGCAGCCGGCGGGATCTCGCCAGAGCCCGGGGCGCCATTGCGCTGGTCGAGGTCGACATGCCGGCCGTCCCGGCCCGGCTGCTGTTCCGCCGGCGCATGTCGGTTCCGGCTGATCTCCGCCTCCCCGGCCGGATCCGCAATGCGGTCATCGCCTCCGTCCTGAAGGCGCCGGACCTGCGCCGGGCTGCAGCACAGGGCGTGCTGGGTGTGGTCTGCGTCTGGAAGGGCATGTCGGCAGAGAATGCCCGCGACCAGTACCTGCCCTTCACCACCCCGTATCAGGGCTGCCCTGCGGTCTGGGCCGATGTCGAGGCCCGCGACCGCCTGATCGCCCATGCCGACGCCGGCGGCATGGTCACGCTCACCCTCAGGGCCGAGCGCCGCCCCGCGACCTCACGAACGCTCTGGACCGTGCTTGAGGGGCGCGAGGCGGGTCAGACGGTCGTGATCAACACCCATACCGACGGCCCGAATGCCTGCGAGGAGAACGGCCCGATCGGCCTGATTGCCCTCGCGCGGTATTTCCGCAGCCGCCCGCACCCCCCGCGACGGAGCATGGTCTTCGTCTTCACGACCGGCCACTTCCAGATCCCCCAATTCGGCATCGGCCACCGGCAGGCCACCTCACGCTGGCTTCAGGACCACCGCGACTGGTGGGACGGCGCCGAGGGCCACCGGAAGGCCGTTGCCGGTATCACGCTGGAACATCTGGGCTGTATGGACTGGCAGGACAGTCCGCAGGGCTTTACGCCGACCGGCGAGATTGCGCCCGAGCTGGTCTATGCCGGCAATACTCAGTTGGCCCGGCTCTACCAGGATTGCGTTTCCCGCCGCACGAGAACCAGATCCATCATTCTGCGGCCGCACAACCGGCAGCATTTCGGCGAGGGGCAGCCCCTGTTTCAGGTCGGCATCCCGGCCCTCGCCCTGATCCCCGCCCCCGACTATCTCTGCCGTACCGGCGATGTTCTGCCGCAACTGGACGCGGAACTGATGCTGGAGCAGCTCGACACTTTCCGGGAGGTTCTCGATCGCCTCGATCAGCTCGACGACCCGGCGCCGGTCCAATCCCAGTCCTGGGGATTTTAAACAGCCTCTTTCAAACGAGAGGCTTAGCTGAATATATTCATGCGCCTTCGAGCCGTCGTGCGGCAAGGTCGAGCACGACCCGCGCTGCCCGAGCGCTGGGTCGGGCCGGATCGTCGGCAGGTCCCCGCAACCGGCTGAGCGCTTCCGCAAGATCCGCACGCTGGGCATCGCGCAGGTCTGCACGCTCGATCAGCGGGGTCAGGGTCCGGACCATGTCGTCGGGTGTCGC
Source organism: Tistrella mobilis (assembly GCF_039634785.1). Lineage (NCBI taxonomy): Bacteria > Pseudomonadati > Pseudomonadota > Alphaproteobacteria > Geminicoccales > Geminicoccaceae > Tistrella > Tistrella mobilis. The sequence goes on along the minus strand of NZ_JBBIAB010000005.1, from coordinate 186,207 downwards.
CTTGTCCTGGATAAGTTCGGGGACGATCTCGCGCTCCATGACCAGATTGACCAGGCTGACATGGCGCACCGTCACCAGCCGCCGGGCAATGCTGTAGGTCAGCGGGTTGATCCGGTAGACCACCACCATGGGCACCGACTGTCGCGCCAGCTCCAGGGTAACCGTGCCCGATGCGGCAAGGGCCACATCACCGGCCGCAAAGGCGTCGCGGCGCTCGGCCGCGGTCGCCACCACCACGGCCGGCTGCGACAAGGCCCAGCCCGCGACAATGGCGCGAACCCGATCCGCCTCCGCCCGGATTGCCGGCACCACCACACGCAGCTTCGGATGCCGCTGCGCCAGCCTGGCCAGAGCTTCCCCCATCGGCGGCGCCAGCCGGGCGATTTCGCCCTTGCGGCTGCCTGGGAGGGCCAGCACCACCAGATCGTCGGGCGTCATGCCGTGCGCAGCCCGGAACCCGGCCCCGTCGCCGACATCGACGGCATCCTCGACCGCAGGATGGCCGACAAAGGTGCAGGGCAGACCGACCCGGGTGAACCAGGGCGGCTCGAAAGGCAGCAGGGCCAGCAGGTGATCGAAGATGGCCGCAAACTTTTCCGCCCGCTTCGGCCGCCAGGCCCAGACGGTGGGCGCCACATAATGGACCAGCGTCAGCCCCAGCGGCTTCAGACGCGTCGCCAGCCGGCGGTTAAAGCCGGGGCTGTCGATCGTCACCACGACATCGGGTCGTGCTGTTGCAATGGCTTCTGCCGTCTGGTTCAGACGCCGCCGCAACGATCGAACATGCGGCAGAACCTCCAGCAGCCCGAACAGGCTGAGTTCTTCCATCGGGAAGAGACTTTGAAAACCTTCCGCCGCCATGGCTTCGCCGCCGACACCCATCAGCCGGACCCGGCCACCGGTCATCTCGCGCAGCGCCCGGATCAGCCGGGCGCCGATCAGATCGCCCGAGGCTTCGCCGGCAACAAGAGCGATGAGCGGCCCTTCGGTCGCAGTCACGACATTTCCCCCGTGACGAACAGGCCCGCGCCATCCGCAGCTGCAATGATCGCCGGACGGTCGAGCACCAGAACCCGCCCCGCCCCAAGCGCCAGACCGGCAAATCCGGCCGCCCGAAGCTGATCGATGGTGTCGGTTCCGATGGTCGGCCAGTCGACCCGGCGTTCCTGCCCGGGTTTGGCCGTCTTCACCAGAACCGGTCGCGGCCCCGGTCGCGCCAGCGCACCACATCGGGCGATGAGGGCCTCTGTTCCCTCGATGGCTTCGACGCCCAGCACGACCCCCTGCTGAACCACGACCGCCTGACCGATGTCGAGACGGCCAAGTGCCTGTACCACCTCAAGGCCCCGGCGGATGTCCAGCCGCGCCTGATCATCCGGCACATGCCGCCCCCAGAGGCCAGGCGGCGCATCGAGGCCGCCTGCAATCTGGTCGGCGCCGACCACCCGGAAGCCTTCGGATTCCAGGTCGGCCACCACGGCCTTCAGCAGGGCGTCATCCCCCTGCCCGATCCGCGTCGCCACCCGTGCCAGCAGCCTGGCGCCTCTGGCATCGGGCATCACGGTCGCGAAGGATGGCCGCTTCACGCCGCCGGCCATCACGAGGTCGCGCACGCCTGCGGCCTTGAGCGCCGCAATGATCCGTCCGGCGGCACCGATCCGGATCTGGGCGTGCGGCACATCTGCAAAGCGTGCCGGATCTCCGGCGCCTTCCAGCACAACCACAAAGACGTCGCGGCCGGCATCGCGGGCGGCCTGCACCACCAGTTCGGGCAGGCGCCCGGCGCCGGCGATAACGCCGAGCGTGGCCTCGCTGGTCACGATGCGTCGCCCGCTCCGCCCTTTACCCGCGGGCGGGTCAGGGCCCGGTCAGCCTCGGCCTTCACGAAGTCGATCAGCGGGCGCACGGCCTCCACTTCACCGAATTCCGCCTCGACGGCAGCCAGACGTTCAGCCTGGGTGCCGCCATCGGCCAGGAACAACCGGCGATAGGCTGCGCGCACCGCATGCATGTCCTCGCGGCTGAAGCCGCGCCGCTTCATGCCGACGATGTTGAGGCCGGCCAGATGGGCACGCTCACCGGTCACCGTGCCATAGGGGATGACATCGGCTTCCACACCCGACATGCCGCCGATCATTGCGTGCGCACCGATCCGCACCCACTGATGCACCGCCGACAGACCGCCGATGATCGCGTGATCCTCGACCCGGACATGACCGCCGAGCGTCGCATTGTTGACCAGCAGGCAGTGATTGCCGACATGGCAATCATGGGCGACATGGGCCCCCACCATCAGCAGCACGTTGTTGCCGATGGAGGTCAGCATGCCACCACCCTCGGTACCGGGATTGACGGTCACATGCTCACGGGCGACGACGTCGTCGCCGATTTCGATCCGGCTGTCTTCCCCCCGATATTTCAGGTCCTGGGGCTGGTGGCCGATGACCGCGAAAGGAAAGGCCTGAAAGCGGGCCCCGATGCGCGTATTGCCCGTGACGACGACGTGGCTGTGGAGGACGGATTGGGGGCCGATCTCCACCCGCGGGCCGATGACGCAGAACGGACCGATGCGGCTGCCGGCGCCGATGCGGGCGCCCTCCTCGACAACCGCACTCGGATGGATCTGGATGGCCTCGGTCATGGTTTCATCCGTCACGCGCGGTCGACGATCATGGCGGCGAAGGTGGCCTGGGCCACCACCTTGTCGTCGACGGTCACCTTCGACTCAAATTTCCACACCGCACCGCGGCTCTGCTTCTTCTCGACATTAACACGCATGACGTCGCCAGGCTTGACCGGCCGGCGGAAGCGCGCTTCGTCGATCGACATGAAGTAGACCAGCTTGCCTTCGCTGTCGGGGCCGAGGGTACGGACCACGAGCACGGCCGCCGTCTGCGCCATGCTTTCGATGATCATCACGCCCGGCATGATCGGCGCGCCGGGGAAGTGACCCTGGAACTGGTATTCGTTCATCGAGACACATTTGATGCCGACCGCGCCCACGTTCGGCTTTACGTCGACCACCTTGTCGATCAGCAGGAACGGATAGCGGTGCGGAATCATCTCCATGACCCGCTCGATCTCAATCACCTCGGACTGTTCTGCAGAAGGCACGGTGGTTTCGCTCATCTCGATGGATATCCCCTGAAAAGTCGCCCTCGCGGATTGTTTCCCGCTGTCGGGCTGCCCGATGTCATTTCGGCTCCCGGTCGCGCCGCCGGATCAGCATCGCCAGCGTCACACTCTGACGATGCCAGTCGCGCACCGGGACCGCCGGATAGCCGCCCCACACCGCCCTGGCCGGCACGTCGGTGATGACCCCTGACTTCGCCGCCAGCTGGGCGCCGGCGCCGATGTTGAGATGGCCGGCGATGCCGACCTGGCCACCGGCCACCACGAAATCGCCCAGCACGGTGGACCCGGAAATGCCCACCTGCGCCACGATCACGCAACCACGACCAAGGCGGACGTTGTGGCCCAGCGTCACCAGATTGTCGATCATGCAGCCGTCGCCGATGATCGTGTCGGGTCCGGCGCCACGGTCGATGGTCGAATTCGCACCGATCTCCACGTCGTTACCGATCACCACCCGGCCGACCTGGGGAATACGGACATGACCGATGGCCGGATCGCTGGCAAAGCCGAAACCGTCCTGGCCGATCCGCACACCGGTATAGACGTAGACCCGATCCCCCAGGATGGCGAAGCCGACATAGGCGCCGGCGCCGATCACACAATTGCGACCGATCACCGTGTTCCGATCGATGACGGCATTGGCCTGGATGATGCTGCCGTCGCCGATCCGGGCACCGGCCATCACCACCGCACCGGGGCCGACCTCGACGCCGCTTCCCAGTTCTACGCCATCTTCAACCACCGCGCGAGGATGAACTCCCGGGCTGGTGGGGCGCGGTGGATGAAACCGCCGGGAAATCCGTGCATAGGCCATATAAGGCGCCGGCGACACCAGCAAGGGCAGATGGGCGGGCGCACGCTCGGCATCGGCCGGCGACAGGATGCACAGCCCCGCCCGACATTCGGCCAGCCTGGGCAGATAGGACCGGTTGTTCAGGAAGGTGACGTCGGCGGGGCCAGCAGTATCGATCGGCGCGACGGCGCTGAGCAGGCCCGCAGGCGCCGGACCGGCCAGAGCTGCGTTCGCCGCCTCGGCCAGCTCCTGCGCCGTAAACGGCCCGGCAACGTCGAAGAACCGTGGATCGGCCATGGCTTTTCCCATCCCTCCTGTTGGAGACGGCACCGTGACGCTCCCGCCACGGTGCCGCTTCCGATCGTCTGATCATGTCCGCCGGTTCCAGACGGAACCGGCAGAGACGGATCACTTCTTGGGTGCCTGGGCCTTGGGCAGATCCAGTTTCGGCACGCTCTTGTTCATGCGCTGGATGACCTCTTCGGTCACATCCAGGCCATTGTCCACCAGGATGGTGGTCTGGCGCGGCAGGACCAGGGTATAGCCCCGCTCCTCGGCCAGATTGGCAAGCACCTGCAGGAAGGCCTGATCGATGGCCATCTGCGCACGCGCGCTGGTCTCATCGAACGACCGGCGGCGCTCGGCAACCGCCTTCTGCATCTCACCGTATTTGCGTTCGAACTCCTCGCGACGCTTCTGGAAGGCCTCGGGCGACAGCAGGCTGCGCTGCTTCTGGAGGTCCTCCTGCTCCTTGCGCAGAGCCTCCTCGTCCTTGGCGATGCCGTCGCGGAAGCCGGCGCGCACCTTGCCGAGCTGCTCCTGCAGGCTCTTGGCGGCGCTGGTCTCCTCCATCACCTTCTGCACATCGACGACGGCAACGCTCAACGGCTTCTGCTGAGCGGCGGCCGGGCCGGCAGCCAAAAGGGAGGCGGAGGTGAGGGCGAGCCCGGCGGCAAGCGCGACACCACGCAGGCGCTGGCCGATCTTGGAAGTCATGGGTTCAGAACCTCGTTCCGAAGCTGAAACGGAAGACTTCGGTATCATCGAAATCCTCCTTGAGAACCGCCTGGGCAGCGTCCAGACGGATGGGACCGAAGGGCGAAATCCAGGTCAGACCCACGCCGACCGAGGCGCGGATGGAGTTGACATCCCGGATTTCGGGACCGCTGTCATCGAGTTCGGTGACACTGCCGAAATCGCTGAACACGCGGCCACGCACGTCGTAGTCATCCGGCAACCCCAGAGGGAAGCCGACTTCGACCGTGCCCGAATAGAGGAAGTTGCCGCCGAGGGCATCACCGGCCTTCACGTCACGCGGGCCGACACCGGCGGTCGCGAAGCCACGCAGGCTGTCCCCGCCAAGGAAGAAGCGGTCATTGATCGGCACGTCTTCACCGAGGCCCACGATATAGCCTACCTGACCGCTGATCAGGCCGACCACGTCGTCGGTAATCGGATAGTACCACGCGGCATCCGCACGGTGACGCGCATACTTGGCATCGCCCCCAAGGCCAGCCAGATCCTGAGTCAGGCGCAACAGATAGCCGTCCCGTGGATCGACTTTGCTGTCCCGCTTGTCGTAAGTGAAGGTCTGGCTGACAATCGAGCTGAGACGATCGCCCTCCTGCTCACGAATATAACGCGAGGCATCGTCGTCAACATCCGTTACTTCATCATTTCGCAACGTATACTTAAGTCCATGCCGCAGGCTCGGCGTCAGCCAGTAATCAGCACGCAGCGCACCACCGGTAGTCTTCTGCACATAGCCGGACTCGTCTTCGCGGTCGATCTCGCGGCGGAAGACGTCGAAGCCGGCGGCAACGTCGCGATTCAGGAAATAGGGTTCGGTGAAGCTGAGATCGATCAGCTGCTCGTCGCCCGAAATCGTGAAGCCCAGCCGCAGATCCTGGCCCCGGCCCAGCAGGTTGCGTTCGCGGATGCCCACGTCGCCCAAGGGGCCGGAGCCCGTCGAGTAACCCACGCCGAACGAGATTTCACCGGTCGACTTCTCTTCGACATCGACCTTGACCACCGTCTTATCGGGGTCACTGCCGGGCTCGGTGGTCACCTCGACCTTGTCGAAATAATCGAGATTGCGGACGCGGTCCCGCGAGGTGCGGATACGCTCGGCATTGAAGGGGTCGCCTTCCGCCACGCGGAATTCACGGCGAATAACCTCGTCGAGCGTGCGCGCGTTGCCGTTCACCTCAATGCGCTCGATGAAGTTGCGCGGCCCCTCATCGATATTATAGGTGATGTTGATGACGTGCGTTTCCCGATCCTTGGTCACCGAGGGCTGGACCCGCACGAACGGGTAGCCGCGATTGGTAACCTCGGTCGTCAGCGCCTCAACGGTACGATCGACCTTCGTCGCGTCGTACCAGTCGTCGCTTTCGGTCTCGACCACATCCTCGAGCGTGGCGGTGTCCAGCCCCGGCAGGGTGGTCTGCACGTCGACCTTGCCCAGCTTGTAACGCTCGCCCTCTTCCACCACGAAGGTGACGTAGAACTCTTCGCCCTCGGGCGCCAGTTCCGCCACGGCCGACTGCACGACGAAATCGGCGTAACCGTTCTTCAGATAGAACCGGCGCAGCAGCTCGCGATCGTAATTCAGACGGTCCGGGTCGTAGGTGTCGTTCGAGGTGAAGAAGTTATACCAGCGCGCCTCAGTGGTCAGCACCACATCGCGAAGTGCGCTGTCGCTGAACCGGTCATTGCCGGTGAAGCTGATCTTGCGCACCTCGGTCCGCGGACCTTCTTCGATCTCGAAGATCAGGTCGACACGGTTCTGATCGAGCTGAATGATCTTGGGATCGATCCGGGCGGCATAGCGGCCGTTGCGCCGATAGACCTCCTGCAGACGCTCCACATCCTGGGCGACCCGGGTGCGGGTATAGACGGTACGCGGACGCAGCAGCACCTCCTTCTCGAGGTCGCTGTCTTCCAGGCGCCGATTGCCCTCGAAGTCGATCCGGTTGATGACCGGGTTCTCGACCACGTCCACCACCAGCGTATTGCCTTCGACACGCAGCGCGACGTCGGCAAACAGACCTGTGCCGTAGAGGGTCTTGAGGCTCTCGTCAATCAGGGACGGATCGGCCGGATCCCCCTGGCGCAAGGACAGGTAGGACCGGATGGTCTCCGCCTCGATGCGCTGATTGCCGTTCACCTGGATACGGTCGATCCGGGCCGCCTGGGCGGCCGGTGGCGCCACGGGCGCCTGAGCATGCGCGATTGCCGTGCTGGCGAGCATCGTCGCCGTCATGGTCATGGCCAGCCAAGAACGCGGCACGCGGGGCCTCCCACCTCAAGCCAGACGACGGCCGGGCGATCACGCCCGGCCGACCTCAAAAATTCATGCGACCCGTCGGACCTTTCCCACCGGGTCCCCTCCCCTGCTGCATCGCGATGCGTCAGGTGAAGAGGCCTGCAAGATAGTCGACAACCCGGAGCCTGACGAGATCATTCCAGGTCGCTACGATCATCAACGTCAATACCAAGACCAGCCCGAAGCGGAAACCATATTCTTGCGCCCGCTGGCTCAGCGGACGACCTCGCGCCGCCTCGGCTGCATAGAATGCCAGATGTCCGCCGTCGAGCAAGGGGACCGGCAAAAGATTGATCAGGCCGAGATTGATCGACAGCATCGCCGTAAACCAGATGACGGTGGCCACACTCATGCGCACCACCTCACCCGACATCTGAGCGATGCCGATAACGCCAGCCAGTTCTTCCGTGCCTCTGGTTCCCGCGATCATTTCCCCGACGGCCCCGAAGGTCATCGCGACGATCGATACCGTCTCGCGCACTGCACCGGTGACTGCCTCCACCGGGCCCTGCCGGACCCATTCGGTGCCCGATGCCGAAATGCCGATCCGCGGCATCTGGTGCGTGTTGCCGAAACGGTCGTCGACCGACACCATCTCAGGCGTCAGTGACATGGAAATGACACGGCCGTCGCGATCGACCTCCAGCGTCACCGGCTTGCCATTGCCGGCGACCACTGCGGTCTGCAGATCCTCGAACCGGGCGACCGGCCGGCCATCGACGCCGGTCACCCGGTCGCCGGGCTCCAGCCCGGCCGCAGCCGCCGGGCTGTTCTCCAGAACATTCCCGATGACCGCCGGTGTCGTCTGCTGCCCCCAGATCATGTAGAGCGCAGCCAGAGCCACGATCGCATAAATGAAGTTGAACACCGGTCCGGCCGCGACGATGGCGGCCCGCGCCTTCACCGGGCGTCCGTGGAAGGACACCTTGCCGGTCGCAGGATCATCTGCGGCACTGCCCCCCGCGCTGGTGGCATCGGCGTCGCCATACATCTTCACATAACCGCCGAGCGGCAGAAGCGAGACCTTCCAGCGGGTTCCGGATTTCGCCGTCCAGCCGAAGATCTCGGGGCCAAACCCGATCGAGAAGGTCTCGACGGTTACCCCACAGCGCCGCGCCACCCAGTAGTGGCCGTATTCGTGCACGAAGACGACGATGCCGAGCACGACGGCGAAGCCGATCGGGTAGCTCAGCGATTGGATAAGCTGGTCCATCTGCAGCGTGAGATCCCGCTTGAAGTGCAACGGCGCATCCGCCGACGCAAAGGGTCGTCCGATAGGTGGGCGTGGCCGTTCAACGGGCGTCCACAAGTGCCGTGGCCCGACGCCGGGCCGCGGCGTCGAGTGCGATCACCTCATCAATCGACCCGGGCGCCCCGCGAGGCTCCGCGTCCAGCGTATCGGCCACTACACCGGCGATGTCGAGGAAGCCGATCCGTCGGGCAAGGAAGGCCGCCACAGCCACCTCGTTCGCGGCATTGAGGATTGTGGCGGCGCCGTCCCCGCATTTCAAGGCGTCGCGGGCGAGCGCCAGACAGGGGAAACGCGTCACATCCGGCGCTTCGAACGAGAGCGTTGCGATCCGCGCCAGATCAAGCCTGTCGCTCGGCGCCGGCCGCCGGTCGGGCCAGGCCAGCGTCCAGGCGATGGGGGTGCGCATGTCCGGCGCCCCCAGATGGGCCAGGACCGATCCGTCGGCATACTGGACCAGTCCGTGAATGATCGATTGCGGATGGACCAGCACGTCGAGACGGTCGAGGCCCACCGGAAACAGATGATGCGCCTCGATCAGTTCCAGCCCTTTGTTCATCATCGACGCGCTGTCGACCGAGATCTTCGCCCCCATCGACCAGTTGGGATGGGCGACCGCCTGCTCCGGCGTCACCTGGCGCATCTGATCGAGGGTGAAGCTCCGGAACGGACCACCCGAGGCGGTCAGAATGACCTTCTCGACCACATGCAGGCGCTCGGGCTCCAGGATCTGGGCGATGGCGTTGTGCTCGCTGTCGGCCGGCAGCAGGCGGGCGCCATGGCGTTCCACCTCAGCGGTAAACAGATCACCGGCGCAGACCAGGCATTCCTTGTTGGCAAGTGCGACGAGTGCACCGCGACGCACGGCCGCCAGCGTCGGCGCCAGCCCGGCCGAGCCCACGATCGCCGCCATCACCCAGTCCGCCGGCCTTTGTGCCGCCTCGATCAAAGCGTCGGGACCGGCCGCTGCCTCAATTCCGGTGCCGGCAAGGCACGCCTTCAGATCGGCATAGCGCGCCGGATCGGCGGTCACTGCCAGCCGCGCCCTCAGCTGAACGGCATCGCGCGCCAGCTGCTCCACATTGCCGTTGGCGGTCAACGCCTCGACCGGATAGCGCTCGGGATCACGGGCGATCAGATCGATGGTCTGACGACCGACGGACCCGGTCGCCCCGAGGATCGAAACCCGTCGCTGCATTCCGGATGCAGCAGATACGGAGGAAGGCTGTGCAGGTGACTGTAAGGGTTGGGTCATAATCCCTCGGCAAACAGGCCGCCGGTCACCATCAGCATGAGTGCCAGCGCCGGGGCGGCGAACAACAGGCCGTCGAGCCGGTCGAGCAGGCCACCATGGCCCGGCAGCAGCCGGCCGCTGTCCTTCACGCCGAAATGGCGCTTCACGCCGCTTTCGACAAGGTCGCCGATCTGTTCGACGACCGCAAGCGCCGCCCCGGCAGCACCAATGGCCACGAGGTCCTGGGGCAGGCGCACACCGGCGATGACGGCAACCAGCACGGAAATGACAAACGCGGAAAACATGCCGCCGAACAGACCGGCCCAGGTCTTGTTCGGGCTGATGCGCGGGGCGAGCCTGAACCCGCCGATGGCCCGGCCGAAGACGAACGCGCCGATATCCGTGGCCCAGACCACGAGCATCAGCCAGAAGGTCCATTCCAGCCCGAGCGGCTGGGATCTCAGCCAGATCAGCGCCAGAACCGGCAGGCCGACATAGACCACACCCGCCGCCAGCCAGCGCCGCCGCGCACCTTCGATCTTCAGGAAGGCTGCGGCGAGCGCCGCAACCGCAACCATCAGCAGGGCGGCCTCGTAGCGCCCGGTCCCGGCGATCCAGGCAGCGCCACCGAGGACGGCGCCAAGGCCCAGCCCCACTGCCATCCAGGTGATGCCGGTCAGATCGACCAGCCGGCGCCATTCATTCAGCAGAAGCACCGACAGAAGGCCGGCAAAGAGATGAAAGACATCGCCGCCCAGATAGATCAGGGCCAGCACCGGCGGGCCAAGCACCAGCGTCGTCAGCAGACGCAACTCCAGCGTCCGCCGCCGCTCAGCACGAGCGTCCGGGGACGCCGCCTCCCCACCTCCTGACGAGGGTCGGAGCCCGCTAGACGGCGCCATAGCGACGTTCGCGGCGTTTGTATTCGGCGAGCGCCGCGTCGAGCGCCGCCGCATCAAAATCCGGCCACAATGTCGGAACGAAGATCATCTCCGCATAGGCCAGCTGCCAGAGCAGAAAATTGCTGATCCTCTGCTCGCCGCTGGTCCGGATGATCAGATCCGGGTCCGGCAGATCGTGGGTCTGAAGACGGGCTCCGAAAGACTCTTCGTCCAACCCGTCCAGATCCACCCGGCCGGCAAGAGCATCGGCCGCAAGCTCCCGCGCCGCCGCCAGGATCTCAGCCCGCCCGCCATAGCTGATCGCGATGGTCAGGACCATTCCGGTACAATGCCGGGTCCGTTCCACAGACCGATCGAGGAGATTGCGCATGTCCGAAGACAGTCGAGAACGGTCGCCGATAAAATTCAGGCGGACATTCCGGTCGCTCAGCAGTTTGGCTTCCCGGTCCAGATAGAACCGCAGCAACCCCATGAGGTCACGAACCTCGTCAAGCGGGCGCTTCCAGTTTTCGGACGAGAAGGCGAACAGGGTGAGATAACCGATCCCGTGCTCCACGGCGCGATCGATCACCTTGCGGACCGATTCGACCCCACGATAATGACCGACGGTGCGCGGCAGGCCGCGGGCTTTCGCCCAGCGGCCATTGCCGTCCATGATGATCGCGACGTGGCGCAAGGGGGGATCTGAGACCAGCGCCATGGGGCTCGGCTCCATCCTGAGGGGACGCGCTCCGGACTCAGACCTGCATGATCTCCTTTTCCTTCGCCGCCACCAGATCGTCGATCTGCTTGATGCGCTCATCCGTCACGGTCTGAACGCGATCCGAGGCGCCACGCAACTCGTCCTGGCTGATCTCGCTGTCCTTCTCAAGCTTCTTGAGCTTGTCGAGGCCATCACGGCGAACATTGCGCACCGAGATGCGGGCCTGCTCGCCGTAACGCGAGGCGACCTTGCCCATCTCGCGGCGGCGCTCTTCGGTCAGCTCCGGAATCGGCACCCGGATCACGGCGCCCTCGCCGATCGGGTTGAGACCCAGGCCGCTGTCGCGAATCGCCCGCTCGACCGCCTTGGCAAGGCTCTGATCCCAGACCTGGACCGACAGCATGCGCGGCTCGGGAACGCTGATGGTCGCGACCTGGGAGACCGTCATCTCGGAGCCATAGGCGTCGACACGCACCGGCTCGAGCAGATTGGCCGAGGCGCGGCCGGTGCGCAGACCCGCCAGCTCATGCTTCAGGGCGTCGACCGCGCCGTCCATGCGGCGGCGGACGTCCTTGATGATGTCATCCTTGGACACGGTTCAGGCCTCGTTGGTAATGATGGTGAAAAGTCCCCGACCGAGCATCACCTCGGCAAAGCCGCCGGCGTGATGCAGGTTGAAAACCACGATCGGGATGTTGTTGTCGCGGGCCAGCGTGATGGCGGAAGCATCCATCACCTTCAGGTCGCGCGAAAGAACCTCCAGATAGCCGAGGCTGTCATAGCGTTCGGCGCGCGGGTCCTTCTTGGGGTCGGCAGTATAGACACCGTCGACCTGGGTGCCCTTCAGCAGCGCATCGCACCCCATCTCCACGGCGCGCAGGGCAGCTGCGGTGTCGGTGGTGAAGAAGGGGTTGCCGGTACCGGCAGCGAAGATCACCACCCGGCCCTTCTCCATATGCCGCACGGCGCGGCGCCGGATATAGGGCTCGCAGATGCTCGACATCGGGATGGCCGACTGCACCCGGGTCGCAACGCCGATCCGCTCCAGCGCGCTCTGCATCGCCAGCGCGTTCATGACCGTCGCCAGCATGCCCATGTAATCTGCGGTGGCCCGCTCCATGCCGGTCGCGGCACCGGAAATGCCACGGAAGATGTTACCGCCGCCGATCACCAGGCAGACCTGCACGCCCATGGACTGCACGGACCGGATCTCGCCGGCGACGCGCTCCACCATATCGACGTCCAGACCGTACTGGCGATTGCCCATCAACGCTTCGCCCGAGACCTTCAGCAGGACCCGGCGGAACCGCGGGGTGGAGAACGACATGGATTGTCTCCTGTTCGACGACGCTGTTCGGCCCGGAAGGGAGGCGACCGGATCCGGCGTGGTTACGTCGGCGCAGGCCGGACGGATGCGGACACGGTATGACAGCCGCGGCAGCGACGCCGGGCACGGGCCGTGTAACGTATAGCCGCGCGCGCGGGCCAAGGCAACCGCCGCAAAGGGCCGGGCGGTGACGGCGATGGAAACAAAAAAGGGGCGCCCCGCGGAGCGCCCCTCTTTCGTATCCGCAGATCAGCAGGGGATCAGGCGCCCAGCGCCTTCTCCACCTCGGCCGCGAAGTCTTCCTGCTTCTTCTCGACGCCCTCGCCGAGCTCGAAGCGGGCGAAGGCCTTCAGGGTCACCGGCGCACCGACCGTCCCCTTGGCGTTCTCCACGACCTTGCGGATCTTGGTCTCGCCATCGATCACGAAGATCTGCTCAAGCAGGCAGACCTGCTCGTAGTACTTGCGGATCCGGCCTTCGACCATCTTTTCGATGATGCTCTCGGGCTTGCCGCTCTCGCGCGCCTGCTCGATGAGCACCGCGCGCTCGCGGTCGAGCGACTCGGCCGACACGTCGGCGACGTCGAGCGCCTCGGGACGGGCCGCCGCGGCATGCATGGCGATCTGACGGCCGAGTTCGGCCAGCTTCACCTTGTCACCGGTCGACTCGAGCGCAACCAGCACGCCGATCTTGCCAAGGCCTTCGGCGACCTGGTTGTGAACATAGGCGGCGATCACGCCATCGGTCACCTCGAGCACGGCCGCGCGACGCAGGGCCATGTTCTCGCCGATGGTGGCGATCAGATCGGTCAGCTTCGCCTCGACGGTGCCGCCGTCGGGATAGGCCGCCGCCTTCAGCGCCTCGATGTCGGCGCCGGCCTCGAGGGTCACACCCGCGACCTTGGCGACATAGTCCTGGAACTTCTCGTTGCGGGCCACGAAGTCGGTCTCGGAGTTCACCTCGACCACCGCGGCGCGCAGGCCGTCGACCTTCACACCGACCAGGCCCTCGGAGGCCACGCGGCTCGCCTTCTTGGCCGCCTGCGACAGGCCCTTGGTGCGCAGCCAGTCGATGGCCGCATCCAGGTCGCCGTCGTTCTCGGTCAGCGCCTTCTTGCAGTCCATCATGCCCGCGCCGGTCTTCTCGCGGAGCTCCTTGACCAGGGCAGCAGTGATCTGAGCCATGATTCCACCTCGTGTGAGTTCTGTTGCGAACGCAGTCGCCTGACGGCGCATCGCGTCACGGAAATCCTGCGGGTCCGGGTTCGCATATCCTGCGGCTAAGGGGCCGCATGCGCCCTGCCCGTCTTGGGTTCTGTCGTCGATCCGGTCCGGAAACGCGAACGGCGGCACCCCGGGGCGCCGCCGCATCGCCAGCCGCCCCCGGGGTGAGGGCGGCCGTTCGTCCGTGGTCCGGATGCGTCAGGCCTGGGCCTCGCCCGCGGTCTCTTCGGTCGCCTCTTCCTCGACGCCCTCGTCGTCGAGATCGACCGAGACCGGATCGGCCAGCGCACCGAGGTCGGCACCCGAACGGATCATCTCCTGCTGGATGCCGTCGAGGACCGCGCCCGAGACGAGTTCCAGATAAAGCTGGATCGCCTTAGTCGAGTCGTCATTGCCGGCAACCGGGAAGGTCACGCCGTCGGGGTTCGAGTTGCTGTCCAGGATCGCAATCACCGGAATGCCCAGCTTCGCCGCCTCGCGGACCGCCAGCTCTTCCTTGTTGGTGTCGATCACGAACAGCGCGTCCGGCAGGCCGCCCATGTCCTTGATGCCGCCCAGCGACGCCTCGAGGTTGTCGCGCTGACGGGTCAGCTTCAGCAGCTCCTTCTTGGTCAGGCCCAGATCGGCCTGCTGCTCGAGGAGCTGCTCGATCTCACGCAGACGGCGGATCGAGTTGGAGATGGTCTGCCAGTTGGTCAGCATGCCGCCGAGCCAGCGACGGTTGACATAGTACTGACCGCAACGCTTCGCGCCCTCGGCGACCAGCTCCTGCGCCTGGCGCTTGGTGCCGACGAACAGCACGCGGCCACGGTTGGCGACGATGTCGCGCACCGCTTCCATCGCACGATAGAGCTGCGGCTGGGTCTCGCGCAGGTCGATGATGTGGATGCCGTTGCGGGTGCCGTAGAGATACGGCGCCATGCGCGGGTTCCAGCGGCGGGACTGATGCCCGAAGTGAACGCCGGCTTCGAGAAGCTGACGCATGGTGAAGGTGGGAAGCGCCATGGAAAATCGTCCTTTTCCGGTTCGGCCTCCGCGAGGTTGAGATCGGCACCGGCATCGTATCCTGGGGCTTTCCCCCGGGATGCGACGGCCACCGGTACCGACACCGGAGCGACGCCGACCGCCCTTCCCCCGTGTTTTCAAGGGGCATGCTGGCGGTTGGCCGCGGACCTCGCGTGCGTGTGAACGCCCCAACGAACCCTCGTCGGGACGGCCGCTCTATAGCCCGCGCGGCGGGGTTTGGCAAGGGTTTAGCAGGCGATCACCGCCGCTTTCCGCCGTTTTTGCGACGGTTCAGGCCTCGATCGCGTCGATCACCCCCGGCGTGATCTTGAGCGCGGCCTTGAGCGCCGGGGTAATCGAGACCGGCTTGGGCAGATCCAGGCGCACGACCTGACGCTCCCCCTCGAGGTCGATATCCAGCTCCAGGGTAATGCGGCCGCGGCCCTCGGGTTCCCGTTCGATCAGCCGGCGGATCAGGGCCAGCGCCCGCTCTTCCGCCACCTGAATGGTCAGACGGGCGGAGGAGGAGGCTGCGACATCGTCGAGCGAGCGAACGTTCTGCGCCGTCAGCCGGACGGTGTCCTCACGCCATTCGCCGCTCGCCTCGATCAGCAGCGGCACACCGGGTTCCAGCAGATCGCGGGCCTGGGACAGGGTTTCCGAGAACAGGGTCACCTCGAACACCCCGGTCGGATCCGAGAGCTGCGCGAAGGCGAACCGGCTGCCCTTGGCCGACCGGCGTTCCTGCTTGGCGATCAGCGTGCCCGCGAGCTTAAGGCCGGCCGCCCCTTCCCGCTCCAGCTTGGCCGCCAGATCGCCGGCCCTGACCACCCCCAGCCGGTCCATGACCTTGTCATAGGCGTCGAGCGGATGGGCCGAGAGATAGAAACCCACGGCCTCCAGCTCCCGCTTCAGCTGCTCCATCGGCATCCACGGATCGACCGAGGGCATTGGGGGCTTGGGCACGGCCTCGCCGCCCGGCCCGCCGAACAGACTGACCTGGTTGCTCTCCCGTTCCTCCTGGGCGGCCTGGCCGTAGCGCAGCACCATGTCGATGGCGTTCATCACCTGCGCCCGATTGGCGTTCAGACGATCGAAAGCACCGGCCTTGGTCAGGCTTTCCATCATGCGCTTGTTGATGACCTTGGTGCCGAGCCGGGCCGAGAGGTCGAAGAGATCGGCATAGGGCCCGCCCTTCCGCCGCTCGGCCACGAGTTCCTCCATGGCCTGCGGGCCGACCTGTTTCAGGGCGCCCAGCGCATAGAGGATCTCGCCCTTGGGCGCGCTCTTCGTCCGGCGCACCGAGAACACCGCGTCCGACTGGTTCACGTCCGGCGGCACCACGCCGATTTTGAGCCGGTTCAGCTCCTGGCGGAAACCGGCCAGCTTGTCGGTGTTGTGCATATCGAGCGTCATCGAGGCGGCCATGAACTCGACCGGCCAGTTGGCCTTGAGGTAGGCGGTCTGATAGGCGACCAGCGCGTAGGCCGCGGCATGCGATTTGTTGAAGCCGTAACCTGCGAACTTGGCGATCTGGTCGAAGATCAGGCCGGCGGTCTCCTTGTCGACCCCATTGGCGACGGCACCCTTGGTGAAGCTCTCACGCTGGGCGTCCATCTCCTCCTTGATCTTCTTGCCCATCGCGCGGCGCAGAAGATCGGCCTGGCCCAGGCTGTAGCCCGCCAGCACCTGGGCCGCCTGCATCACCTGCTCCTGATAGATCATGATCCCGTAGGTTTCCTCCAGGATCGGCTTGAGCATGGGATGGAGGTATTCGGCCTCTTCCGAGCCGTGCTTGACCGCGATGTAGCGCGGAATGTTGTCCATGGGGCCCGGGCGGTAGAGCGCCACCACCGCGATGATGTCTTCGAACTTATCGGGGCGCATCTTGCGCAGCACGTCGCGCATGCCCGAGCTTTCCAGCTGGAACACGCCGACGCCTTCGCCGCGGGCCAGCATCTCGAAGCTCTTCCGGTCGTCCAGCGGCACCCGGTTGATGTCGAAATCGGGCTCGACCTGCCGGATCAGCCGCTCGGCGGTGGTGATCACGGTCAGGGTTTTCAGCCCCAGGAAGTCGAACTTGATCAGCCCGGTCTGCTCGACATACTTCATCGAAAACTGGGTGACCGGCATGTCGGAGCGCGGATCGCGATAGAGCGGCACCAGTTCGTCGAGCGGCCGGTCGCCGATCACCACGCCGGCCGCATGGGTCGAGGCGTGTCGATAGAGGCCTTCGAGCTTGAGCGCGATGCTGATCAGCCGCGCGACCTGTTCATCCTCGTCACGCGCCCGCTGCAGCGCCGGTTCGCCGTCGATCGCCTCCTGCAGGGTGACCGGGTTCGCCGGGTTGTTCGGGACCAGCTTGCAGATCTTGTCGGTCTGACCGAAAGGCATGCCCAGCACGCGGCCGACATCGCGCAGCACCGCGCGGGCCTGGAGCTTACCGAAGGTGATGATCTGGGCGACGCGGTCGAAGCCATAGAGTTCGCGGACGTGCTGGATCACCTCGTCGCGGCGGTCCTGACAGAAGTCGACGTCGAAATCCGGCATCGACACGCGTTCCGGGTTCAGGAAGCGCTCGAACAGCAGGCCGAACCGCAACGGGTCGAGATCGGTGATGGTCAGCGACCAGGCCACGACCGAGCCCGCGCCGGAACCGCGGCCGGGCCCGACCGGGATGCCGTGCGCCTTTGCCCACTGGATGAACTCCGCCACGATCAGGAAATAGCCGGGAAAGCCCATCTTCACGATCACGTCGAGTTCGTAGTCCAGCCGCTCCCGATAGGGTATCGCAACGGCCTCGCGCGCCGCCTCGTCCATGGCGGGCGTGTAAACCGCCGTCTCAAGGCGGCGCTCCAGCCCTTCTTTCGAAAGGCGGCGGAGTTCATCCTCCTCCCGCGCATTGGGATCGCGGGTGGATTTGGGCAGAATCGGTTTGCGGAACGGTGCCTTGGCCGCGCAACGCTTCGCGATCACCAGCGTGTTGTCGATCGCTTCGGGCAGATCGGCGAACAGCGCCCGCATCTCGGCCGCTGATTTGAAATAGTGATGGGGTGTGAGGCGGCGGCGGTTGGTATCCTCGATATGCCGACCTTCCGCGATGCACAGCAGCGCGTCATGGGCCTCGTACATCGCCTCGGTGGTAAAGAAGACGTCATTCGTCGCCACCAGCGGCAGATCGAGATCATAGGCGATCTCGACCAGCCCCGGCTCGCTGTCCGCCTCGGCATCGGGCGGCGTCTCCCCCGGGGCGCAATGGCGCATCAGTTCAATATAGAACCGGCCGGGAAAGATTGCTGCCAGACGCTCGGCCTGCGCCCGCGCCTCGTCGTCCCGCCCCTCAAGGATGCGGGCGCCCACCGGGCCGTTGGGGCCGCCCGACAGACAGATGATGTCGGACGAGAACTCTGCCAGAACCTGTTCGGAAACCTGGGGAGTTTCGCCGGTCGGCGTCTCCATGAACGCCCGGCTGACGATCCGGCCGAGATTGTCATAGCCGGCCCCGGTCTGGGCCAGCAGCACCAGCGGCTCGGGTTCCGGGCGGCGGCCGAAACGGTCCTCGCCGGCAGCACGGGTCAGCCGGATGATCATGCCCAGGATCGGCTGGATGCCTTCCTTGGGCAGGGTGGAGGAAATCTCCATCGCGCCGAACAGATTGCCGGTGTCGGTCACCGCCACCGCCGGCATCTTCTGCGCCTTGGCCAGCTTGACCAGATCCTTGGTCTTCACCGCCCCTTCGGACAGCGAATAGGCAGTATGGACGCGAAGATGGACGAAATCGGCATGCGACACAGGTCAGGGCGCTCCATCGCTCGGGGCGGGGACGATCCGGGAAATCTGGACCAAATCCCCGCCCGGAGCAACCTCGGGCGCGGTCCCTGTCAGTTCAGCCGTGTGGAGACATGCGAGACCAGGTCACGGGTGAGCGTGGTCGGATTGTTGCACTGCTGACAGGTCTCGATCAGGCGATAATCGCCACGATAGTCATCGTCGGCAAACCAGTGCATGAGCGCCTGCAGCGTCCGGGCACGATAATCTTCCTGCTCGGGCCCGAGCGCCGCGAGCGGGGCATGATGGATGTAGGCGCCGAAAACGTCCTTGCACATCTCGGTATACCAGTAGGTGTCGAGGATCGCGCGATGCCAGTATTCATCAGCCTCCACACCCGGTGCATGATAGCTGTCAGGATCGAGAAAGCTGAGCGCCAGGAACTGCTTGAGCTTCATTTCTGCCCAGCGGCATTTCTCGGCCGACCAGCCGAATTTCGCCGCGCACATGCCGTTGACACGCGAAAAGTCGTAGGCCTCCAGGCGGCCGAGAACCCCGATCAGTCGGTCATTCAGCGGATCACGATGCAGGTTCAAAGGAAGGGTCATTGGAAGTCTCCCGCGAAAACGTCGCAGGCCCGGCCGCGGACCTTATGACTGGCCGCGCGGCAGAGCCATCCGGAAAGGAAGAAGGCGGTGTCGGAACGTCTCATAGAAAGCCTGCAGCCTGATCCGAGCCCGTGTGGTCCGCATCTCGCTGCAGCTCACAAAATTCTACTCTTAGTTCATATACAAGGCAATAAATCCCGCATTTGATTCAGTTTGAGTTCATCAGGTCAGAAAATCGAGCCGCGCATCGGCACGGTTCGCCGTGATCCTCACGATCTCGGCCGTGACCACGCCCTGCGCCACGAATGGATCAGCAGCCACCCGCCTTTCGACGTCCTCCTCGGAGAGGCCATGGATAAACACTATGCCGCCTTGCCCGGAAGCAAGGCTGCCGGCGAGCAGAAACCGCCCCTCGGCGAATCCCTCATCAAGCCAGGCCTTGTGGCCGGCCAAAGCCCCGGCGGCCTTTCCGCGATCAATGAACTTCAGCAGCACTACGAACATAGTCGGTCATCTCCCTGGATTGCCGTGCCTGGCCAGTGTGCAGACGTACTGACGGCAAACCCATCGAAGATGCTGAACAGCCCGACGAAAGAAGCTTTCAGGCAGAACCGCCATCGAGCACGGGGGCGAGGGTCCGAAGGGCGCGCGCCAGCGCATCGGCCGTCCTGCGAATGCGCGGCACCCGGGACATCTCGGGATGAACCAGAAGCCAGAGGCCGAGCGAGAGCCCCGTCAGAGGCTCCGATACCCGGACCAGCCCCGGGATGGCAGAACCGATGAAGCAGGGCAGCACTCCAAATCCGATGCCGGAGCGGACAGCCTGTGCCGCACCCGGCAGGGTATTGGCGCGGAAGCGGATCCGGGATTCGGGGATATTGGCTGCGACCCAGCGGCCGGGGCCGGTGCAGGCAAGTCCCGCGTCATAGCCGATCCAGGGCCGGTCGGCAGGTTTGCCGTCCATCCACTTCCGTGCCAGTTCGGCATCGGCATGGACCGCCATTGCCACCGTACCCACTCGCCGCCCCTTGAGCACCGGATCCGGGGCTTCGGTGACGCGCAGCGCGATATCGGCGGCACGTCCTGCCAGGGAAATGACCTCGTTCGATACCAGCAGTTCGACGGTGACGTCCGGCAGTTCCCGGCAGAGGCTGGCCAGCACGCCCGGCAGCAGGTACTCGGCCACGGCATCCGGAGCCGTCAGCCGGACGACGCCACCCAGGGCATCATCCCTGCCGCGGATGCGGCTCTCCAGAGCCTGGATGTCGTCCCGCAGACGCATGGCCAGATCGCGCATTTCCTCCCCGGCCGCGGTCAGACGCCAGCGGGGCGGCGTGCGGTCAAACAGCCGCACCCCCAATCCGGCTTCGATCTGCCGCAGGCGCCGGGAGAGGGTCGGATGACTGATCCTGAGGGTCGCCGCCGCCGCGGTCACGGTGCCCTGCTCGGCGACGACCAGTACCAGGCGCAGATCATCCCAGTTGAGGCCAGAGACTTGCGACATAATCTGAACCCGTGCCTGAAGCTGCCGGAGGGTGGTGCCGGCACCGCCCTCCAGCTATAGCCCGGCACAGGTCAGACGGCAAACACCCCCGGCCGGGCCTGACGCCAGGGCTGGAGCTCTTCCAGATCCCGCCCCAGCTGCAACAGAATGTCCTCGCGACCCATGCCGGCCGCGAGCTGGATCGGCAACGGCATGCCGTCATGCATGCCCGCAGGAAGTGCCATCGCCGGCAGCCCGGTCATGTTGAACGGCGCGGTGAAGGGGACGGTATCGAACAACCGGTCATACCAGCCCTGCGCATCGAGATCGGGATCATTCTGATCAAGATAGCCGAGCGGGACCGGGACATCCTTCAGAACCGGCATCAGAATAGCATCATAAGTGCCGAAGAAGGCGCCGAAACTCCGCGATACCGTGTTCATGACCATGAAGGCCTGCTCGACATCCAGTGCCGTGAGCTTCGCCCCTGCCTGTGCACAGGCCATGGTCACTGCCTCGACGGTATCCGGCCCGGGCTGCAGGTTCAGCATCTCGGCCATACCGTAGACCCCCGCGGCCAGGAACGACATCCAGGCGGTGAAATTCGCCCGGTGGAAAGCGGCCACGTCATAATCCGGCGCTGCCTCTTCGACGACATGCCCTTCCGCTTCCAGCAGTTTCGCAGTCCGGACCAGCGCCGCATCGATATGAGGCGCGGCTGCCGGCGACCCCGGCCACTGCCGGGCCAGGGCGATGCGCAGCTTTGGCGTCGGCTTGCGGATGGCCTCGGCATAGGGCACGGCCGGCGGCGGGATATCGGTCATTGCCCCGGGATCGGCCCCTGCGACCGCGTCGAGCAGGGTGGCTGCATCGCGCATGCTTCGCGTCACGGCAAACTCGTTGGCCATGCCCAGCAGCGGCAGGCCGTAATAGGGCCCGAACGGTATGCGCCCGCGCGAGGGCTTGAGACCCACCAGCCCGCAGGCCGCGGCCGGGATCCGGATCGATCCGCCCCCGTCATTGGCATGGGCGAATGGCACGATGCCCGCGGCCACTGCCGCCGCCGAGCCGCCGGAGGAACCGCCCGGCGATCGCTCCAGATTCCACGGATTGCGCGTCGGTCCGTAGAGCAGCCCCTCCGTCGTAGCGTTGAAGCCGAATTCGGGCGTCGCGGTGATACCCAGCGTGTTCAAACCCGCCCGCCTGAAACGGGCAAAGAGTTCCGAATCGACCGGGGGCACGAACTGCCCCTGGCCCAGCATCCGCGAACCCATCATTTCCGGATGGCCGCCGACCGCCAGGACGAGATCCTTCACCAGGAACGGCACACCGGCAAAAGGACCGGACGGGTCGCCCGGCACCGGCTCGTCGAAGCGGCGAACCACCGCATTGATCCGGCCGTTCACTGCCTCGATCGCCTGATTGGCGCATTCGGTCAACTCGGCGGCGCTCACTTCGCCTGCCGCGACCAGACCGGCAAGGCCGGTCGCATCCTCGGCAACGTAATCCTTTAGTTCCATCCCTCGTCTCCCTGTTTTGTATAGCGGGACCCGAGGATTTTCGGCCCATCCGTGGCCGGTCTCCAGGATGCAGATGGATCACATCGACCCGAGCGCCGTCACCAGAGCGGCACGGGAATTGATCCCCAGCTTGTCATAGATCCGGCGGGTCTGATTGCGGATGGTGACGGGCGACAGCCCAAGTTGCCGGGCAACTTCCTTGTGGCCCTGGCCGCGGGCCAGCAGGGCGGCAATCTCGGCCTCGCGCGGGGAGAGCCGGTCCACAGGCGCCACGCGGCGCAGCACCAGCCGCACCAGTCCGGCCCCTGCCCCGTCGACCTCGGCCATCAATCCGAGTGCCGGAACCTCCTGTCGCCCCGGGTGTCCGAGGATCTCGCGGAGCGGTGTCGGCAGCCATGGTTCCGCTGCGAGACCCAGCCGTGCCAGATGCCGCCAGCCGAAAATGCACAGACCCGCCGGGGTGACATGCAGCTGCACGCTATCGGCATCGGTCGGCGCTTCTGCACGGCCACGAACCATGCGGTCCAGGGTTGTGACCGCACCGTAGAGGAAATCCTGCTCGTCCTCATGCCAGGATCTCCCATCCCCACCACCGCGATAACAGGCGAGGAAGAGCGAGGCGGGCTGTCCAGGCCGGAACGACATCGCGCCCGCCGCGGCGTCGAGGTCGTAGCGCCCCGACATCCGTATCAGCCCGGGCGTCTGTTCGACCTGCCGCCTGCGATAGGTGGCAACCCGGTCAGGGGCGCGGCGGATCTGGCCCAGCATCAGATCGTCATGACGCATCGCCCGCCAGTCGTCGAAGAACGGGCCGGTGATGTTGAAGGTGCGCGAGGCCGCGATCTCCACCCGCCCGCCATCCCAGGCGGAAAAGCCGTACCAGGCGGAATCGAAACCCAGTACGCCCGCCAGCCGTCCGATCGCCAGATCAAGCGCATCCGCCGGCGAGGCTTCAGCGAGAAAGCCGTCGACGTCTTCGAGCCAGGCCGAGAAGCTGCGGATGCCTGTGGTCATGGAAAAGGCGTCCCCTTCAGGCGAGACGACATGCAGACCGTCCACCGATGTTGACACGGCCTGATGCATCCGGCAACGACGCCATCCCCCTGCCCCATAACGAAAAGCCGGCAGCCCCAAAGGGGACTGCCGGCTTTTCGCAAAGGCATACCCGGTGCACGGGGCCGCAGATCCCGGAAGGATCGCAGCCCCGGCGCGGATCAGCGCTTCGAGAACTGGAAGCTGCGGCGGGCCTTGGCCTTACCGTACTTCTTGCGCTCGACGACGCGGCTGTCGCGGGTCAGGAAGCCTTCCTTCTTCAGCGGCTTGCGCAGGGTCGGCTCGTAGAGGGTGAGCGCCTTGCTGATGCCGTGACGCACGGCACCCGCCTGACCCGACAGGCCGCCGCCGACCACGGTCGCAACGATGTCGAAATTGTCGACGACGTTGGCCACGGTGAAGGGCTGACGGATGACCATCATCAGAACCGGACGCTTGAAATAGGCGTCGGCGTCCTGGCCGTTGACGGTGATCTTGCCCGAACCCGGCTTCACCCAGACGCGAGCGATCGCGTTCTTGCGCTTGCCGGTGGCATAGGAACGGCCCTGCGCATCGCGGACCGGCTCGGGGAGCTGCTCGTCGGCGATCAGACCGGCGGCCTGGGCCATGTCCTTCAGCGCGCCGAGGCCCTGGGCCTGAACGTTGGTTTCGGTCATAGCTCGATTACCCCACGTTCTTGCGGTTCAGGGCGGCGACGTCCAGCGGCTCCGGGGTCTGGGCCGCATGCGGATGCTCGGGGCCGGCATAGACGTGCAGCTTGCGCATCACATCGCGGCCGAGGGGGCCACGGGGGACCATGCGGCGCACGGCGGCCTCGATCACGCGCTCAGGGTAGCGACCGTCGAGGATCTTGTCCGCGGTCCGCTCCTTGATGCCGCCCGGATGGCCGGTGTGCCAGTAGTAGGTCTTCTGGACGCGCTTGCGGCCGGTGAGCACCACCTTTTCGGCATTGACGATCACGATGTGATCGCCGCAATCCATGTGGGGGGTGAACATCGGCTTGTGCTTGCCGCGCAGACGGTTGGCAACAAGGGCGGCGAGACGGCCGAGCACGAGCCCGTCAGCGTCGATCACCGTCCACTTGTGCTCAAGGTCTGCCAGCTTGGCGGTATAGGTCTTCATGAGCCTTGGCACCGAGATGGGTTCTTGAAACTGGAGGCGGAGTATGCCACGGAACCCACGGCCGTCAATGGGTAATGTTTGTTTATTTTCAAAGACTTATAAATTTGGTATCATAATACCACACATCCTGTCCCAGGAGAACCGCCGCTTTGCAGCCTTTTCGTACCCGTTCGGGCACCGGCAGAGACTTGGACGGGGGCATCGGAGAGCGTTATGATGCGCGCAAAACTGCAGGGCCGTTGCCGCAGGGCACGCAGTTGACGAGCCCCGCAGACATTCCGGATCGATATCCCGAAGAGGGAGGGAGAACGCGCCATGACCGATCAGTCGCCGACCAGGACCGCCGAGGCAGCTCCCATCCGGCTTGAGGTGGAGGCCGATGGCGTTGCCGTGCTGACCCTCACCCGCTCGGCACAGCGGAACGCGCTGTCTCTCGGCATGATGACCGCGATCGAAACCGCTCTGGAGCAGATCGCCGCCGACCCGGCGGCACGGGTGGTGGTGCTGCGCGCGGAAGGTCCGGCCTTCTGCGCCGGCCACGATCTGAAGGAAATGCGGGCGTCACCGGATCGCGCCTCTTATGAAGCGCTCTTCGCCCAGTGCAGCCGGATGATGACCCGGATCGTGCGCCTGCCCAAGCCGGTGATCGCCGAAGTGTCGGGCATCGCGACGGCGGCAGGCTGCCAGCTGGTGGCGAGCTGCGACCTGGCGGTCGCCGCGACCACCGCGCGCTTCGCGACCCCCGGGGTCAATCTCGGCCTGTTCTGCTCGACGCCGATGGTGGCGCTCTCGCGCGCGGTCGGCCGCAAACACGCGATGGAGATGCTGCTGCTGGGCCAGATGGCCGATGCAGAGACGGCGTACCGTTTCGGCCTGGTCAACCGCGTCGTCGCCCCCGAAGAGCTGTCGGACACGGTGATGGGCATGGCGCGGATCATCGCGTCCAAGTCGCCGCTGACGCTCAAGATCGGCAAGGAGGCCTTCTACGCGCAGGTCGAGATGCCGCTCGACGACGCCTATGCCTATGCCTCGCGGGTGATGACCGAAAACATGATGGCCCGCGATGCCGAAGAGGGCATCGACGCCTTCATCAACAAGCGCCAGCCCGTCTGGCAGGGGTGCTGATCCGATGACCGGGACCCGTGCGGTCGTCCATGACCGCTATCCTGATGCCTATATCCGCGACATCCTGCGCAACACCCGTGTCATCGCCATGGTCGGCGCCAGCCCGAACTGGAACCGGCCAAGCTATTTCGCCATGAAATATCTGCAGGAAAAGGGCTATCGGGTGATCCCGGTCAACCCCGTCGCCGCCAGCCAGACCATTCTGGGTGAACCCGTCTACGCGACGCTGGACGAGCTGCCCGTGGTTCCCGACATGGTGGACATCTTCCGCAATTCCGACGCCGCTGGGCCGATCACCGACGATGCCATCCGCATCGGCGCAAAGACGGTGTGGATGCAGCTGGGCGTGCGCAACGACGCGGCAGCCGCCCGCGCCGAAGCGGCCGGGCTGAACGTGGTGATGAACCGCTGCCCGAAGATCGAATACGGCCGCCTGTCCGGGGAGCTGGGCTGGAGCGGTGTGAACACCGGCGTGATCAGCGCCAAGCGCATGGGGCCGCCCCGATGACCGATCAGACGAAGAAGCCGGATGCTGCAGGCGGCGCCAGCGGCTTCGGCTTCTCCACCCTCGCCGTCCATGCCGGCAACCGGCCGGAGCCCCATACCGGCGCGCGGGTGACGCCCATCTATCAAACCTCGTCCTTCGTGTTCGACAGCGTCGATCACGCCGCATCTCTGTTCAACCTGCAGACCTTCGGCAACATCTATTCGCGCCTGGGCAATCCCAGCGTTTCGGCGCTCGAGGAACGGGTGGCGGCACTCGAAGGCGGCCGCGGCGCCACCGCCTGCGCCAGCGGCCATGCCGCGCAGTTCCTGGCGCTGGCCAGCCTGATGGAGGCCGGCGACGATCTGGTCGCCTCGCGCTTCCTCTATGGCGGCTCGTACACGCAGTTCAGCCAGAGCTTCAAGCGCTTCGGCTGGGGCTGCAGCTTCGTCGACGCCCGCGACCCCGACGAGGTCGCCAGGGCGATCGGGCCGCGCACCAAGGCGGTGTTCGTCGAAAGCCAGTCCAACCCTTCGGGCGTGCTCACCGACATTGCCGCCCTCGCCGATGTCGCCCATGCCCATGGCCTGCCGCTGATCGTCGACAACACCATTCCCAGCCCCTATCTCTGTCGGCCCTTCGATCTGGGCGCCGATCTCGTCACCCATTCGCTGACCAAGTTTCTGGGCGGCCACGGCAATTCGCTGGGCGGGGCGATCGTGGAAAGCGGCCGGTTCGACTGGAAGGCGTCCGGCAAGTTCCCGTCGCTGTCCGAACCCAATCCCGGCTATCACGGCCTGCGGTTCGAAGAGACCTTCGGCGACTTTGCCTTTACCGTCCATGCCCATGCCGTGGCGCTGCGGGATTTCGGCCCGACGCTCTCGCCCTTCAACGCCTTCATGATCATGACCGGGATCGAGACCCTGCCGCTGCGCATGGACCGCCATGTTGCGAATGCCAAGGCGGTCGCGGCGTGGCTGGAAGCCCATCCGAAGGTCGCCTGGGTCTCGTATGCCGGTCTGCCATCCAGCCCGCAATACGATCTGGGATGCCGGCAGATGCCGCGCGGCGTCGCCCCGGTCTTCACCTTCGGTCTGAAGGGCGGCTATGAAGCCGGTATCCGGCTGGTGGAAAGCGTGGAACTGTTCAGCCATCTCGCCAATGTCGGCGACACCCGGTCCCTGATCCTGCACCCCGCCTCGACCACCCATCGCCAGCTGTCGCCCGAAGACCGGACGAAGAGCGGCGCCGGTGACGATGTCATCCGGATTTCGATCGGCATCGAGACGGTCGACGACCTGATCGCAGATCTCGACCAGGCCTTCGCGCAGCTCTGACCATATAAGTCCCCCGACCCGAGGCTTCCATTCCGTTCATGGCTCCGTCGCATTTCCCCGGGGCAGATCCTGCCCTGCCCGCCCTTGCATCGGTCGACCGGCTGATCTTTCTGCGCCATGGCCGCACGGCCTTCAATGCCGAGGGCCGCGTCGCCGGCCAGAGCGACATCCCGCTGGACGAAACCGGCCGCGCGGAAGCCTGGGCGGCCATCGAACCGGTTCGCGCCCTCGGCCCCGATGCCATCGCCGCAAGCCCGATGCTGCGGGCACGGAGCACCGCGGCGATCATCGCCGAAGGGCTGGGCATGACCGATGTGGTGCAGCTGGTCCCGGGCCTGCGCGAACGGAACTGGGGCATGTATGAAGGTGCGCCGCTCGGCGACCGGCCGCCCTACGAAGAAACGCCGCCCGGGGGTGAGCCCTGGGCGGCGTTCCTGGATCGGACGGCACATGCTCTTGCAGGGGCGCTGCGCATGATGGGCAGCCCGCGCCGCCCGCTGATCGTCGCGCACTCGGGCACATCGCTCGCCCTCTCGAAGCTGCTCGGCGCGCCGATGCCGGTCGAGAAGGCGCAGAACGCCGTGCCGCTGGTGTTCCAGCGCGCCCGCGACGGGTCGTGGCGCTGCTGGATCCCGGGGAGCTGACGGCGCGGCTGCGCAGCAGCCGTCAGGCGGCAACCGCCTGCGGCACCAGACGGGCGATCTCGGCCTCGGCCGCGGCAATCGCCTTCGCGCGCGCCTCGGGGCCCATACCGATGCCCTCGGCACGGACGATCTCGACATCGCTGATGCCGATGAAGGCAAACACGGCCTTCAGCCAGCTTTCCTGATGGTCGAAGGCGGCCATGGCCGGGTTGGACGAATAGACACCACCACGGCTCGACACCACGATCACCTTGCGACCACCGGCCAGGCCTTCGGCACCATTCGGACCGTAGCGGAAGGTGCGGCCGGCGCGGGCCAGACGATCGATCCAGGCCTTGAGCTGGCTCGGCACCGAGAAATTGTACATCGGCGCGCCGACCACCACGACATCCGCCGACAGGAACTCGTCGAGCACGGCCTCGGCCAGCGCCAGCTCATCCTGCTGGACCGGCGTCAGATCCTCGGTCTTGCCGGCACGGACCACCGGCATGCGCTCCGCCGACAGATGCGGCAGCTCGTGGGCCGCCAGATCACGGGTGACGATTTCGAGGCCCGGCACGGCCTCGGCAATGGCGGTGGTGATGGTCTCGACCAGCTGGCGGCTGACCGATTCGCCTTCCGCGGCGCTGGAGTGGATCTGGAGCAGCTTCATGGCGGACATCCTTGAGTGATGTTGAGACGGTGAAAAACCTTCGCCCTATACCTGCCGATGGAACGGGCCTGACACCAGATGGCAAATCCTGGATAATACGTTCCATTGGTGGAACGCCAGGGCGAGGTGGCCGATGCAGGACCTGAACGATCTGATGATCTTTGCCCGCATCGTCGAGCATGGCGGTGTCGCCGCTGCCGCCCGCGCGTTGAGCCTGCCCAAATCCACGGTCAGCCGGCGGCTCGCCGCACTCGAAGACCGTCTCGGCGTGCGGCTGATCCAGCGCAATACCCGCGCCTGGACGGTGACCGAGGTCGGCCGCGCCTATCACCGCCATTGTCAGGCCGTGATCGCCGCCGCAGAGGCCGCACAGGAGGTGATCGATCACAGCCGGGCGGAGCCGCGCGGCCTGATCCGGATGAGTTGCCCGCTGCCGCTGCTGTTCACGGCGATAGCACCCATCCTTTCCCGCTTCATGGCCGACTATCCTGAAGTCCGGGTGGAGGTGGAGGCGACCCAGCGGCGGGTGGATGTGATCGAGGAAGGCTTCGATCTGGCGCTGAGGGTCCGGCCTCTGCCGCTTGAGGACACCGATCTGGTGGTGCGGATCCTGGGACAAAGCGCGAGCGTGGTCGTGGCGTCACCGCAGCTGCTGCATGGCCGCCCCCCCGTCACCCGGCCTGAAGAGATCGCGACACTGCCGACCATCGCCCAGACCCTTCCGGGGATGCGCAGCCATGCGGGCAATGACGCCAGCCCGCCCCATCATTGGGTGCTCACCGGGCCCGGCGGCGAGATCGTGCGGGTGGCCCATCATCCGCGGCTGGCCGTCGATGATCTGCCCACCCTGCATCACATGGCCCTGGCCGGCATCGGCGTCACCATCCTGCCGGATTATCTGGTGGCCCCGCATCTGGAGGCCGGACGGCTGGTTGCCCTGCTGCCCGACTGGCACCCGCCATCAGGCGCAGTGCATGCCGCCTTCCCATCCCGCCGCGGTCTGGTTCCGGCCGTGCGCCGCCTGATCGACCGGCTGGCGGACGAGTTCGATGGCGAGGCGGGCTATTCACGAGGAGACCGCAGATGTCCGTAGCCGGCCGTGTCACCGAGGCGGGTCGCCGCTGCACCCTGAGGTCTCAGAGCACCAGCCGAAGGCGAAGCGGATGATCCGCGGGATAGCGGGTCTCGATCAGGATCATGAGTTCACGGCTGAAGCCGGCCGCCTCGTCCTTAAGCTCGCGATAGAGCGGCAATGCCCTGGCTTCGGCCGGCGGCACATCGAGAGCGGCGCGATTCGCCGGATCATCGAGTGCCGCCAGAAACCGATCGTAGTGGCTGAGCGCCGGCGCCAGTGCCACCGGGCCGCAGACATCGAGCATGCGGTCGATCGGCGGGCGGCCCAGAAGGCCGCCGAGCAGGCGGCGCTTCTCGTCCACGGCGAGCCCCGCCGTTTCGGCCGCAGCCACCACGCCCGAGACGTAGAGCAGCTTGCGTGAGAAGACGAGCTTCACATTACGCAGGCCCCAGCCCTTGGCCTCGGCCCCCCGGGTCTTCATCTCGAAATCGACGCAGATGCTGCGGTAATAGCGGATCACGTCGTTGAGCAGAAAGGTCGCCGGATCGTCGCGACCATGATGATCCTGCACATAGGTGGCGATCAGCCCGTCGAGGGTCCGGCGGAAGACGGCCTCGCCGGCGAGTGCCCGCCCCTCCAGCAGCATCAGCAGGCGGCGGGTGGTGATCTGGTTGACATCCGCAACGCCACCGATGGTGTTGATCAGGGCATCGGTGGACTGGGCACTCTCGAAGGCGCCGCCATCCGCCGGCTGGCGGATACCCGCCGCTTTCGCCGCCCCGTGAACCCGCCGGGCCAGCACCCGGGCCCTGGCCTCGGCGGCCCGCTCCGGCTCGTAAAGCACATAGCTGTCCAGATCCGCCTGCGGGCCGGCCTCGCCGCGGCCATAGGATCCGCAGACCACCACCGACAGGCCGGATTCAATCACACCCGCAGGCTCGGCCCCGCGGAAGAGGTCGTCATCGTCCAGCACCGGTACCATCGGCAGGGCATCGGAAAGCCGCCCGAGTTGCGCCTCCGTGCGTCGGCGCAGCTGCACCAGATGCGGGGCGTCGGCCTCGAGGGCCGTGAAGCCCGCGCCGACGGGGGCATGATCGGCGGTCATGCCGCCACGCCGAACAGGTCGGGCTGACGCCCGCCTGCCCCCTCGGCCGCGATGGCAGCCAGCGCGGAGAGGCCGTAAAGCGGCCGCTTGCGGCGGGTCTTCACCTCGCGGTAGCGCCGGGCATAGGCTTCGGGAGAGTCCAGCACCACGTCGGGCTCGATGGTGAAGCGGCGCTCGCGCCCCATGACCATCTCGACAGGCACCGCCGGCTCGGCGGCTGCCCGCTTGCGGCCGGCAGCGGCAGCACGGGCCGCACGGAAATCGGCATGGATATGGCCCACCAGGATGGCGATCAGCGCCTGGAGATCACGCACGCGGCCGAGCAGAGCGCGCTCGGTCAGGAAGAAATCCTCGGCCCGGTAGCGGTCGATCGTCTGGTCGACATGACGCTGCACCAGCGCATCGGCCGAGCGGCAGACGTCACCATAGATGAAACTGTCGTAGATCCGCTCCTTCAGCCGCCAGAAACCATCCAGGCGGCGCACCCCGGCACGGTCGACCCGGGCCAGCGCCAGAACCGAGATCAGCGGATGGGCATCGACCGGCGCCCGGTGGAGATAGGTGTTCGCACGGCAGATGCCGTCGATCGTATCGATGTTGATCGGGCCGGAGAACAGATGCGCATGCGGGCGGTTCGACCGGCGGGCAATCAGGGCGACCACCTCGTCGGGGTCGACGCCATGCCGGTCGAGCACGGCGCGAACATCGCGACCGATCGGCACCTCGCCCCGGATCACCGCCGCCGTCGCCGCGTGATGATCGATACCGAACCGGTCGGCGAAGACCGGCTCCAGCGTATGCGACAGCGGCCCGTGACCCACATCGTGGAGCAGGGCGGCGGCAATCAGCAGATCGCGGTCACGCGGCTGAACGCCCGCCAGCCGGCAGTAGCTGACCGCCAGCAGCGCCACGCCCAGCGAATGATGATAGCGGTTATGCCGGACGAAAGACGGCTTGCCGTTCGGGTGGAACAGCCGGTCGATGACCCCCAGGAACGAGATGTCGCGCAGCCGCTGAAATCCGGCGCTGGCGATCAGCTCGCGGTGCAGGGTCTGCGGAAAAGCCTGGGCGATGGCACCGTCGTCCAGACGGAAACGGAAACGCGGCGCCTCGGGAAACAGATCGCCCGCCGCCCTCGCCTCTTCAGGCCACGACACCGGTGCCCAGTCGGCCAGATCCTCGAAAGCTTCGGCCAGGGCGGGCGCATGGGGCGGCTCCGCCGTCTCGACTCCGAAGTCCCAGATGGTGATCTGCCGTCCGGTCATACCTTCTCCGCTCGCGTGCCGCGCCGCAGGTCGGGGAGCCCCACGCAGCCGGCCACCTGATCTAGCATCCGCAGCGCCGGCGGGTCCAGTGCCCTGCATCGGAGCTGCCGGTCAGCCACCGCATTCCTGCTCAACTATGGCATTCCTGCGCGATCCAGGCCAGGAAACCGGCAGATCCACCCTCGATCGGCCAGGCGGATATGCCCGGGAGGTCATAGCTGTGCAGGGCGATCACCCGCTCTGTCAGAAGCTCCAGACGATCGGCGGTCGTCTTGGCGATCAACACCACCTCCTCGCCCGTCTCCACCCTGCCTTCCCAGCGGTAGATCGCCGTCATGCCGCCGATCAGATTGCAGCAGGCGGCCAGGCGTTCCTCGACAAGCGCGCGGCCGATCGTCAGCGCCTCGTCGCGGCTGCTGCAGGTGACATAGGCCACCATGGGGCGCGCGACCATGCCGGCCGCTTCGACAAGGCACCGCTCGGCCGCGTCGAGCGGTGCCACGCCGTCGACCGCCAGGGCAAGTGCCGACAGGGCATGTGCAACGTCTTCACCCCCGGCCAGCGCGCCGGCCTGTGCGCTTTCCAGAAGCCGCTCCAGCTGTCGTGCAGCTTCACCGACCTTCGGAAAACCGAAGCTGCCGGCGGCGCCGGCAAGGGAATGCGCTGCCCGCTCCGCGTCATCCAGCCCCCCGGCCTCGCCCCGGTCGCGCCAGGCGACGACGCCTTCCCGGATCCGGGCAACGCGTGCGGGCATGCCCTGCCGGAACTCCTCGGTCAGGGCCGCGATGACGTCGGTGGCGCCACCGACCCTGCCGTCCCGGTCGGTCTCGGGACCATCGGTTTCAGGACGATCGGTCACGACCAGCTTCTCCGTTCGGTGAGGATCGGTTCGGACGGGGCGTCATCCGCGCGGTCACGCGGCGGCAGAGCCTGATAAATTGCGTGCAGTTCTGCCGCCAGAGTCAAGGGATCGAACGGTTTTGCGATGACGGCGGCAGCGGCGACCCCGTCGACACCGTCCAGGTCCGTGCGGGTACGCGCCGTCAGAAAGACGGCAGGCACCGCAGCTCCTCCCGGTAAACCGCGAAGCCGCCGAAGGGTTTCCGGGCCATCCATGCCCGGCATCATGACATCCAGAAGAACCAGGTCATGGCGGGCGGCGTCGAACGTCTCCAGCGCCGTCTGGCCGTCGGCGCAGACCGTGACGTCGATCCGGCCGACCGCGGAGAGGGCCAGCCGAACGAGTTCGCGCAGGTCGGGCTCGTCCTCGACGAGCAGTACGTGCCGAAGCTCCCCCATTCACCGTCTCCACCGTCTGCGACCATCATTGCCTGAAAGATTAAGATAAAGGCATGACGGCCTGAGAAAAACGCGACGTTGCCGCCTTATCCGAGGCCCAGCCGGGCCACGACCCGTTCGGCCAGCGCCAAAGCTGCGGTCAACCCCGGGCTTTCGATGCCCAGCAGATGGACCAGCCCGCCGATCCCATGGCGGTCAGGCCCATCTATGCGAAAATCGGCATCGGCTTCACCCGGGCCGACAATCTTTGGGCGAATGCCGGCGTAATCGGGCACCAGGGCGACATCGGGCATGCCGGGCCACCAATGGCGGATCGCGCCTGCAAAACCGTCCGCGCGCGTCGGATCCACCGCCAGCGCCGAAGGATCGTCGACCCACTCCACATCGGGGCCGAAGCGTGCCTGCCCGGCCAGATCGAGGGTCAGGTGCACGCCAAGCCCTCCCGCCTCGGGCACCGGGTAGATCAGGTGGCTGAAGGGGGCACGGGCTCCGTCCAGCCGGAAGTAATTCCCCTTCGCGAAGCGCACCGGCACCGCCAGGTCTGCGGGAACACCGGGCCCATCGATCGCATGGGCCAATGCCGGCGCACCGAGGCCGGCCGCATTGACCAGGATGTCACAGGTGAACTCCGCCGGCTCGGCACCGCCGGTCGCCAGGGTGATGCCCTGCGCGTCCGCCCGGCCGGCCAGCACCGGCGTATGTGTGACCAGCATGCCGCCCTGCGCTTCCAGCCGGGCAAGCAGCACCGCCATCAGTTCATGGCTGTCGATGATGGCAGAGGCAGGCGACCACAGCGCTGCATGGACAGCCAGCGCCGGCTCCATCTCCCGCGCCCGGGGCGCCGGCAGCGGCTCCACCTCGGTGGCGCCATTGGCATGGGCGCGGGCCAGAATGGCATCAAGCCGCGGTGCCTCTTCGGCAGTGGCGGCGACCACCAGCTTCCCCAATCGTCGATAGCCGATCCCGGTTTCGGCAGCGAATGACGCCAGCCGTTCACGGCCTTCAAGGCAGCACTCGGCCTTCAGACTGCCCGCGGGATAATACAGGCCGGCATGAACGACTTCGGAATTGCGGCTGCTGGCGCCTTCGCCGAAACGTGGCCCGCCTTCCAGGACCGTCACGCTACGCCCGGCCCGTGCCAACCGTTCGGCAACGGCCAGCCCCACGACACCTGCGCCCACGACCACGGCATCCAGATCCGGTTGTGCCACGCCTCGCTCCTTTTTCTCCGCGGTCCTCGCGGACCGGTCCGCGACACGGCATTCAAGCAGAGCCGGCGGCCCGTCGACAATGCCGGGTTGCGGTCCGGATCAAAATACGCGGCGATGCAGTCTGGTCGGGGCGGATCCATCGGCTGCTGAAACGACAACGGCCGCGCCATCCATCGGATGGTGCGGCCGTGAAAGCTGCAGACTTCGCTGCTGCTGCGACATCCGGGGATGATGCCGCGAAGAGAAGAATTGGTCGGAGCGAGAGGATTCGAACCTCCGACCCCTAGTCCCCCAGACTAGTGCGCTAACCAGGCTGCGCCACGCTCCGACCGTTCTTCATGGGGTTGCGATGCCGTTTCCGTCATCCTCCCCCTTGCGAAGTGCGCGGACTATAGCCAACCGGATCGGCCCGCGCAACCCTTCTGAAGCAGGATTTGTATTCGGACTTGTCAGCCCTGCCCCTGCTGTCTCACCTTCTCCACCTCGTCGGCGGAAATCTCCTCGATTTCGGCGGTTTCGGCCCGTTCTTCACCTGCCGCCTCAACCTCGTCCGTCGCATCCCCATCCGCCGCCGGCTGATCGGCACCGGTTTCGCCGTCGGCAAGCTCGACGACGAAGACATCCTGGGCGAAGCTCTCGTCGGGCGTCAGCTCGCCACCGCCGGCGGTGTCGTCCGCGCCTGCGTCTTCATCGGTCCCGTCGAGGATTGCCCGCGCCTGATTCAACAGGTCGAACGCCTCACGCAAGACCAGACGACGCCGTTCATCGGCGGCAAGAAGATCCCTGACACGGCTTTCCGCGCGTTCAGCCGCTGCGACAGCCTCGGCGGTCATCGACGAGGTGACGATCTCGTCAGTCGGGTCGTCTTCGTCCCCGCCCTCGATATCGGTCTCGTCGTCCTCGACGACGATGTCATCGGCATCCTGATCCTCGTCGAAGACCTCGTCTTCGCTCTGGCGTGCCAGCGCGTCGAGCAGATCAGGGTCCTGTGCCGCCGCACCGGCTGCGCCGGCTTCCACCCGTTCGGCGACCGCCTTGGCACCGCCTTCGCGGAGCAGCTTCTGTACGCCCTTGATGGTGTAGCCTTCTGCATAGAGCAGATCGCGGATCCGGCGAAGCAGGACAACGTCGTCGGGGCGGTAGTACCGGCGCCCGCCCGCCCGCTTCAGCGGCTTCACCTGCGGGAACTTGCCTTCCCAGAAACGGAGGACGTGGGCGGGGACGTCGATCTCTTCCGCCACCTCGCTGATGGTGCGGTACGCGCCGGGCGCCTTGCCGCCGCCGCGCCGCCGGTCGCCATCATGGGCGGTGGTGTCGGTCATCTCGTCAACGCCTCCATCTCACCGGCCGCATCGCCCTTGCTCAGGCTTCGGCCTCGTCATCCTCTGTCTCGAGGTCCAGATCCGCGATGTCCGCCAGGCTCTTGCCGATCCGGTCCTTGAGCACGTTCGAGGCACGGAACACCAGCACCTTCCGCGGAAGGATCGGGACTTCCTCGCCGGTCTTCGGATTGCGGCCCACGCGCTCGCCCTTCTGGCGCACCGCAAAAGTGCCGAAAGACGAGATCTTGACGGTGTCGCCTTCGACCAGGCTGTCGGAGACGACGGACAGCACCGCCTCCACCAGCTGGGCCGACTCATGCCGCGACAGACCGACTTCCTGATAGACCGCCTCGGCCAGATCCGCGCGAGTGACGGTGCGTGCCATAGTCTTGTCCTCAAATACTTGCGCGCGCAGCTTCACCCTGTTTATGCGCCATGGCGGACGAGAATGTCAAACGCCATGCGCTTCAAGGCTTTGCGACACGCAGTTGCGTCGTTTCGGAAAAAGCGTGAAAGGTTCACCACCGACGGTAAGGCCGGAGCATCACCAGCGGATCAGCGCCGAACCCCAGGCCAGACCGCCGCCGATGGCTTCGACCAGCACCACCTGCCCCGGCTGGATGCGGCCGTCGGCCACGGCCTCGCTCAGCGCCAGCGGGATGGAGGCGGCAGAGGTGTTGCCGTGGCGGTCCACCGTCATGACCACCTTCTCCATCGGCAGGCCCATCTTGCGGGCCGTGCCGGTGATGATCCGGGCGTTCGCCTGATGCGGCACCAGCCAGTCGATCGCATCCGCCGTCATGCCGTTGGCCTCCAGCGCCTCGTTGACACTGTCGGCCAGTTTCACGACGGCGTGGCGGAAGACTTCCTTGCCTTCCATCCGCAGATGACCGGCGCTCTGGGTCGACGACACGCCGCCATCGACATAGAGCGCGTCATGATGCCGGCCGTCGGAGAAGAGATGCGTGGAGAGCACGCCGCGGTCGTCGCTCGTGCCCTCGCCTTCCGCGGCCCTGAGCACCACTGCACCTGCACCGTCGCCGAACAGCACGCAGGTCCCGCGGTCGTTCCAGTCCAGGATGCGCGAGAAGGTCTCGGCACCGATCACCAGCGCGGTGCGAAACTGGCCGGCCTTCAGGAAATTGTCGGCGGTCGACAGCGCGAAGATGAAGCCCGCGCAGACGGCCTGGACATCGAAGGCGGCCCCCCGGGTGATGCCGAGCCCGGCCTGGATCTTGGTCGCGGTCGCCGGGAAGGTCTCGTCGGGCGTCGAGGTCGCGACCACGATCAGATCGACCTCGTCGGCGCCGATGCCGGCATTGGCGAGTGCTGCGCGCGCCGCATGCAGGCCCAGGGTCGAGGTCAGTTCCTCTGGCGCCGCGATGCGACGCTCGCGGATGCCCGTCCGTTCCTGGATCCATTCGTCGGAGGTGTCGACCATTTTCGACAGATCGTCGTTGGTCAACACCCGGGCGGGCAGGTAGCCGCCGACGCCGAGCACGCGCGCGCGCAATACCGTCATGCCGTTGCCGCCTTCTGCTGGTCGGACGTCCCGTCGATCCGGTCCGCCGCGATCCGTTTGAACTCGCCGATGATGCGTTCGTTGAAGCCGTGCGCCACCAGGTCGTAGGCAACGCCGATGGCATTGGCAAAACCGAGGGCGTCGGTACCGCCATGGCTCTTGACGGCAATGCCGCCGAGCCCAAGGAACATGGCGCCGTTGTGGTGACGCGGATCCGTCTGCTTCTGGATCGCCTTCAGGCTCGACCGCGCAAAGAGATATCCGATCCGGGCCAGCAGCGAGCGGCCGAACGCAGAGCGGAGATAGTGGCTGTAGAGCTTCGCCGTGCCCTCGGCCGTCTTCAGCGCGATGTTGCCGGTAAATCCGTCGGTGACGACGACGTCGACCGTGCCCTTGGCGATATCGTCACCTTCGACGAAGCCATGGAAGCGGATGCTCTCGGCGGCTTTCAGTCTCGCGGCCGCTTCCCGCACCGTTTCGAGCCCCTTGACCTCTTCCTCGCCGACATTCAGCAGGCCGACCGAGGGGGTCTGATAGCCGAGCACGATGCGTGCGAACAGTTCCCCCATCACGGCGAACTGGATGAGGTTCCGGACGTCGCATTCGGTGTTGGCGCCCAGATCGAGCACCACACTTTCGCCACGCAGCGTCGGCATGGTTGCCGCGATCGCCGGGCGATCAATGCCCGGCAGCATGCCGAGCATCATCCGCGCCATCGCCATCAAGGCGCCGGTATTTCCGGCCGAGACGGCGGCGCTGGCACGGTTTTCCCGCACCGCCCGAAGGGCCAGGCCCATGCTCGACTTGCGCCCCTGCCTGAGCGCGACCGAGGGGCGCATGGTGCCCGGAACCACTTCGTCGGTGTGCAGGAATTCGGTCGCGGCGAGCAGCTTTTTGCGCCGCTTCATCAGCGTGCGCAGCCGCGGCTCGTCGCCGACCATCAGGAACCGGAGGCCCGGATGTCGCTTGAGTGCGATGGCAGCGCCCTTGACCACCATCTTGGGAGCCTGATCGCCGCCCATCGCATCGAGTGCGATGGTAACTTCACCGGACAAGGCCACCTCACCTCCGCGCCCTTCGTCGGGCCAGGCCGGCCCGACGTCTTCCTCCGATCACCTGGAGCCGGCAAGCCGGATCAACCGGCCGCCGCCTCGGTCGCGACGTCACGGCCGTCATAGAAGCCGCACGAGCCGCAGACATGATGCGAGAGCTTCAGCTCGCCGCAGTTCGGGCACTCCTGCGCGTTGGTCGCGGTCAGAGCGTGGTGGGCACGACGCATGTCGCGCCGCGACTTGGAGACCTTTTTCTTGGGGACGGCCATAGTCTTCGCCTTTCGGGATGGTAACGGTCACGAGCCGAATAGCGCGCTTAGTTAGCGAAAAACCGGCTCGATGGCAAGGCTTCTCCCGGATCTCGTATCCGGTGTCATGCCGGTCAGGATGCGTCACCCCCTTCGGGCGTGTCCGTATCCATGCGCTGCTTCAGGGCCGCAAGCTTCGCGAAGGGATGTTCGCGCCCCTTTCCCTCAGGGGCGGTGCCGCCCCTGAGCGTGAAGACTTCACGCTCGACCGGTTCCCCCGGGGCCTCAGGGCTCCGGGGATAAGGATCGATCGCGAGAGAAAAATACTCGGTCGCAAGTTCGCCGGCATCCACCCTGCCGTCGACCAGCTGCTCGGGCGGTTCCTGGTCGTCTTCCGGCTCGGCCGCATCAAGGGCTGCCAGCCGCCGGCTGTATTCCGGCTCGGCAAGTGCATCCACCTCGACGATCTCCGAAACCGAAGCCTCAAACCTTAGATTGGTAACAACGCAGGTTTGAATCAACCTTCCCGAGAGATCAAACACCAGATGGGCACCACCTCGAACCCGCGTCACCGTGACGCCCACCTCGAGCGACAGGATCTGCTCCTGCTGCAGGCGCCGGCCAAGCGCCGCACACTCGGCCGGCGTGGCCACATACGAGAAAGTGCGCGGCTCCCCCGGCTCGATCGCCTCGATCTCGATGACGCGCGAGAATTCGGGGGTCTGAGCGCTGGTGGTATCGGTGCCGGTCATGAGCGTCGGTCGTCCTTGGAACGCGAAATGCCGGGCCCAGCCGGGCCCGTGGCGGCGCACCCTACTCCATCAGCCCGGGTTTCGCCAGCCCCGGCAATGTGTTGGGTCATGTGCAGGGATCAATCCCCACCGGCGTCGGACGCATCCTCGCGCACCGCCGACGGCACCGGCAGTGCGGCATAGGCGGCCCGGCCGTCCAGAAGGTCTGCCGCCGGCTGCCCATCCAGCGCACGGATGCTGGCAAGTACATAGGATGCAAGCGCCTCAAGCACGACGCCCGAGGGCCGTACGGCCCCCTCGCCTTCCACACCGAACACGTTGCGGGCGATGGCGTCGCCGAGTTCGGCACCGCCATCGGCTGCCGAGGCCTCGATGGCGGCATCATAGCTTTTGATCCGGCCGTAGAAGGCCTCTCCCATCCGTTTGACATGCTTGCCGACGCTGAGGTCACCGACGCCCATCTCCCGCAGCGAGCGGTCCATGTCGGCGAACATCCGGTCGAACAGTGCCTGCCCGGTACGGCGCCCGGCTTCCCCTTCCCGCTTCAGACGGTGCAGGACCATAAAGACGTGCAGCACCAGCATGTCGAAGCGGCCGTCCACCGTGTCCGGTACGCCGAAGTCGCGATAAAAGGTCACCGACCGCGCCTGGGCGACCGCCGTATCATAGAGCGCTTCAGCGGCAGCACGGGGCCCCGTGCGACCGAACAGCCTGTCGAGAAACATCGGGCCTGGACCTCCTCTTTCGACCATCTGCAGGCCGGTGATACCAGAACGGCCGCCGGTCCGATTGACACCCCGCATCACGGAATGCAATCTTGGGCCGCCCGCCAGCAGACGGGCCGTCGCATCCCCGCCGTCCTGGGCTTTCCGACGCGCTGCTCTGTCTGACGCCCGATGGTCGGCGTCGTTCCGTGCAGATGCCGGTTCGTCCAGGTGGTTATGGAGGCGACGCCCCACAGCGTCAACGGTGACATCGCCAAGATGATCCGGTCAGCGCCCCGGCGCCGCCCCATTTTCCCGTCCGTCACCCGCACCGCGCCGATGGTCGCGGTGGTTCTTGCCGGCCTCGCCCTCGGCGCCTGCCAGCCGGTGATCCGTACCCACGGCTTCATGCCGTCGAAGGACGAGATCGCCCAGTTGCAGCCCGGCGTCCAGACCCGCGAGGATGTCCGCGCCATCCTGGGCGCCCCGGCCACGACGGGCACCTTCGAAACCGACACCTGGTATTACATTCAGAGACGGACCAGCACGGTCGCCTTCTATTCGGCCGACGTCACGGAGCAGGACGTTCTTGGGCTGCGTTTCGGCACAGACGGCAGGCTGGCCGATATACTGCGCTTCGGCCTGGATGACGCCCGCCAGGTGAGCTATGTCGACCGGATCACGCCGACCTCCGGCAACGAACTGACCGTGCTGGAGCAGTTCATCGGCAATATCGGCCGGTTCAACTCCGACCCCTCGGCCACCAACCCGGGCAACCCGTCGGGTATGGGCAGGCCGCGCTGACGACCGGCAGGCCGTACTGCAAACGACAGAAAAGGGGTCGATCACTCGACCCCTTCTTCATGTGCGGCCGGCCCTTCCGGCAAGCCGTCAATTGATCTTCTGTGCCGCCACATCGCTGGTCCGCTGGATCAGGACATCCGCAATGATCTCGCGTCCGAACCAGTCATTGGCCGCGTCGGTAAGACCGACCTTGATCTCGTCGAGCGTCGGCTCACGCCCCAGGCGGTCGGCGGTGGTCGAGACATGCTGTGCAGCGCCGGTCAGCACCGGACGCAGGCGCTCGATACCATTCGATACCTCGTCGTCATCCGCTCCGGGGACGAGTTCAAGCACCAGATCCAGCATGAGATAGCGATAGACCACACCGTGGCGGATCATGGGGACGCCAACGCCGGTCATCCCCACAAACACCGGCGCAGGCAAGGCGGTGGGGGCACGCAAATGGTGTCCGAAGACGCCGAACGGGTCATCCCGGTAGATCAGCCATCCGCCACCGCCCGCAACCACGAGCAGCACGGAGACGATGAAGATCAGCAGGACTCTCATTCTGGCGGACCGTCAGGATGGGGCGCGAGGCGCCGGGCTTCCGGTCAGCCACGGCCTCCCGGTTCCGAGAAGTGCAGCACTTCGTAGGTATTCACGCAATCGGATTGCGCGCCCACTGCCGCATTCCGCGAGGCAGCCTCGTCACACCAAAGGCTGTAGCGGACCAGTTCCCACCGATCGGCGTCGAGTGCGATCGAATGGGCATAGAGGCCCGGCTTCGTCAGCATCTGTGCCTGAAGCGCCGCCTCGCGCTCACGCACCGCTTCGAGCGGCGTCTCGGGTGCGATCACATCCACTTCACGCACGGCGAAGCGCGGCTGATCGGTGCAGGCGCCATGGCCGAAGCCGAGCACGAACCAGGTTCGCACGCGCGGCCGGCCGAAAGCCGCAGCCAGATTGGCGAACAGATCCCCGAAGACGAACTGCTTCCAGTCCTCTTCCGAGCGCCAGATGTAGAACGGTGCATAGACCTGATCCTCCTCGTTCAGGAGGAAGGACTTCATCACCAGTCCCGGATGATTGTCGTAGAGCGATCCGCGTTCGGCCACGCGACGGCGGATCATGTCCGCGTCCACGTCGGCCTTCAGACGGACTGTGTATTGCAGCGCCAGCATCGTCTGCGTTCGTCCCCCCGCGATCGATGGGCCCCCGCCGCGGCGCTGATGCACGCAATCGGCGGGCCGGATATCCCCGGCGGCACGCGGCCCCGCGTGGCCCGAGGGTGTATCCGCGGACGTTACGCCATCGTTGCCGTCGCGAGAACGGTCATTCACGCATGACGCCCATGCAAGCTGCGTCAGAAATGCACATGTCCGGCCCGATCGGCCGCAATGATACGCCCGTCTGCGTTGATCAGCACCGTCCGCCCCCTGTCCGCCGCCTTGGGAACGATGCGTCCGACGCGACTGACATGAATGCCTTCGCGTGCTGACAGCGCCGTGATGGCGTGGGCGGCGGCGGGCGGCGCCGTGAAGACGAGTTCATAATCGTCGCCACCCGTCCAGACGATCGGCCCAAGATCGGGGCGGGCAGCCACCACCCGCCCGGCCGCAGCCGAGCGGGGAACGAGATCGACGCGCAATTCGGCATCGACCTCGGACGTCTCGGCAATGTGCCCCAGATCCGCCGGCAGGCCGTCCGAGACATCCGCGCAGGCCGTGGCCAGCCCCACCAGCATACGCCCCAGCGCCAGTCGCGGCTCCGGCAGTTGCCGCCGCGCCTCCAGCCCTGCGATTTCCTCGGCAGAGAGGCCGAGGGCGGCGGGGTCGAAGCGGCCATACCCCGCTTCGACCGACAGCGCTGCGTCGCCGATCGTGCCCGAGACCCAGACATCGTCGCCCGGCCGGGCCCCGCCGCGGGTGAGCAGGGCCGATGGCGCCGGGGCATGGCCAAGCAGCGTAAGACTGGCCATGGCCGGGCCGTCGGTGCCCACCGTGTCACCACCCAGTACCGCCACGCCATAGCGGCCCTGATCGGCAGCGAGCCCCTCT
The DNA here is from genome assembly GCF_039634785.1 of Tistrella mobilis. Classification (NCBI taxonomy): domain Bacteria; kingdom Pseudomonadati; phylum Pseudomonadota; class Alphaproteobacteria; order Geminicoccales; family Geminicoccaceae; genus Tistrella; species Tistrella mobilis. The sequence continues at coordinate 143,117 of NZ_JBBIAB010000005.1, read as the reverse complement.
GTGAAGCGCCGGATCCAGTCTCCGGCATCGGGGCCCGGAACCGCAAGTGCCAGCAGATAGGCGACAGGCGTTGCGCCCATCGCCGCCAGATCCGACAGATTCACACGAAGCAGCTTGCGCGCCACCAGTTCCGGCGGTTCCCCTGGGAACCAGTGCCGTCCCTCGACCATCGCATCCTTGGCGGCGACCAGGATCCGCCCGGCTGGCAGGGCGAGCCAGCCGGCATCATCGGTCAGGTCGAGTGCGCCCGGCAAAGACCGGGCAAGCGGCCGCAGCCAGCGTTCAATGGCGCCGAACTCGCCGAGCGGCGCCTCCGGGGCGGTCTCGTCCGGCGCCTTGCCTGTCACTTGCGGGGGGCCCCGCCGGCAGGCTTGCCGCCGCGATGGTCGGCACGCAAATGCCCCGCCAGTCGATCCAGAATCCCGTTCACGAAGCCCGGTTCCGAGCCCGAGAAAAAGGCATGGGCCACATTGACGTATTCGTTGATGATCACGGCCGTCGGCACATCGGTGCGTGCCGTCAGCTCGTAGGCGCCGGCACGCAGGATCGCGCGCAGCGTCTGCTCAACCCGCTCCAGCCGCCAGCCTTCGGCCAGCGAGGATTCGAGCATCGGATCGATCTCGGCCTGGGCCGCGGCGACACCGGTCACGATGTCGCGGAAATGGTCGCGATCGGCGTCCAGCTCCAGCCCGTCATCGATCACCTTGCCGATGCGATGGTTCAGGAACTCGGCGATGACCGCCTCGGCCCGGGCCGCATTGAAATCGATCTGATAGAGCGCCTGAACGGCGGCCAGACGCGCCGCCGTCCGGCGGGCCATGCCGGCCTCGCGGCCGGGGCGCGGGGCGCCGCTGCGCTTGCCCGCCCGTGCAGCGGGTTTCGCATCCGTCTTGGCTCCCGGTTTCGCCGGGGCGGCGTCACGCGGCTTGTCGGTCATGGCAATTCCTGGTCCTTCAGCCCTGCTGGAACTGGCGCTTGATTTCGATCATGCGCAGGCAGGCATTGGCCACGTCGGCGCCCTTGTTGGCCCGGTCGGCGCGTGCGCGGGCCCAGGCCTGCTCGCGGTTCTCGACGGTCAGGATGCCATAGCCGATGCAGGCCTTGCGATCGATCGCAAGCTGGTTGAGCCCGCGGGCGCTTTCGCCGCAGACGTAATCATAATGGGTGGTATCGCCGCGGATCACGCAGCCCAGCGCGACGAAACCGTCATAGCGGCCGCTGTCGAGCGCGAAACGGATCGCCGCCGGAATCTCGAAGGCGCCCGGCACGGCCAGGCGCTCGACCTGGGCACCGGCGGCTTCCAGCACGCCCATGGCGCCGTCGACCAGCGCATCGGCGATGTCTTCGTAGAAGCGCGCCTCGACGATCAGGATGCGCAGATCGGAAGTGGTGACGGTGGCCATGGGTGTCTCAGACCTTCTCGATGATCAGCGGGGCATGCCCGGTGATGTGGAGGCCGTAGCCGTCCAGCCCCACCACCGTCTGCCGCGAATTGCTCAGCAGGATCATGTTGCGCACGCCCAGGTCCAGCAGGATCTGGGCGCCGGTGCCATAGTCGCGCAGCGTCGAGGCCGCCTGCGGGCTTTCCAGCCGGGCGCGCGCCAGGTCCGACAGACCCGTCGGCCGCGGCTCGCGCAGCAGGACCAGCACGCCACGGCCGGCACGATCGATCTGCTCCATGGCGGCACGCACCGCACCGGCACGGCCGCTGCTGCGATCGCCCAGAAGATCGTCGAAGGCGTTGACGACATGCATGCGCACCAGCACCGACTGATCGCCCGCAGCCGCCAGATCGCCCTTCACCAGCGCCATATGTTCAGAGCCGTCGATCTTGCTGGCATAGACGATCATCCGCCACTCGCCACCGAAATGGCTGCGGAACAGGCCGTCGGTCAGGCGCTCGACCAGCTTCTCGGTGCGGCGGCGATAGGCGATCAGATCGGCGATCGTGCCGATCTTCAGCCCGTGCAGCTGGGCGAAAGGCACCAGATCCGGCATCCGCGCCATGGTGCCGTCGTCGTTCATGATCTCGCAGATCACGCCGGACGGGTTCATGCCGGCCAGCCGTGCGATATCGACCGCAGCTTCGGTATGCCCTGCCCGGACAAGCACGCCGCCATCGCGGGCGCGGAGGGGGAAGATGTGGCCGGGGGTGACGACGTCGCGGGCGCCCTTGGCCGGATCGATCGCAACCTGCACGGTATGGGCGCGGTCGGCGGCCGAGATGCCGGTGGTCACGCCGTCGCGCGCCTCGATCGACAGGGTGAAATTGGTGTGGTGCCGGGAGGCGTTGCGCTGGGTCATCAGCGGCAGGTTCAGTTCCTCGACCCGCTCTCCGGTCAGGGTCAGGCAGATCAGCCCGCGGCCGTATTTGGCCATGAAGTTGATCACTTCGGGCGTCACCATCTCGGCCGGAATGACCAGATCGCCCTCGTTCTCGCGATCCTCGTCATCGACCAGCACCACCATGCGGCCGTTGCGGGCGTCCTCGATCACCTCTTCGATGCTCGAGATATAGCCGCGGACATCGTCGGCGCCGCCCTCGTCCTTGATCACCGTCATGGTCTTCCTCTCCTCTGGGCCGCCTTCGGACCGGGCGGCCTCCCGCTGATCAGCCGCGGATGCCCGCCTGCCACTCGTTCAACCGCGCCACATAGCGCGCAAGCACGTCGATCTCAAGGTTAATCGCATCGCCGGGCCTGCGATCGCACAGTGTGGTGTGGGTCCAGGTGTGGGGAATGATGTTCACGCCGAAGCGGGTGCCGTCGACTTCGTTCACCGTCAGCGAAATGCCGTCGATCGTCACCGAGCCCTTGGGCGCGATGAAGCCGGCAAGCTCTGCCGGCGCCTCGAACACCAGTCGGTGAGAGCCGCCTTCGAGCGTCATCGAGACCAGACGGCCCAACCCGTCGACATGGCCCAGCACGACATGGCCGCCCAGCTCGTCGCCGACTTTCGCCGCCCGCTCCAGATTGATCCGCCGGCCGGCACCCCAGCCGCCGAGCGTGGTCTTGGACAGGGTCTCGCCCGACGCCTCGACCAGGAACCAGCCCTGCCCTGCCCCGTCGCGGCCACGTTCGATCACCGTCAGGCAGCAGCCGGAGCAGGCGATGGAGGCGCCGATATCGATACCGTCGGGGTCATAGGACGTCCGGATCGTCAGCCGGCGGTCTTCCGCCGCCCCGGCTTCGGGCGCCTGGACGGAGACGATTTCGCCGATGTCGGTGATGATGCCGGTGAACATGGAACACGACCTTCTGCCGGGGGAGCGCGGGCGGAACACGCGCGGGATGTTCAAAAGACAACGTCGAAAGATGCAGGGTTCAGCCGCCGGGCGTGACCACGGCGGTGCCCGCGTAAAGTTCGTAAAGGTCGGGGCCGAGCTGTCGGGTATCGAGCCGGACGAAGGCTGCCATGTCCACCAGCTCCTGCACACCGTAGGATCGTGCCGCAGGCACACCGTCGCCCCCCATCACGGCGGGAGCCCGGAACCAGTGGATGCGATCGACCAGCCGGTCACGCAGCAGGGAAGCGGCCAGTTCTCCACCGCCCTCGACCAGCACCCGGGTGATGCCCCGATCGCCCAGCGCCTCGGTCAGCCGCAACGGATCGGGGCGGCCGTCGGCCCCGTGCGGCACCTCGATCAAGGTGATGCCGGCGGCGGCCAGTGCGTCATGGCGGTTGCGGTCGCAGTCGGTGCGGGTGACGATCCAGACCGGCGGATGGCCGCCTTCGCAGGCTTCGCGTACCAGTGTGTGCGTCAAGGGCAGGCGCAGGCGGCTGTCGATCACAACCCTTACCGGCGAACGTTCCTCAAGCCCGGGCACACGCACATTCAGGCGCGGATTGTCGGCAAGGGCCGTGCCGACCCCGACCATGATCGCATCATGGCTCGCGCGCAGCATATGGCCCATGGCACGGGCCTCGGGTCCGGTGATCCACTGGCTCTCGCCGGCTACGGTCGCGATGCGCCCATCCAGGGTGGTCGCGACCTTCCAGGCGACCAGCGGCCGGCCCTTCAGGATGCGGGAAAAAAAGCCGGCATTGAGCGCGCCGGCTTCCGCCGCCATCAGGCCGAGATCGACGGTCACACCGGCGGCCGTCATCCGATCGAGCCCGCGGCCGCTGACCCGCGGGTCGGGGTCGCCGGTCGCCACCACGGCCCGGGCTACACCCGCCGCCACCAGCGCGTCAGCACAGGGCGGCGTCTTGCCCCAATGGGCGCAGGGTTCAAGGCTGACATAGGCCGTTGCGCCGCGCGCCGCCTCGCCCGCCGCGGCCAGGGCCATGGCCTCGCCATGGGGGCGGCCGCCGGGCTGGGTCCAGCCACGACCAACGATCCGACCATCGGCCGACACCAGAACACAGCCGACGGCGGGGTTCGGCCAGACACGCCCCAGGCCGCGCCGGGCCAGGGTCAGGGCGTGGGCCATATGGCGACGGTCGGCCTCGCTCCAGATTATCGGCTCAGCCATCGTTGCCCTGCCCCTGATCGCCGCCGCCAAGGCTGCCGATCAGCGCCTGGAAATCGTCGACCTCGCGGAAATCCTTGTAGACCGAGGCGAAGCGGACATAGGCGATCTTGTCGACGCCCATCAGCGCCTCCATCACCGCCTCGCCGATCCGGCCGGTTTCGATCTCGGTCTCACCCAGCCCTTCCAGCCTGCGGTGGATGGCGCTCACCATCCGCTCCACCTGCTCGGCCTCAACCGGGCGCTTGCGGACGGCGATGCGGATCGACCGGGCCAGCTTCTCCCGGTCGAAGGGCTCGCGCGTGCCGTCCTTCTTCACCACCACCAGTTCGCGGAGCTGAACGCGCTCGAAGGTGGTGAAGCGGGCGCCACAGGCGGCACAATGCCGACGCCGCCGGATGGCGGAACCTTCCTCCGCCGGCCGGCTGTCCTTCACCTGGGTCTCTTCGTTGCCGCAGAACGGGCAGCGCATTTCACCTCCGCAAACCGGACGTCATGAACCTGGAGAGCCGCGTGCCCGCCTCCCCTCGTTGCGGGAGGCGGGCACGTCGATCACAGGGCCGGGTAGATCGGGAAGCGGTCGCAGAGCGCCTTGACCTCGGCCCGCATGGCCGCCTCCACCTCGGCATCGCCTTCGGGCTTCGCCGCCAGCGCATCGAGCACGCGGACGATCATCTCGCCCACCTGGCGGAATTCGGCCTCGCCGAAGCCGCGGGTCGTGGCAGCCGGAGTGCCGAGGCGGATGCCCGAGGTCACCATCGGCTTCTCGGGGTCGAAGGGGATGGCGTTCTTGTTGCAGGTCATGCCCGTGCGCTCAAGCGCATGCTCGGTGGCATTGCCCTTAAGACCCTTCGGACGAAGATCGACCAGCATCAGGTGATTGTCGGTGCCGCCGGTGACGATGTCGAGACCGCCGGCCACCAGCGTCTCGGCCAGCACCTGGGCATTCGCCACGACCTGGCGGGCATAGGCTTTGAATTCCGGACGCAGCGCCTCGCCGAAGGCAACCGCCTTGCCGGCGATGACATGCATCAGCGGGCCACCCTGCAGACCGGGGAAGACGGCCGAGTTGATCTTCTTGGCCAGCGCCTCGTCATCGGTCAGCACCATGCCACCGCGCGGACCACGCAGGGTCTTGTGGGTGGTGGTGGTGACGACATGGGCATGCGGCAGCGGCGACGGATGGGCGCCGGCGGCCACCAGACCCGCGAAATGGGCCATATCGACCATCAGATAGGCACCGACCTCGTCCGCGATCGCACGGAAGCGCGCGAAGTCGAAGACGCGGCTATAGGCCGACCCGCCGGCGATGATCAGCTTCGGCTTGCTTTCCTTCGCCAGCCGCTCGACCTCGTCCATGTCGATGCGGCCGTCCTCAGGGCGGACACCATACTGAACCGCATGGAACCATTTGCCCGACTGGTTCGGCGCCGCACCATGGGTCAGATGGCCGCCGGCCGCCAGCGACAGGCCCAGAATGGTGTCGCCCGGCTGCAGCAGGGCCTGGAACACCGCCTGGTTGGCCTGGGCACCCGAATGGGGCTGAACATTCGCAAAGCCACAACCAAACAGGGCACAGGCCCGCTCGATCGCCAGCTTTTCGGCGACGTCGACATATTCGCAGCCGCCGTAATAGCGCTTGCCCGGATAGCCCTCGGCATATTTGTTGGTCAGCACCGTGCCCTGGGCTGCGATCACCGCCGGGCTTGCAATGTTCTCGGAAGCGATCAGCTCGATCTGGTCACGCTGCCGGGCAAGTTCGTCGTTGATCGAGCGCATCAGCTCGGCGTCATCGGCGAGAGCCGCGCGGAAGAAGGCCGCGGCACTGTAGCTGGGGGTCTGATCGGTCATCGGTCGGCACTTTCTGACGGGGTCGCGCTCGTGCGGGACAAGACGCTGAGACCGGGACGGTCGAAACGACCTCATGCGGTCGGATACTGGAACGGCGGCGGCGGCACCCCGCACACACCGGAGCACCGCCGCCGTCACGAACGGATCTGTGCGGTCAGCCGAGCTTGTCGACCCGCCGCTGATGGCGACCGCCTTCGAAGGGCGTATCCAGGAAGACCCGGAGCGCGTCCCGTGCGGTCTCGACGCCGGTCACGCGGGCCCCGAAGGCCACGACATTGGCATCATTGTGCTCGCGGCAAAGCCTGGCGGTGAGCGCGTCGTGGACCAGGGCGGCCCGGATATGGGGATGACGGTTGGCAGCGATCGAGATGCCGATGCCGGATCCGCAGATCAGCACGCCCCGTGCCGCACGTCCCTCGGCCAGGGCGGCCGCCAGTGCATTGGCGAAATCGGGATAGTCCACCGAAGCGGATCCATCGGTCCCGAGGTCCAGGACCTCCAGACCTCGGGCGGCGAGATCTTCCTTCAGGACCGTTTTGAGGTCGACGCCGCCGTGATCACAGGCGATCGCCACGATACGGGTGCTGTCCTCGGACATTCCGACCCCTTCCATCGCATCGAGACCCAGGCGACCGGCCCGATGACCGGGGTTCCGGTGCCGGATATCCGGCGTCGGAGCCCGGTTCCGGAAGCCCGGTCGCGGCGCCCCTCTCCCTTAACACAACCCGCCTGCCGCGCCAACTGCGGTACACACATGGCCCATCGTCGGCGCATGCATGGTCACGGACCCCTGTCGTCCGCCGTACCGGATGCATCCCCCATTTTCCAAATCCACCGCCGTCGATTGTGGACCAATACTGATAAAGTCACCACCTCCCGCCATATTTCTGTTGTGGTATCTGTGGGTGCAAGTCATCATGCGGCGAGTGATATTTGCAGGGCGCCCGTGCACCCCAACCGGACCAAGTTCCGGACGTGGTTCTATCCGGAGCGACGCCGGTTCGATATGATCTGGAAGACGTGCGGACTGTCCTGCGGCAACACATTGTGCGGCGACTACAACGGCTGCCAGCCATCGGAAAGCGAGCGCTCCATGTCGGATAGTTCCGAAAACCCCACCATCGCCCATGACAAGCTGCTGAGCATGGCCGCGCAGATCGTCGCGGCCTATGTCAGCCACAACAGCCTGCCGGCCCAGCAACTGCCCGAGATCATTCAGACGGTTTACGGGGCGCTGAACGACCAGCAGAACGGCACGGCGACCGCACAGGAAGTCGTGCGCGAAGAAGCGCAGAAGCCTGCGGTTCCGGTGCGGAAGTCGATCACGCCGGACTACATCGTCTGCCTGGAAGACGGCAAGAAGCTGAAGATGCTGAAGCGGCATCTGCGTGCCAATTATGGCATGACGCCCGAGGAATACCGTGCCAAATGGGGCCTGGCGCCGGATTATCCGATGGTCGCGCCCAATTATGCGCGCCAGCGGTCGGACTTCGCCAAGAAGATCGGCCTGGGTCGTGCGACCAATGCGCCGCGGGCCCGGGGCGGCCGGCGGGCTGCGCAGGCCTGAAAACCGGCATCGCGTTCACGCGGGACCGCGTTGAACGATCGTCGGACGATTTAAACGAACGGGGCGCCGCAAGATCTGCGGCGCCCCGTTCGTGTTCAGACACTACGTACCCTCAGATAAATTTTCCTAAATTTAAATAAAATGCTTTCTTTGAGATCGTCACTCCGGGGCGCCGTGCCAGAGCCGGGCTCCCAGATAGATCTTTGCCGCCGGACCGCCGGTGGCCGGCAGCAGCTTGGCATGGCTGATCCCGACCAGGATCGCCGCCGCGGGAATACGGGCGAAGAGACGGTGGCGCCCGACGGCCCGCAGGACGCTCTCGGCCAGCTGTGGATGGGCGGTCCCCGCCTCGCCCATCAGCTCAAAGAATCGCGGCCAGGCTCCGGGGCGCCCCATATAGAAGCGGGTATCATCGTTGATCTCGATGCCGACCCGTGGCGAGATCCCGGCCGGCGTGAGATCGACGGAGAGCGCCAGCGCTCCCCCCGCCCGCTGCAGGCGATCGGAAAGCGGCAGGATGGACCCCAGCACCTGATCCCGTACCTCCGGATCCATTTCTCCGGCCAGCAGCGGCGGAATGGCGTCGGGTCGCAGGCGACGGATCACCACCCGCAGGGTTTCGGCCCCCTCGGCCCGACCGATCATCCGGCCGGCCTGGAAGACTTCGGCCCAGGGTGGCAACCGGTCGAGCAGACGCCTGAAGGTCGCGTGTATCCCGGGCCCGATCTCGCCCGACAGGCTGCAAAGCGGCGCAAAGCCAACCGACGGATCTGCGTGAAAGCAGTTGGTCGGCACAGTCTCAGGGGTCTCGTCGGCCAGATCGACCGGTGCGGTGAACACGCCCGCATCCCGTGCCCCGGGTGTGCCGGTGTCGAATTCCAGAAGCAGATCCCGCAGCTGGGGAAACATCCCTCCCCGCCATGCGTCAATCGTCTGAACCACCCGCCCCCAGGCTTCATCCGACCAGAGCCGCCGCCAGGGGCCATCGGCCGCCGCACAGGCGGGGTCCGCCACCTCCTGGTGGGTCATCGCGACACAGAGATCGACGGGTCCGCCATCCGGCGCATCGGCACGCAGTTCGACACCGAAAGAATTGCGCGCCAGGGCAGCCGGTATCGCCGCAGCGACATCCATGATCCGCCGGCGGTCTTCCGGGGGAACCAGATCGCGCCCCATCACGCCCAGCAGCGCCTGAATGGCCGGCCCCATCCCCTGACCATGATGAAGACGGCTGTCATCCGAACCAAAGACCGTCATATGCCGCCCCCTCGCCTCCGCGCGCGTGCCAACGCCCCCAACGTCAATGCCGTTGCCAATGCGTCCGAGCGATAGTGGCAGCCGGGCGGTGCAGGTGGGGTGACACCCAGATAGATCGTGTCCGAGCGACAGTATCCATGCGTGACGACCTCGCGGACCAGCAGCGCAATCGCGCGGTCCCTGACAGCCAGCGGCAGCATGTCCAGGGCGTCGGCAACATCCAGGGCCTGCGCCAGACGAAGGGGCGGCGCACCATCATCCTCCAGCACCTGGGCCGCCATCCTCGAGACGTCCCGCAGTGCTGGCCGCAGGCTATCTGTGCCCCGACGAACGGCACGGGCGACCGCCTGGGCCAGATCGATGGGATGGTCGTAAAAGACCAGCGCCTCCCGCGCAGATCCCGAACAGGCTGCGATCACGAAATCGGCCGCGGCCCGGCATTCGACGGCGTCGCCCAACCAGCCGATCATGTTGGCATTGACCACGGCGTCGATGTCCAGATCGGCTCTCGGCCCCGCCATCCAGGTTCTGAAGCGGCCATCCGGTACCCGCGCTGCAAACCCCAGAGCGCGATTGCGGCCGGATGCGATCCAGGGATGGGCGCCGGAGAGTGCCATGGAGGCACAGGCGGTGTCGTCGCAATCGGGCACGAAGCCCTCAAGATAGGCCCAGACCCCGGGTGCGCGCATGGTGCGCACAAGAAACCCGCGCGAGCGGTCGATCAGCGCGGCAATTTCTGTCTGCTCCGAATCTGCAAGCCCCTCGAGCGCCAGAAGCCCCACCGCCGTCACGAAGGGGGTGCGCTCGTCGATCGCGGGACCGACAGGATCATCGGGCGAGCCCGGCACACGCTGCGATGGCCAGCAGCCGTCGGCTGCAACAGCATCGTTCAGCCAGCCCAGGGCCAGACCGAGGGCGTGATCGATCTCCACCATCCGTCACCGCATGTTGCCGAGCAGCGGAGACTGCGGGGCGTTCAGCCACGGCGTCAGGTCGATATTGCCGCGCAACGCCAGAAACTGCGCCAGGGCCTGCTGAATCTCGGCATCGGTAAAGCCGCCGGTCCCACCTGCGACACGATCCAGCGCATCGTCGCCCAACGCCCCGTCCTCCATGGCGGGCGCCGCCCGGAAGATCTGCGTGACCGCTGACTTCGGGTCGCTCTCCAGAAGGGCCGCCAGCTCCGGCTTCTCCCGAACGGCCGCTGCAATCCGGGCCAGAATCTCGTCCATGCTCATCAGAATTCTCTCTCTCCGGGCGCCACTGACGACCGATTGGCACTACATCGGGAAGTTGAGGTTATTCCAGTCGACAGTGCCGCCCGACACCGCTTCCAGGGACGCATCGTCCAGTGCATCGCCGGCCGGCGGCAGCACGATGTGCAGGCGCGAAGGGGTCTCTTCATGCACCATGACCTCCAGCGCCGTCGGCAGCTCGATCCCGAGCAGTGTGGAAATCGCAGCCTTCGGATCGCGAAGCATTGTCTCGCGAAATCCCGGGTCGGCAGTTGCGCGGTCGAGAATGCGGTTCAGAGCGTCGTCACGGGATAGCATGCGATCTCACCTTTCAGGGATGATGCACGGCAGCGGCGGCCCCGAAGGGTGATCCTGCTGACCGGGTGATCATCCCCTGCGGCGGGCGCTCGGGCAATCCGCACCTGCAGACATGTCAACCGGCATTGAACCATGTCCTGTCCCCGATCCTGAAATGACGAAGCCGGCCGTGCCCGTCGGATATCGGGCAGGGCCGGCCTCGTACAGGCAGGGGTGGCGGCAGTTTTGGTCAGGCCTCGGCAGCCGGCGCGGCATCTCCGGCTGGCTTTTCGGCCTTCACCACCTTAGGCGGCAGGACCACGCGCAGGTGCAGTTCCTTCAACTGCTCAGGCGTCGCCTCGTGCGGCGCATTCATCATCGGGTCCTGGGCCTGCTGGTTCATCGGGAAGGCCACGACCTCACGGATGTTCGGCTGATCGGCCAGCAGCATGACGATGCGGTCGACACCCGGCGCGATACCGCCATGCGGCGGGGCGCCGAAGCGGAAGGCGTTCAGCATCCCGCCGAACTTGTCCTCGACCACCTCGGGACCATAGCCGGCGATCTCGAAGGCCCGGTACATGATCTCGGACTTGTGGTTACGAATCGCGCCCGAAGAGAGTTCCACGCCGTTGCAGACGATGTCGTACTGATAGGCGTTGATCTCCAGCGGATCCCTGGTGTTCAGCGCCTCGAGCCCGCCCTGCGGCATCGAGAACGGGTTGTGGCTGAACACGATCTGGTCGAGCTTCTCGTCGAACTCGTACATCGGGAAGTCGACGATCCAGCAGAGCCGGAAGACGTCGGGCTCGATCAGGTCGAGCTCGGCGCCCAGCTTGAGGCGGGCGGCACCGGCCAGCTTCGCGGCCTTGTCTGCCACGTCGGTGGCGAAGAACACGCCGTCGCCATCCCCAAGGCCCAGCTGTGCCTTCATCTCCGCCAGACGCTCATCGCCCAGATTCTTGGCGATCGGGCCCTTGCCGCCGCCATTCTCGAAGGCGATCCAGCCCATGCCCGGGGCACCCTGCTCGCGGGCCCAGTCGTTCATCTTGTCGAAGAAGCTGCGCGGCCGGTCGGCGACGTTCTTCACCGGCACCGCACGCACCACCTTGCCGGCCTCGACCGCCTTGGCGAAAACACCGAAGCCGGACCCGCGGAAGATCTCCGACACATCGGCAATCTCGATCGGGATGCGCAGATCGGGCTTGTCGGAGCCGTATTTCAACATGGCTTCGGCAAAGGGAATGCGCGGGAACGGCCCGGCGGGCACATGGCGGGTGCCGCCGAATTCCTCGAACACACCCCGCAGCACCGGCTCGATCGCCTGGAAGACGTCTTCCTGGGTCACGAAGGACATCTCGATATCGAGCTGATAGAACTCGCCCGGGCTGCGATCGGCGCGAGCGTCCTCGTCGCGGAAACAGGGGGCGATCTGGAAGTAGCGATCGAAGCCCGCCACCATCAGCAGCTGCTTGAACTGCTGCGGCGCCTGCGGCAGGGCGTAGAACTTGCCCGGATGGATACGGCTCGGCACCAGGAAGTCACGGGCACCTTCAGGGCTCGACGCGGTCAGGATCGGGGTCTGGAACTCCATGAAACCCTGATCGGTCATCCGCCGGCGCAGCGACGAAATCACCTGCGAGCGCAGCACGATGTTCTTGTGAACATGCTCGCGGCGCAGATCCAGATAGCGATAGCGCAGCCGGGTGTCTTCCGGATAGTCGCGGTCGCTGTTGACCTGCAGAGGCAGCGGGTCCGCAGCCGACTGCAGCGACAGCTCCTCGACCCGGACCTCGATCTCGCCGGTGGCCATGCCGGCGTTCACCGTTTCGGGGCTGCGGGCCACGACCCGGCCGGTCGCGGTGATCACGCTCTCGTTCTTCAGCTCTTCCGCCAGCTTGAAGGCGGCGCTGTCGACGTCGACCACGATCTGGGTCAGGCCGTAATGGTCGCGCAGGTCGATGAACAGCAGATTGCCGTGATCGCGCTTGCGATGCACCCAGCCCGAAAGCCGGACGGTCTGGCCCTCATGGGCGAGCGTCAGTTCATTGCAGGTATGCGAGCGATAGGCATGCATCGGTTCGGGCCTGTTCGTCAGCGGGCGGGTCGAGACTGTGGGTGCGGCGACCGGGTGCGGCAGCGCACGCGAAGGCCCCGCGACGAAAGGCTTTCCGCGCGGGACCGGTTCGGAACAACGCACGGATGCCGCCGGATTGTCAAGCCATGCCGCCGTGCATCCCTCGCGCGGGCGCCATGAAGGCCGCGGAAGGTGACGTGACGTGTGTCGCCCGTGGCGGCGGGGCGGGCAATCATGCTATAGACGGATCATGACAGAGATGATCACCGATACCCAGTCGCTGCGGCAGTTGGTCGACGAGTTGAAGGCGGAGCCCTTCGTGACCGTCGATACCGAATTCATGCGCGAGAAGACCTACTGGCCCAAGCTGTGCCTGGTACAGCTGGCCGGCGCGCAGCGGGCGGCCGCGGTCGATCCGCTGGCCGACGGTATCGATCTCGCGCCCTTGGGGGAGCTGCTCGCCGATCCGTCGGTCCTGAAGGTGTTCCACGCCGCCCGACAGGACGTCGAGATCTTCCTGCTGTTGTTCGGCAACGTGCCGCGGCCGATGTTCGACACCCAGGTCGCCGCCATGGTCTGCGGCTTCGGTGAAAGCGTCGGCTATGAAACGCTGGTCAACAAGCTGGCGAAGGCGTCGATCGACAAGTCGTCGCGCTTCACCGACTGGTCGCGCCGGCCGCTGACGCCCAAGCAGATCGCCTATGCGCTGGCCGACGTCACCCATCTGCGCACCGTCTATCTGAAGCTTGCGAAGCTGCTGGAAGACAGCGGCCGCGAGGAGTGGCTGGACGAAGAGATGGCGACGCTCAACGCGCCCGAGACCTATGAAAGCCGGCCCGAGGCGGCGTGGGAGCGGATCCGCACCCGCAGCCTGGATCGCCGCTTCCTGGGGCTGGTACGCGAGCTGGCCGCCTGGCGGGAGCGTCAGGCCCAGTCGCGCAATGTGCCGCGGACCTTCATCTCGAAAGACGAGACCCTGCTGGAGATGGCGTCCAGCCAGCCCCGTAGCGCGGAAGATCTGAAACGGGTCCGCGGCCTGCCCAAATGGGCGACCGAGGGTGCCGGTGGCGACGAGGTGCTGACGGCGATCGAGCGGGCGCTGGCCGAGAACCGCAACGCCCTGCCCGATCGCGAGCCGCCGCGCGAACTGCCGCGCGGCCTTGGGCCGCTCATCGAACTGCTCAAGGTCCTGCTCAAGATGAAGAGCGAAGAGCACGGCGTCGCCCGCACGCTCATCGCCTCGCAGGAGGATCTGGAGACCCTGGCGCTCGACGGCTCGGCAGCGCAGATCGCCGCCCTGAAGGGCTGGCGGCACGAGGTCTTCGGCGAGGATGCCCTGCGTCTTCTGGCCGGCGAGGTCGCCCTCGGCGCCCGCGGCCGGTCGATCGCCGTGCTGTCGCTGTCGGGTGACGAAGCCGTCCTGCAGGCCACCCGCCGCAAGCGGCGCAAGCGCAAATCCCGCAAGGATGGCGAGCCGGGTGCCGCCGATGATGCGGCCACGGCATCGGACGCCGTCGCAGCAGACTGATCGGCATTGGTCGATCGGCGTCGGTCGATCAGCGATCGGCCTGAAGCATCAGGGTCGGGACCGCAGCCGGCGGCTCGGACAGGGTGAAGACCCTGGTCCCCGGCCGCCGACCGGTCCGGATCCCCGTCACCGCGATGCCCGCCGCAGCCAGACGCCGATGCGTAGCCTCGATATCGGCCACTCGCCAGCACAGCCCCCACAACCGGTCCGACGCAGGCGGATGTGGTGCGGCAGCGGATGTTTCGTGGATGACCTCGACCACCGCATCGCCGCAGCGGAAGAACAGCATCCGCGCCCCCCAGGCGGGGTTGGCACGATCCAGCCTGAGATCCAGGCCCAGCCGACCGCCGAGCATCGCCAGAGACCGTTCCGGATCATCGCTGGCCACGACCAGATGATCGAGCCTGGTAACGCTGCCCGCCGCTGCTGGACGCGCCGGATCCTGTTCGACCAGAAGCCAGAGTGCCGGATCGGTGCCGCTGCGCAGCACCGCGACCGGGCGGCCGTCCACGGCATCGGTGCCATGATCGACGGCAAGCCCGCGCCGCGACATCAGGCGCGCGGTCCGGTCCAGATCCGACACCGCCAGGGCGGCATGGGCCAGGCCTTCCGCCACCGCCCCCTGCCCCACGCCGGTTTCGGCACGGACCAGCCGCACCTCCAGATCGCCGATCCGGAACCGGACGAGGTGGTCATCGGCAACGACCGGCGCCTGGTCCAGGATATGCGCATAAAGCCGGGCCGCCGCATCGATTTGCGGCACGCGGATCATGAGATGGTCGAGCCCCAGGATCATCCGTCGCCTGCCACCCGGCCCCGCCCGCGAACCCGCGGCGCCGGGATGCCGAGAACACCACGTGCCAGCGCCACCGTGATCCCGCGACGCTCCGCCAGCGCCGCAGCATCGAGCTGATCGACCAGCCGGCGGGCCGCATCGAAAGACCGCTCCATGTGCAGCGTCAGCCAGTGCACCACCTCGCCGCTGACCCTGAGCTGGCGATCGGTGAACAGCTTGACCAGCACGGCGCTCAGCAGCGCATCATCCGGCGGCCCCACCCTGACCGCAGGGGCCGCCCGCAGTCGGGACGCAAGATCCGGCAGCGCCAGCGCCCAGCGGGCCGGCGGCTCGGCCCCGGTCAGCAGCAGGGTGCCACCGGCGGCGGCCAGATGATTGTAGAGATGGAACAGCGCCGTCTCGTCCGCTCCTGAGGCAATCGCCTCGCCCACATCTTCGACCAGAACCGCGCGGGCACCGCCGGACAGATCGACCGGTGCGGCGTCGGCGGTCAGCCGGTCAGCCGCCACCTCTACGGCGCCGCTCATCGCCTGCCACACGCGGGCCAGATGGGTCTTGCCGCAGCCGGCGGGCCCGTGGATGGCCAGTGCCGGCCCCGGCCAGTCGGGCCACCGGTCCAGCCACGCCACCGCCTCGGCATTGGACGGCGCCACGAGGAAATCCTCCCGCCCGAGTGCCGGGCGAAGCGCAAGGTCCAACGGCAGTTGAGCGGGGCGTCGTGTCAACGACCAGCCTCCGGGGCATCTGTGGAGCAGGCATCCGGCGAGCCGGTGGCATCGATGACCGTGGCATCGACCGCCGGCCGCGGATCATAGAGCGCACTGGCAAGATACCGCTCCAGCGCATAGCGCACCACAACCGCGACACAGACCGCGGCCGGCAGGGCCACAAGCACACCCACCAGCCCGAACAGAGCGCCGCCGACCATCAGGGCGAAAATGATCCAGACCGGGTGCAGCCCCACACGATTGCCGACCAGCGGGGGCTGAAGCAGGGTCTCGATCCCCTGCCCGGCCAGAAAGATCGCGCCCGCCGCGATCACATGCCAGTCGGTGCCGAACTGAAGCAGCGAGAAGCCGACCGACAGCGCGAAGCCGCTGATGAAGCCGACGAAGGGCACGAAGGACAGAATGCCCGCCGCCATGCCGACCGGGACCGCCAGATCGAGCCCGATGGTCACCAGCCCGAGCGAATACCAGGTTCCCAGGATCAGGCAGAGCAGCGTCTGACCGCGAACCAGACCTGCAATGCCGCGATCCATGTCGCGAGCCAGGCGGCGAACCACGTCGCGGCCGGTGACCGGCACCCAGCCGTCGATGCGCGCCATCATCGCGTCCCAGTCGCGCAGCAGATAGAAGCTGACCACAGGGGTGATCAGGATCAGCGAGACCAGGTTGGCGATCGACATCACCGAGTTCATCACGCCCTTGAGCACATCGGCGATCATACCCGCCGCGCGCGAGCCCTCCCCCTCGGCCGAGGTGAACATCGCCTGGATGCGATCCGCCACTTCGGGCGGCAGCCGGCGCCAGAGCAGGTCCAGCTGCGGCAGGACCTCCTCGCGGACCGCCTTGATGTAATCCGGCAGCTTGTCGATGAAGGCGCTGATCCGGGTCTGGATATAGGGCGCGAGCACGGCGATCCCGACCACGATCACGCCGAAGAACATGATCGTCACCAGCCAGGTGGAGGCCATGCGGCCCAGACCGGCACGTTCGATACGATCGACCACGGGGTCGAGGAAATAGGCGACCAGAAGCCCTGCCACAAAGGGCAGCAGCACGCCCCCCAGCAGCCACAGGCTGCCAATCAGCACCACGATGAAGGCGGCCCAGAACAGGGTGCGTGCACTACGGCTCATCCGGTCTCCCTTCGGATCGTCAGGACGGCGGTCGGCCGTCGGCGTCGTCGCGAGGCTCGTGATCATGCGTGCGGGCATGGGACAGCCAGCGCCCCAGATAGCCCGCCCCGGATGTCAGGGTGGTGGCTGCCACCACCAGCATCAGCAATTCCGTCACCGTCCGCCAGTGACGTTCGTCGGTCGGGCCATGGCCGGGCAACATCATCGCCGCCATGGCCATCACCATCAGCGCCAGCCCGATCTGGGCGGCGGTATTGATCTTGCTGGCCCGCGAAGGGGCGATGGCGAAGGGCTGGCCCATGGTCTGGCCCAGCATCACCGCCCCCATGATCAGCACATCGCGCGAGGCGACCAGCATCACCAGCCAGGCCGGCACCAGATTCTGCCAGCCGAGCGCGATGAACGTGCCGGCGATCAGCAGTTTGTCGGCGATCGGGTCCAGCCAGGCGCCCATTTCTGTCCGGGCGTCGAAGCGCTTGGCGATCCAGCCGTCCAGCCCGTCGGAGAAGCCCGCGAACAGGAAGACCCAGAAGGCCTCGGCCACCATGCCCTTCAGGATCAGCCAGATCACCACCGGCACCATCAGGATCCGGGCTGTGGTGATCAGATTGGGCAGCTGGCGCAGGCCGGCGGCCATGGCTCAGCCGCCGGTTCCCACCGTGCGCGGCGGCACGCTGCCGCCCTGCCCGGACGTCCCGGCCGCCGGCGTGCCGGTGTTGGTGGCGGGCGCCGCCGCCGGCGAGGTGGAGGTGGTGGTCGGCGCCACCCCGCCATAGGGGGCGAGGCCGGAGTTCTGCGGCGGCACGGGCTGTACGGCCGCATCGGGGTTGCGGATGCGATCGACCAGCTCCCAGTCGACCCCCAGCGGCACCAGCGCCAGATTCTGCCGGGTCAGAGCCGCCTGAAGCCCCTCGCGATCGCCGTAATACCGGATGGTGATCTCGGCGCCGACATTGGAGAGCAGCGTCTCCTCGACCTTTTCGATCATGGCGAGCGCGGTCAGCCGCCGGCGGATCTCGGCCCAGACCGACAGGTTTGCGAAGCGCACCACCGCGTCCAGGCGCTCACGCCGGCTGTAATCGACGATGTTGGTCGCACGCCAGCCGCTGCGCGCCTGATCCAGCAGCTGGGCCACCACCGCCTCGGCGGCCGTCGCGACACCGTTGTCGCCGGCAATCTGGCCGTTGGCGGTGTAGACGGTCCCGTCGGCGGCGGTCATCCGCCCCTGAAGCTGGCTGCCGGTCACCTGCGCCTCGGCCACCCAGACACCCTCGGCATCATAGCGCTTCGCCAGCTCGCCCTTGGCCACGTCGTCGGCGAGCGAGGCGCCGTCGGCCGGCAGGGCCTGACGGTCGGCAAAATCGCCAAGCGGCACCAGCATCGGGATCAGCCCGCCGCGGCCGACAGCCTGTTCCCACGCCGCCCGCCACCAGCCGTCATCCCAGTAGATGCCGCCATCGGTGCGGATCACCGGCACCACCAGCGACAGCCCCTGATCGGCGGCCGCGAAGGCGATGCCGGCATTGCGCAGCAGGCCGCGCACACCCTCGGCATCGAAACGCACGGTCAGGGTGGCGCGATAGCGCTGCGGCGCCACCGCCTCGTTCGCCACATCGATCGAACGCACCAGCCGAAGCAGCTGATCGTCCGACGGCTGCGGCAGGCGGCCATGGTCGCGCGGGTCGGTCATGCCGCTGAGCAGCATGTCCAGCGCCTTGCGCTGACCCACGGCAAGCGCCTTCTCGCGCGCCGCATTGGCATTGCCGGCGGTCTCGTCGACCGCGACACCATCCTGGGTATAGACCTGGGCGCGGCTCTGCGCCAGGGCGGCACCCGACGCAGCCAGGCACAGCACCGCCACCACAAGGGCGGCGAATGCCGGCATAAGGCGCCGGAGCACGGGTCGGACGCCATTGAAGGCGGAAAGGCCGGGTACAGCGTGGCCTGGCTGCATTGCTAGCATTGCAAACGCCGATCGTTGCAGTATGTTCACCGCGCCGGACCGCCCGCCGGGCCGCCCGCCGTTGTTGTTCGACGGCAACTCTAGTCGAGAGCCGGCGCGCTGAAAACCATCTCGCCCGGAAATCAGCTTCACGACACGGGATTGCCGCAGCACGCGGCACCGGCCGCGTGACCGCTGCCCCGGACCACGACACTCAGAGGCGATGCCTTCGATGAGCGACGACCGCACCGCACAGACCCCCGCCGCCCCTGCCGGGGCACGTGACCGCTATCGCGATGCGGGCGTCGACATCGACGCCGGCAATGCGCTGGTCGACCGGATCAAGCCTGCCGCCGCCCGCACGAAGCGGTCGGGCGTTGCCGGCGGCATCGGCGGCTTCGGCGCGCTGTTCGACCTGAAGGCGGCGGGTTTCAAGGATCCGATCCTGGTCTCGTCCACCGATGGCGTCGGCACCAAGCTCAAGATCGCCGAGGCGGTCGGCCGTCACGACACCATCGGCATCGATCTGGTCGCCATGTGCGTGAACGACCTGGTGGTCCAGGGTGCCGAGCCGCTGTTCTTCCTGGACTATTTCGCCACCGGCAAGCTGTCGGTGCCGCTTGCGGCCGACGTGATCGGGGGCATCGCCGAAGGCTGCGATCAGGCGGGCTGCGCGCTGGTCGGCGGCGAGACCGCCGAGATGCCCGGCCTCTATTCCGGATCGGATTACGACCTTGCCGGCTTCTCGGTCGGTGCCGCCGAGCGCGGTACGCTGCTGCCGCGCGACGATGTCGGTGCCGGCGACGTTGTGATCGGGCTTGCGTCGTCGGGCGTGCATTCGAACGGCTATTCGCTGGTCCGCAAGCTGGTCGCCGATGGCGGCTTCGACTATGCCGCGCCGGCCCCGTTCGAGACTGCAGCCGCCAGCCTGGGCGAGGCCCTGCTCACCCCCACCCGGATCTATGTGAAGGCGCTGATGCCGGAAATCCGGGCCGGCAGGGTGAAGGCGCTGGCCCATATCACCGGCGGCGGCCTGCTGGAGAACATCCCGCGGGTGCTGCCCGAGGGCGTCGGCGCCGATCTGGATGCCGCCCGCTGGACGCTGCCGCCGGTGTTCCGCTGGATGGCGGAAACCGGTGGGCTGTCGGGGCATGAACTGGCCCGGACCTTCAATTGCGGCATCGGCATGGTGGTCGTGGTTGCCGCAGCCGAGGCAGAAGCCGTGGTCGCGGCCCTGGGTGCTGCCGGTGAGGACGCAGCCGTGATCGGCCGTCTGGTGCCGCGTGCGGCGGGCGAGGCCCTGGTTGCGATCGAGAACATGGAGGCCGCATGGCCAAGCGTGACGTCGCCGTCCTGATCTCCGGATCGGGCAGCAACCTTCAGGCATTGATCGATGCGGTCGCCGCCGATCCGGACCACCCGGCCCGGATCCGGCTGGTGATCTCCAACAAGCCCGGCGTCTACGGGCTGGAGCGCGCCGCCGCGGCTGGCATCGAAGCGGTCGTGATCGATCACAAGGCCTTCCCCGACCGGGCTGCCTTCGATGCCGCACTCCAGGCCGAGCTTGAGGCGCGCGGGATCGATCTGGTCTGCCTCGCCGGCTTCATGCGCATCCTCACCGCCCCCTTCGTCGAGGCCTGGACCGGGCGGATGCTGAACATCCACCCCTCGATCCTGCCGGCCTTCAAGGGGGCACGCGCGATCGACGATGCCCTGGCGGCCGGCGTGCGCATCACCGGCGTCTCGGTGCATTACGTGGTGCCCGAAATGGATGCCGGCCCGATCGTGGTTCAGGCGGCGGTGCCGGTACTGCCCGGCGACGATCATGATGCGCTGGCGAAGCGCATCCATGCCGCCGAGCACCGGATCTATCCGGCCGCCCTGCGCTGGGTTGCCGCCGGCGACGTACGGTTGGCAGAGACCGGACGGGTCGAACACCTGACCGATCCGGTGGCGATCAACTCGGTGCTGATCTCGCCACCCGCCCTCGGCTGACGCCGGGCTGTCCTTGATAGGACGTCATGGATAAGAAAAGGGCCGCGCGGCTTGTGCCACGCGGCCCTTTTCTTCGTCCCGAAGGCGTCGGATCAGCCGACGATCTCGGTCTGGGCGAAGAAGTAGGCGATCTCGATCGCCGCATTCTCGGCCGAATCCGAACCATGCACCGAATTCGCCTCGATCGACTCGGCGAAGTCCTTACGGATGGTGCCCTCGGCGGCATTGGCCGGGTTGGTGGCGCCCATGATCTCGCGGTTGGCGGCAACCGCATTCTCGCCCTCGAGCACCTGGACCACGACCGGGCCAGAGATCATGAAAGCGACGAGGTCGTTGAAGAAGGGGCGCTCGCTGTGCACGGCATAGAAGCCCTCGGCCTGGGCCTTGGTCAGCTGCAGGCGCTTCTGGGCAACGATGCGCAGACCCTTCGCCTCGAAACGGGCATTGATCTGGCCGGTCAGGTTGCGGCGGGTGGCGTCGGGCTTGATGATCGACAGGGTGCGCTCGGTGGCCATGTCTCGAACTCGTCTCTCGGAAGCGGAAGGAAGCGGTGCCGCAGGGACATCCCCCGGGCGCCGACGGGTCTCCGCGGCCACCCCGACCGGCCCGTTGCCGGGCGCGCATCGACATGCCGCGATCGAGCCGGCTTATAACGGTTTCCCGGGGCCGGGGCAACCGCCGCTCCGTGACGACACGACGCCGACACGACACCGATCCCCCCGCCTCCGGCAGCGGATGACAGCCCTCGCAGCTCATGCTATGTGATCGCCCATGCTGCACATCAACGATCTCGTCTATCGCATCGAGGGTCGGCCGCTGTTCGACGGCGCGACCATCGCCATTTCCGAGGGCCAGAAGGTCGGCCTCGTCGGCCCGAACGGTGCCGGCAAGTCGACGCTGCTGCGCCTGATCCGTGGCGAGATCTCCCCCGATGCGGGATCGGTGGAGCTGCGCCCCGGTGCGCGCATGGCCTCCGTCGCCCAGGAAGCGCCGGGCGGGCCGGACAGTGCGGTCGAACATGTGCTGGGCGCCGATGTCGAACGGGCACGCCTGCTCACGCGGCTGGCCGAGGCTGAAGCAACCCATGACGGCATGGCCCAGGCGGAAATCCATGCCCGGCTGGCCGAAATCGGTGCCCATGCCGCCCCGGCGCGCGCGGCACGCATCCTCTCGGGCCTCGGCTTCGACGAGGCGATGCAGACTGCGGCCTGTTCAAGCTTTTCCGGCGGCTGGCGCATGCGCATCGCGCTCGCCCGCACGCTGTTCGCCAATGCCGACATTCTGCTGCTCGACGAGCCGACCAACCACCTCGACCTTGAAGCGACGATCTGGCTTGAAAGCCATCTTGCCGCATGGCCGGGCACCCTGGTGGTGGTCAGCCACGACCGCGACCTGCTGAACGCCGTCACCGACCGCATCGCCCATGTCGAGGGCGGGCGGCTGGTGTCCTATCGCGGCAATTTCGACCAGTTCCTGCGCCAGCGCGCCGAGCGGCGCGAGCACGCGGCAAAATCTGCCCAGCGCGTGGAAGCCGAGCGGAAAAAACTGCAGGCCTTCATCGACCGATTCCGCGCCAAGGCGACCAAGGCCGCCCAGGCGCAAAGTCGGGTGAAGGCGCTGGAGCGTCTGGGCTCGGCCGATGCGCCGCCGCCCGCCTATGAAGTTGCTTTCTCCTTCCCCTCGCCCGAGACCCTGGCGCCGCCGCTGATCGCCATCGACGACGTGACGCTGGGCTATGGCGATGCGCCGCCGGTGCTCAAAGGCATCAATCTGCGCATCGACCAGGACGACCGTATCGCCCTGCTGGGCGCCAACGGCAACGGCAAATCGACGCTGATGAAGCTGCTTGCCGGCCGGCTGGAACCGCGTGCAGGCCGCATGGTGCGGCCGTCGAAGCTCAGAATCGGCTATTTCGCCCAGCATCAGGCCGACGAGCTGATCCCGGGCGAAACCGCCTTCCAGCATATGCGCCGGGTGATGGCCGATCAGCATGAGAGCAAGGTGCGGGCGCATCTGGGCCGCTTCGGCCTGACCCAGGCGCGGGGCGATACGCCGGTGGAACAGCTGTCGGGGGGAGAAAAGGCCCGGCTGCTCTTTGCCCTCGTCACCCGCGACGCACCGCATCTGCTGCTGCTGGACGAGCCGACCAACCATCTCGACATCGAGGCGCGCGATGCGCTGATCGAGGCGGTGAACGACTATTCCGGTGCCGTCGTCTTCATCGCCCATGACCGGCGCATGGTCGAACTTGCCGCCGAGCGCCTCTGGCTGGTTGCCGACGGCCGGTGCCGCCCCTATGAGGGCGATCTCGACGACTATCGTCGCCTGCTGCTGGAAACCGCCCGCGCCACCCCCGACCGGGGCGGTGTTGCCGGTGACGCCGACGCCAGGGCGACACGTCGCGACCAGCGCCGCGCCGCCGCAGAGCGGCGCGAAAAGCTGAAGCCGCTCAAGGATGTGGTCCGGAAAGCTGAAGCAGAGGTCGAGAAGCTGACCCGCGAACGCGACCGTCTTGCTGCCATCCTGGCCGACCCGAAGCTCTATGACGGGCCACAGGCCAAGGTGGCTGAGGCGACCCGGGCCAAGGGCAAGGTCGACGCCGACCTCGAAGCCGCCGAAGAGCGCTGGCTTGCCGCTGCAGAAGCCTATGAGACGGCGGAAGCCGAAGCATTGGCCGACGCCTGAGAATACGGATGCCGCGTTGACGGCATCCCCTCCTCCGCAATCCGATCGCCGTCACCGCGCGCAGGCCGGCCCACGCCGCCTGCCGCGCCTGCTTGTTCGCGCCCGAAACGCGTCCATGACGCGACGGGTGGATTTTGCGTTGCAGACTGCGACTGAGACGCAACCCCATGCGCTGCAGAATGCATCGCGTTTTGCATCAAGACGTCATAACGGTTCTCGACTGCCGTTATTCACTCCTTGCATATCAGCAGCAACCGGCGTCGAGTGCCAATAATCGGAAGACCTCGTCTTCGGACATCACTCCGTATTTTTCATCTTGAACACATCAGCGAGACGATCCTAAATAATCCAGATGATCCCCGCTCAATTCGCATGCTTCCACCCGTAAGGAGTGCTGTCATGAAAGAGATTGAGGCTATCCTGCGCGACAATCGCATCACCACTGCGGAGATTCTCTATCACATGCCGGATCATCCGACAGTCCTTCAGAGTTTTGTCTGGCAGTTCCTGGACATCGCGCCCCGGTTTCCGAAGTTGCGCTCGTTTCTGGATTTCTGGACCCGCGAGATTGATGGCCGTATTCACTCGGTAACAGTTGCCAACTCAACACTGGCAGCACCTGCACGCTGGCGGCACCTGGACGGCGTGTGGCGCCTGCAATAGGCATCGGCCCGCGCTGAGATCGCCACAGCCCGAACGATCATGGCGCGGGACTTGCTTATCCCTTCGGTCATCACCACCGCCCCCCACCACGGCACATGCCGGCAGGCGCCTGCATGTGGTCGCGGACGGAAAGCTGTCATGACCGAAGACCGGCCGGGCGCCGCAGCGCGCCCTGCACCTGATCATCGAAGCGCCGGGAGACGATCGCCGATCGCCGTCGACGCCGTGATCGTCTGGCTGAAGCCAGTAGCGGTCGGGCTCATGCTCGCGGCCCTGATGCTGTTTGCCGTGGGGCTCGTGCGCAGCAACGAGATGGTCCGCGGCGTCATCACGGCGGCATCGGGCGATCTTCCGCGTGCCGCGATCGCCCTCCGCGATCTTGAGCGCACGATTCTGGCCGTGGTGGCGGGGCTTCCGTCGGCGGACCGGACAGTCCCCGACGAGCCCGATATCACGCGCAACAGGCTCGATCATATCCGAGAGCTGACGATCGCCATCGACGGCACCGGCATGGGCGCAATCGTCCGCGCCCTGCCGGATGGCGGGCCGGTCCTGGACACGCTGCGCGCCACACTTCGCCGGGCAGGCAGCACGGCAGATCCTGGCGAGGTGGTCCGGGAACTGCGCCCGATCGCCGCCCGGCTCGCAGGGCTGCTGCCAAGGATCGAAGAAAAGACCGCCGAAGCCCGCATGGCGGCCCGCGCCGAACTTCAGACATTGCAGACGATGAGCATGCTGTCGGCGACGGGGGTCGTGGTCTCGGTCACCGGTCTCGCTTTGTTGTCGGTGATCATGCAGCTCAGGCTCCGCGCAAGCCGCGGGCGACTGCGCGACGCCATCGAAGCCATGTCCGACGGCTTTCTGCACATCGATCGCAATGGCCGCGTGACCGTTGCCAATGAACGGCTGCGCAGCCATCTGCCCCGCACCATGGCATCCGTCCACCGCGGCCAGCCCTCGGGGCTGCTGGCCGCCGCTCTGGCCGCCAGTGCGGCCGACCCGGAAACCGCACATCGACGCCTGCTTCATGTATTGGACAGCCTGCCGGAGCCCGGACGCGCGCTGCTTCCGGCCCTGGATGTCAGGCTGGCCGACGAGCGCTGGCTGCGGCTCAGAGTGCGTGTCGGCAGCGATGGCGGGCGCGCCGTGACCGTTGCCGACGTCACGGATCTGGTCGCCGCCGAACACGCACGGCATCGTCAGGCCCTGGTGTTCAAACACCTCACGGATGGTGTGGTGCTGGCCGATGCCGATGGCCGGATCATGGATGTCAGCCCGGCGGCGGAACAGCTTTACGGCGTGTCGGCGGCGGCCATAGAAGGGCGACCCATCGGGCTGCTGCTCCGTCCGTCAGATGCGGAGCAGATGACCCGTGCCCTGCTCGACGAACTGTCCGGCTGCGAAACCGCAGAGCGCGCCTTCCCGATCGCCCGTCCCGGCCCCGACGGGAGCTTCAGCCCCACCGGCCGCGATGGCGAGGCGACTTTCGTCGCGCTCAGGGAAACATCGGCCGGCTTCGGGGGTGTGATCGCCCTGATCCGCGATGTCAGCGAAATCCACCGCGTCCACAAGCTGAAGGCCGCCTTCATCGCGGCTGCGGCTCACGAACTGCGTACACCGACGACGGCGTTGCTCGGTGCATTGCGCCTGGCAAACAGCGGGGTCGGCGGCGATGTCCCCCCGCAACTGACTGCGCTGCTTGCGATGGCCTCGCGCAATGCCGATCGCCTGACGTCGGTCATCGACGGGCTGGTCGATGTGGAGCGTCTGGAAACTGGGAGCTTCACCCTGGCGCGTCAGCCGGTAAGGCTGGTGGATCTGCTGGCCACCATCTCCCACCGGGCCCGCGATCTGCCTCATGTCGGGCTGACGGTCAGCGGCCCCACCGATGAGACGGGCCATGCAGAGGCCACCACGGTGATGATGGACCCGGAACGTCTGGCCCAGGCTCTGCTGGGCGTCGTCGATCAGGTTGCGGGGCCGCAGCCGCGAATCGGAAGCCGCACCGCCGTCCGGCTGGCCTGGGGCCTGAATGATCACCGGGTCCGGATGTCTGTGGAACAGCCCGGCGCCGCCAATCTGGCAATGGAGACGATGCCCCGCCCTGCGGGCAACCGGTCGGCGCCACCACGGCGCCCGGGCGATATCGGTTTCGGTCTGGCGGTCACCCGGGCGGTGGTGGAGCGTCATGGCGGGCTGATCTGGTGGGAAACCACCGATGCCGGCAGCCGCTTCAGAATCGATCTGCCGCTCCACCGGACCGGCTGACGGCCACGCAATCAGGCGGCCCGTTCCCAGCGGCCATCCGGCCGCTGGCGCCAGTAGGTCAGGGCGAACCCCCGGGCCTTGCGGGCCCGCCAGCGGTCGCGTGCCGCCGCAACCGCCAGGTCGTCCCGTCCGTCGAAGAGATCGAGCACCCGGACAAAACCCGACGGATCCGGATGATCCATGCCATCCACCAGGACAAGGACCTGGGGATCGTTGGGCAGATCATCCCCCGCCGTCAGCCAGACGGGCTGGCGTTCCGGCAGGGGATCGCCCTGGCTGCCATGCGGCAGGAAGCTGTCCGGATCATAGGTCCAGAGCAGACTGTCCAGGGCCTTCACCCGCTCCGCCGATCCCGCCCGCAGCACCGCCCGCCAGTCGCGGGCGAGCACCCGTTCGAGCAGCGCGGGAAGCGCCTGCTCGAGCGGGGTCGCGGTCAGATGATAAAAGGCGATCTCCACCCCGGCGGGCGTTGCCTCGGCATCGGCGGACATCGCCTCTCCGCCGCCGCTCACGCGCCGGCTTCGAAGCGGTCGGCGACAAGGCGGTCGAGCAGGCGCACGCCGTAACCCGTGGCCCCCTTGGGCCCCAGATCGGTGTCACCCTTGCCCCAGACCACGCCGGCCACGTCGAGATGCGCCCAGGGCGTGTCGCCCACGAACCGCTTCAGGAACTGCGCCGCGGTGATGCTGCCGCCATCCCGTCCCTTGCCGACATTCTTCATGTCGGCGATGTCGGAATTGATGTCCTTGTCATAGGCGTCCGACAGCGGCAGGCGCCACAGCCCCTCGCCGGTCGCGGCCGAGGCGGAGAGCAGGGCGTTCGCCAGACCATCGTCATTGGCGAACAGCCCCGCGTTATAGGTGCCCAGCGCCACGATGATCGCCCCGGTCAGGGTCGCCAGATCGACGATGGCGGACGGCTTGAAGCGATCGCGGGTATAGGCCAGCGCATCGGCCAGCACCAGCCGGCCCTCGGCATCGGTATTGATGACCTCGATGGTCTGGCCGGAGAGCGAGGTCACCACGTCGCCGGGCCGCTGTGCGGTCCCGGACGGCATGTTCTCGACCAGGCCGACCACGCCCACCACATTCACCCGCGCCTTGCGCTGGGCAAGCGTGCGAAGCAGGCCGGCGACGATACCGGCGCCGCCCATATCCCACTTCATCTCTTCCATGCCGCCCGCGGGCTTGATCGAGATGCCGCCGCTGTCGAAGCACACGCCCTTGCCGACAAAGGCCACCGGATCGCCGTCGTCCTCGCGGCCGGTCCAGCGCATGATCACCAGATAGGGCTCGTTGACGCTGCCCTGAGCCACGCCCAGCAGGGCGTTCATACCCAGCGCCGCCATGCGGTCGCGATCCAGCACCTCGACATCGATGCCGAGCCGGGCCAGATCCTTCAGCCGCTCCATGAAATTGCGGGGCGTGAGGATGTTGGCGGGTTCCGAGATCAGCTCACGGGTGAAATCGACACCGTCGCCGGCGGCATTGCGGGCCTCGAACGCCCCGGCAGCCTCGGCACCGGCGCCGCTCATCACCGTCACCGCCGGATCGACCGGGGCGTCGTCACCCTCCTTCTTGCTGCGATAGCGGTCGAACCGCCAGGCGCGCAACCGGGCGCCCAGCGCGACCTCGGCCGCAAGCGCCGCCTGATCTCCGTCGAGCCCGGAAATATCGACGGCGATCGCCGCAGCACCGGCGGCCGAGCGCACCGCCCTGCCCCCGAGCTTCAGCGCCTTCAGCGCATCGAACTCTCCGGCCTTACCGATGCCGAGCAGAACGACCCGATCGAGCCCCACGCCATGTGGCGCCAGCACGACGGCCTGCTGCTCGGCCTTGCCTTCGAAACGGGCGGCCGCCATGGCCCGGCCCAGCGCGCCGCCGGTCGCCTCGTCGACCGCCTGCCCCGCGGGCGTCAGCGCCCGACCTTCGGAGACGGGAAGAACGAGTGTGCCGTCGGCTGGAATCGACGACGTCGCGAAGCTGATGGTCATGCCTGCCTCTCCGGGTTCCTGTGCATGGCTCGGACACGCCTGAAGGTGATCCTGGTGCGGACCGCTCTCCAACGGGTGCCTCCGGGCAATATAGGCGGTGTGTCCCTCCGGCAGAAGACCGGTGACGCATATCCGATACGGCCCTCCCCGAAGGCGGGCACTGGACCCTGGGCGTCGGCCAAGATAAGTTGCGCCCGGCGGGCGGTGTCTCTGCATCCTGCCGCAGGACACATCACGACCCGCCCGTTCCGCATCTCTCGCCGCACCCGGTCATCGCCCGGGGATGGACGGTGAAGCCGCTTCCCAGCCCAGGGGTTCCATGCCGGGTTACATGCCGCTTGCCACCCGCTATCTGTTCAGACAGCTGCTGCTGCCGGCGCTCGCCATCACCGCAGGCCTTGCCGCAGTGGTCTGGCTGACGCAGTCGGTGCGCTTCCTGGATCTGATCGTCAACCGCGGTCTTTCGGCACTGGTCTTCGTTCAGCTCACCATTCTGCTGCTGCCCACTTTCCTGACCATCATCATGCCGATCGCCCTGTTCTGCGCGGTGGTGACGGTCTATTCCCGGCTGATCTCGGACCGGGAACTGGTGGTGCTGCGGGCCGCCGGCCTGGGGCCATGGGCGCTGATCCGGCCGGCGATGATGCTGGCCGGGGTCTTCACCCTGATCGGGTATCTGCTGTCGCTCTACATCGTCCCGACCTTCACCCGGGATTTCCGGGAACTCCAGATCTCGATCCGCAGCGATGTGGCCGCCGTGCTGCTCCAGGAAGGGCGGTTCAACTCGCCGGTGCCGGGGCTGACGGTCTTCGTCCGCGAGCGCCTGCCCTCGGGCGAACTGGCGGGCATTCTGGTGCAGGACGAGCGCAACAAGGCCGCCCCGGTCACGATGATGGCGGCAAGGGGCGGCCTGGTCGCCACCGATACCGGCCAGCGGATCGTGCTGGTCGACGGCAACCGGCAGGAACGCAGCCCCGACGGGCGGGTCAGCTTTCTCTATTTCGACCGCTACACCGTCGACCTGGCACTCGTTGCGGGCGATGCGGCCCCCGGTGCACCGGACCGGCGCGAGCGTTATCTGTCGCAGCTTCTGAACCCCGAGGCCGGCATTTCAGAGAAGTTCCGCGGCGAGTTGCGCAGCGAGCTGCATCAGCGCCTGGCCTGGCCGCTCTACAATCTCGCCTTCACCCTGATTGCCCTCGGCCCCCTGCTTGCCGGCGAATTTTCCCGACGGAGCCGATGGACCAGGGTGGCGGTGGCCGCGACGGCGATGATTGCCGTACAGCTCGCCGGTATCATGCTGACCTCGGCAATCGTCACGGCGCCGCTTGCCGCCATCCCGCTTTATCTCTCGATTTTCGGCGCCGCAGCCATCGCCCTCTGGCTCATGCTGGGGCGCCATCCGCGGCGGATTCCGCCCCAGGCCCCTGACGGGATGGCCGAGGAGGCCCGGGCATGACGCAGCCATCATCCAATGTCGGCCGCGTGCGGGCAGGCCGGGCCCCTTCGACCCCGCGCCGGCATGTGTCCACCACACTCAGCCTCTATCTTGCCCGCCATATGCTGAATTCGGTCGGGCTGGTACTTGCCGTGGTCATGGGTCTGGTGCTGGTGGTCGACCTCATCGAACTGCTGCGCCGGGCCGCCGGAGACGATGTACCGGTCACGACGCTGATCGGGATGGCGATCCTCAAAAACCCGTTTCAGTTGCAGAAGATCGCTCCTTTCGCGGTGCTGATCGGGGGCATGATCACCTTCTCGCGCCTCACCCGCACGAACGAACTGGTGGTGGCGCGGGCGGCTGGTGTGTCCGTCTGGCAGTTCATGGCGCCGCCCGTCGGGGTAGCCCTGCTGCTGGGGGCGTTCCTGGTCGCCATCTTCAATCCTCTCGCCGCCATGATGACCTCCAGATACGAATCGCTCGACGCCCGATATATCGGCGGCCACAGCAGTCTTCTGTCGGTCGGTCCCGGCGGGTTGTGGCTGCGCGAGCGGCTGGACGGCGCGCCGGTGGTCATCCATGCCACCCGCATGGCCGCTGCGGGCACCGATCTCGGTAATGTCACGATCTTCCGCTACGGGCCGGACGAGACCTTCCGCGACCGGATCGACGCAGCCCGTGCGACGTTGGGCAATCAGGTCTGGCACGTCGAGAATGCGATCGTTTCGGCGCCCGACCAGATGCCGGAACGGGTCGACAGCCTGGAACAGGCGACCCAGATGACGCGCGAGCAGATCCTGGACAGCTTCGCCAATCCCGAAACCATGTCGTTCTGGGCGCTGCCGAGCTTCATCGCGCAGCTCAGGGATGCGGGCTTCAGTGCGCTGCAGCATCGGCTCTACTGGCACTCGGTCCTGGCCCTGCCATTGCTGATGATGGCCATGGTCATCATCTCGGCAACTTTCGGTCTGCGTTTCACCCGCAGGGGCGGTGCCGGCATCACCATTGCCGGCGGTGTCTTCACCGGCTTCCTGCTGTATTTCCTCACGGGCGTGGTCTATGCTCTCGGCCAATCCGGAGGCCTGCCGGTGGTGCTGGCCGCCTGGACTCCGGCCGGCGTTGCGGCGCTGTTCGGCATAGCGACCCTGTTGCATCTGGAGGACGGCTAGCCTTGGTCGCCGGACCTGCTTCCACCCGCCGCCGCTCCACGCTCGATCGCCTGCGCGCCGATCTTCTGGCCGCAGCCGCCGTCGTCGTGTTGAGCGCCCTGCCTGATCCGGCCCACGCCCAGGCCCTGCCCTCTCTTGCCTCCGACGAGCCGATCCTGCTTCAGGCGGATGAGGTGGAGTATGCGCGCGAGCTGGAGCTCGTGATCGCGCGCGGTAATGTCGAGGTCGCCCAGGGCGACCGGATCGTCAGGGCCGACAGCCTGACCTACAACCGGCGCGACGGTATCGTCACGGCGCAGGGCAATGTGGCGATGGTCGAGCCTGACGGCTCGGTCATGTTCGCAAGCTATGCCCAGCTGGATGAAGGCTTCGCGAAGGGCATCGCCCGCGATCTCAAGGCCCGGCTCGCCGACCAGACGCTTCTGGTTGCCGCCGGCAGCACCCGGGAAGGCCGCTTCACGCAGATGGACAAGGCGGCCTATACCGCCTGCGAACTTTGCGAGGACAAGCCCGACCGGCCGGCGCTCTGGCAGATCAAGGCCGACAAGGTCACCCATGACGAGCAGACCCGCGACATCGTTTATCGCGATGCGACGCTGGAACTGCTGGGCGTGCCGATCGCCTATACGCCCTATTTCAGCCATCCGGACCCGACGGTCGATCGCCGCAGCGGCGTGCTGGCGCCGACCTATCGCTCGAACAGCACGCTCGGCAGCCGGATCGACATCCCCTATTACATCGTGATCGACCCCGCGACCGATGCCACGGTCACGCCGATGTGGACCACCGACCAGGGTGCAGGCCTCAGTGCCGAATACCGGCGGGCCCTGGACAACGGGGCCTATGCGCTGGAAGGCATGATCGCCGATGCAACGGACGATGTCGCGCGCGACAATGTCCGCGGCTACATCGCCGGCCGCGGACGTTTCGATCTGACCGATACCTGGCGATGGGGCTTTGACGGTATCTGGGCCGGCGACGACACGGTGCTGCGGGTCTACGACATCACCAACCGTGAAACCCTGACCTCCACCCTTTACGCCGAAGAGCTGAACCGCCGGGATTACGCTCAGATTGCCGGCTACTGGTTCCAGGGCCTCCGCAGCACGCAGCGTCAATCGGAGCTGCCGACAGCCCTGCCGATGGCGCAATGGAGCCGCCTCGGCGCGCCCGGCATGGCCCCGCTGGGTGGTCAGTGGCGGATGGAGTCGAGCTTTGCCGGCCTGTCGCGTCAGGACGGGACCGACAGCTATCGCGCCACGGTGGGCGGCGGGTGGAATCGCAGCTATATCGGCGGCGAAGGCGGGGTGTACACGCTGACCGCCAATCTGCGGGGCGACGGATATGTGGTCGACGACCTGACCGATGACGGCCGCAGCTTCAACGGCACCGCCGGCCGTATCCTGCCCGAGATCGCGCTGGACTGGCGCCTGCCGATGGTTCGCTCCGACGGCGAGACCCGGCAGATGATCGAACCGATCGTGATGGGGGTGATCAGCCCCTATGGCGGCAATTCGTGGAAGATCCCCAACGAGGACAGCCGCGATTTCGAGTTCGACGAGACCAACCTGTTCTCGACCCAGCGCTTCTCAGGCTATGACCGCGTCGAAGGCGGGCCGCGCGTCAGCTACGGCCTGCGGGTGGGCCATTACACCGGCGATGGTGGACAGATCACCGGTCTGGTGGGTCAGTCGCTCAGGGCCAAGGCCGACGACACCTTCGCGCCCGGCAGCGGGCTCGAGGACAAGGTTTCCGATTATGTGGGCCGGGTGGTGGTCACGCCGAACCCGAACCTCGATCTCTATTACCGGTTCCGCTTCGACAAGGACACTTTCGAACCTCGCCGCACCGACCTGGGCGCGGCCTGGATCGTTGACCGGGCGAGTTTCGATCTGTCCTATACGCTCCTCAGGGCCGATGAGCGTGAAGTCACCGAGGATTACACCGACCGCGAGGAGGTGTATTTCAGCGCCGGCTACGATATTACGGACGACTTCAAGATCTTCGGCAGCCTGCGCCGCGATCTGGAGAATGACCGCTCGATCAATCATGGGGCGGGCTTCGCCGTCGATCTCGACAACTGCCTCTATATCGTTTCCGAAGTCCGGCGCAGCTTCTCGCGCGACCGGGACATCCAGCCCTCCACCGATGTGCTGGTCCGGGTGGTGCTGCGCACCCTGGGCGGAACCTACTGACATGCACACGAACGAGCACAGAGGACGTTCGATGAAGCCCTTGCGCATTCTGCTCCTGGCCGCCTTCGCCGGTACCACCGCATTGGGCGGGGTGGTGGCGACAGGGCCCGGCACGGCGCTCGCGCAGACGGCGGGCCGGGTCGCGGCCGTCGTCAATGACGATATCGTCTCGGTGTTCGATCTGACCGCCCGCATGGACATGGTCGTCAAGACCTCCCGGCTGCCGGACGATCAGCAGACCCGTCAGCGCCTTGCGCCACAGATCCTCCGTCAGCTGATCGACGAGCGCCTGCAGCTTCAGGCCGCCCGTCGATTGGGTCTCAACGTCACCGCCGACGAGCTGTCGCGCGCCGAGGCGCAGATCGAGACCCGCAACAACTTCGCGCCCGGCACGCTGGAGCAGGGGCTGCGGGCTCAGGGCATCGTGCCCTCCACGGTGATCGACCGTCTGCGCTCGGAAATCGCGTGGGAAAAGGTGGTCGCGCGCGAGGTGCGGCCGCGGATCGTGGTCGGCGAGGATGAAATCAACGCGGTGCTCGATCGCATCCGCGCCAATGCCGGCCAGACCGAGTATCGCGTGCTCGAAATCGTGCTGAGCGTGCCCGACCCGCAGCGCGAGGCCGAGGTGCGCCAGAATGCCGAGCGGCTGCTTGAGCAGCTGAAGGCAGGCGCCCCCTTCTCGGCGCTGGCGCGCGAGTTTTCCGATGGCGTCACCGCCCAGCAGTCGGGTGATGTCGGCTGGGTTCTGCCCGGTCAGCTGGCGCCGGAGATCGACGCCTTCCTTGCCAATGCCCAGGCCGGCACCGTCTCGACGCCGATCCGCACGCCCGAGGGCTATCACATCGTGGCGGTCGCCGACACCCGCAAGGTGACGGGCGGCGACGCCTCGCAGATCGAAATCGCGCTGAAACAGATCGCGCTTGAAACCGGCGACGACCCGGCGGCCCAGCGTGCCGCCACCGAGCGGCTGCAGGCGGCCACGGCCGATCTGTCCTCCTGCGAGGCAGTGGACGGCATCGCCAGGGATCTGGGCGCGGATCCGACCACCGATCTCGGTCGGCTGAAGGTCGGGGATCTGGCGCCGGCGCTGCGTCAGGCGGTGATCAATCTGGGCCCCGGCGAGGTTTCCGGGCCGATTACCGGTGGTGGCATGGTGCGCGTGTTCGTGGTCTGCGACCGCAGTGGCGACATCGCCGGGCTTCCGGACCGCGATACCATTCGCGAGGCGCTGATCCGCCAGCGGCTCGACACGATGGCCCAGCGCCATCTGCACGACCTTCGCCGCCAGGCGTTCATCGATGTCCGCGTCTGATGATGCCCCAAGGCGGCCCCTGGCCGTCACCATGGGAGAGCCGGCCGGCATCGGCGGCGAGCTGACCCTCGCCGCCTGGATGCGCCGGGCGGATCTCGCCCTGCCGGCCTTCCTTGCCCTCGACGACCCCGACCGGCTGGCCGGGATTGCACGCAAGCTTGGATGGCAGGTGCCGATCCGCGAGATTGCGTCGGCCAGCGACGCCCTGACGGCTTTCGACGACGCCCTGCCGGTTCTGCCCGTCCGACTTCCCTCGCCTGCCACCCCGGGGCGCCCTGATCCCGCCCATGCCGGGGCAGTGGTCGAGGCACTCGACCACGCTGTAGACCTCGCCATGGCGGGCGCGGTCGATGGCGTGGTGACCAATCCGATCCAGAAGAAGACCCTCTACGACGCGGGCTTTCCCTATCCCGGCCATACCGAATACCTCGCCGCCCGGTGTGGTGGCGGCATGCGGCCGGTGATGATGATCGCAAGCCCCGCCATCCGGGTCGTGCCTGTGACCATTCACGAGGCCCTGGTCCGGGCGGTGGCCCTGCTGACGCCTGACCTGATCGTCGAGACCGCCACCATCACCGCCGAGGCCCTGCACCGGGATTTCGGCATCGCCCGGCCTCGGCTCGCCCTTGCCGGCGTCAACCCGCATGCAGGCGAAGACGGCACGCTCGGCCGGGAGGATATCGAGATCGTCGCCCCGGCGATCGAGCGGCTGAAGGCAGCCGGTATCGATGCCCGGGGGCCGCTGCCGGCCGATACCCTCTTTCACGAAGAGGCCCGGGCGGGCTATGACGCGGTTCTGGGCATGTATCACGATCAGGTGCTGATCCCGGCCAAGACCCTGGACTTCCATGGCGGCGTCAATGTGACGCTGGGCCTGCCGATCGTGCGAACCTCGCCCGATCACGGCACGGCGCTCGATCTTGCAGGCCGTGGCACGGCCCGTGTCGACAGCCTGACCGCCGCCATCCGCCTTGCCGGCACCATGGCTGCCGCGCGGGCCCGTATCTCCCCTTCTGCCTGAATTACAGAGCCGTCATGACCTCCACGCCTCCGGCCGACACCGCTGCGGTGCGCGATACGACATCGGCGCTCGACGCCCTGCCCCCGCTCAGGGATGTGATCGCGGCCGCGGGCCTCGACGCGCGAAAATCGCTGGGTCAGCACTTCCTTCTCGACCTCAACCTCACCCGCCGGATCGCGAAGCTGGCAGAGGGTGAGAACGGGGTTGCCGGTCGCACCGTCATTGAAGTTGGCCCCGGGCCGGGCGGCCTGACCCGCGGCCTGCTCGCCGGCCCTGCCGCCCGCGTGATCGCGATTGAGCGCGACGGCCGTGCCGTCCAGGCACTGCAGCCGTTGATCGATGCCTGTCCCGGCCGCTTTTCCATCATCGAAGCCGATGCCCTGGCGATGGATCCCGGAAGCCTGCTCGACGCGGTCGGCGACGACGGGCGCTGCTGGATCGCCTCGAACCTGCCCTACAACATCTCCACGCAGCTGACCGTTCAATGGGCCGAGCGGCCGGAACGCATCGCCGGCATGGTGCTGATGTACCAGAAGGAGGTCGCAGACCGGCTGACCGCCTGTCCGGGCGGCAAGGATTACGGCCGGCTGTCGGTGTTGGCACAATGGCGCTTCAGCATCTACAAGGGTTTCGATATCGGCCCGCGTGCCTTCACGCCCCCGCCCAAGGTGACCTCGACCGTGCTGGTCTTCGAGACCCGCCCCGAACCGCTGGCCCCCGCAGAGTTAAAGTCATTGTCGGCTGTGACAGCCGCTGCCTTTGGACAGCGGCGCAAAATGCTCCGTCAGAGCCTCAAGGTGCTGGGAGACGCAGAAGGCCTTCTGGCTGCGGCCGGCATTGAGTCCACCCGGCGAGCTGAGACGGTATCAGTGGAAGGCTTTTGCGCATTGGCCAGGGCATTGGCTGATCGGACGTAAACAAACGACCAGCGCCCTCGGGTCACAGCGCGAAATCCTCCGCGAGTCCTGAGCCCATGCCTCGTACGAGAATCGCCATCTCCGCGACCAGATCACCATTGATGTCGATCAGAACCAGCGACGTCGAGGCATCCTGAACTTCGACCGTCAGCGCTCCGGCGGCACCCCTTCCAGCAGGTCGGCGCCACCACGCCCTCTGAGGACATCATCACCGCCGAACCCTCTGAGGGTCTCCCCCCAGACGTGCCGGACAGTTTGTCTGCCAGCGTCGTGCCGTGGACAATTTCGATAGAGGTCAGCAGATCCCCAGCGGCATCCCCCCAGCCCCCGTCCCGAGGCTCAAGTCGACCTGTACCGCCGCGGCTGAGTCCGTGTAGCTCACCGCATCAACGCCGGCACCGCCGTCAAGCCGGTCTGCCCCTCCACCGCCTCGCAACACGTCGTCTCCGGCGGCACCTACCAGTTCATCTCCACCGCCAAACCCCTCGAGCACGTCATTGCCATTCTGACCAAGCAGTCGATTGATGGCGGCATCGCCTCTGATCCTATCCGCAAAGGGAGATCCCCAGACGGCCTCGATGCCGGTCAACTGGTCGATCTTGCCATTCGTGTCAGTGGTGACGTCCTGAACAAGATTGACGTGCACCGGACCGGAATTGTCGCCGTAATAGATCAGATCAACGCCGGGGCCACCTTCCACATCGTCATTTCCGGTGCCGGGGATCAGGAAATCGTCGCCGTCATCGCCATAGAGCTGATCGTCGAGCGCCCCGCCGTCCAATCGGTCATCATCGGCGCCACCGGTCAACAGATCGTACCCGTTCCCGCCCCTGAGCGTGTCTTCACCCAGATGGCCGGCAAGATAGTCATCGCCCTCGCCACCATTGACCTCGTCGTCCCCTGCATCGGCAGAGATCTGATCGTTGCCGCCATCCCCGTTCAGAAGATCATTGCCCGGGCCCCCCCATATCTCATCGGAACCGCCACGGCCGAACACCACGTCATCTCCCAAACCTCCGGAGATGACGTTGACGCGATCATCGCCCCAGAGCGAGTCGTTGCCCTGTTCGCCGAGGATACGGAAGAAATTGTTCTGATAGTCGTTGCCCTGCCCGGCGATCCGGACTGCATCGCTGCCGGACGAGACGGCGCTGTCACCACCGCTGGTCAGAAACTGATCCGGCGAGGCTGCCGACTGGGCACCGGAAAAGGACAGGACGGTCACGTCATAGGTTCCCGGTACCTCTTCGTACTCCGCGACCGCCAGATAATACGTCCCCGAGGTCGCCGGCACATATTCGAAGTAGGCATTGAGGCCGACCCCGTCCTCGCCGTCGGAGAGGATATGGGTGCCGTCGGGCCGGCGCAGATACATCAGAATGTCGCCGGCATCCGGGTTGGCGTCGGTCTGTGCGGACCCGTAAAAGCGATACACCGTTCCCGCGGTCAGGCTGAGGCGGATCCAGTCCACATCGCCCGCGGTCTCGAACCGCCCGGAATACTGCATGCTGTTGGCCCCGACGGCGAAATTCGCCGTGGTGCTCGTGTTCGCGGCCACATCCGCCATGATCGTCGTACTCCATGGGCCCGGACGCGCCGGCATCGCAGACGAGCGCGCGCGGCACCGCCTGCCGACACCCCCTCGGGCTGTCGATGAATATGTTTACCGCCACATGGCGTCGAGGCACCCGGCAAGGCGCTTGCGCCTTCAACACATGAAGCTGAATGGCAGGGCACGTCTGCCCCCTGAATTGGGGGGCCCTTGAATATTCCGGCCGTGTCACCGACATTCGCACCGGCCACGTCCGGCCTCCCTCTCGACCGGAGACCGCATGACCTATCTTCTGCTCGCTGCCGGCCTTGGACTTCTGTTCCTGGGTGGCGAACTGCTGGTGCGCGGCGCCGTCGGTACCGCCACCCGTCTCGGCATCTCTCCCATGGTGATCGGCCTGACGCTGGTCGGCTTCGGCACCTCGACCCCTGAACTGGTCGCCAGCCTTCAGGCCGCCCTTGCAGGCGCGCCGGGGATCGCGATCGGCAATGTGGTTGGCAGCAACCTCGCCAACATCCTGCTGATCCTCGGCGTCTCGGGGCTGATCCTGCCGGTGGTCGTGAACCCGTCCGCCTTCCGCCGCGACGGTACCGCGCTCGCCCTCGCCACCATCGCCTTCATCGTCGCCTGCCTGGGCGGCGAGCTTGGCCGGATAGCCGGCGTGATCTTTCTCGTCGGCCTCGCCGGCTACACGCTGTTCAGCTACATCTCCGACCGGCGAAGCAACGACGCTGCAGCCCGCATGCATGCAGCCGAGGCGGATTTCGTTTCGGACGAGCCGCAGGTGAAGGCCATGAGCCTGCCCAAGGGGCTGCTGATCACCGCGATCGGTATCGCGGGCGTCATGCTCGGGGCCGACTTCCTGGTGGGGTCGGCGGTGGAGATCGCCCGCGAATTCGGCATGTCGGAAGCCGTCATCGGCCTCACCCTGGTCGCGATCGGCACCTCGCTGCCCGAACTGGTCACCTCGGTGATGGCCGCGATCCGCCGCCATGGCGACGTCGCCTTCGGCAACGTCATCGGCAGCAATCTCTTCAACATCCTGGGCATCGCCGGCGTAACCGCCCTGGTCAAGCCGATCCCGATTCCGCCCGAGGTGCTGGCACTGGATCTCTGGGCGATGGCCGCAGCCACCGTTCTGCTGCTCTTCTTCGCCTGGACCGGCTGGCGCATCGGACGCCGGGAATCCGGCATCTTCCTTGCCGCCTATCTGGTCTATCTGGCGGCCCAGCTCTCACCCGGTATCCGCGGGGCGCTGGGGCTCGCCTGATATGCGTCGAGGTACCGGCGCGCTTTCTCAGCGGCCGGCGCCCTCGCGCATCGCATTCACGAAGCCGCTGAGGCCGAGCCGGCGTCGGCGCCGCAGGCGCTCCGCCCTGAGGATCGCCTCCAGATCCGCCAGAGTACGGTCGACATCCTCGTTGACCAGCACATAGTCGTATTCGGCGTAGTGGCTCATCTCATCCGCCGCCTTGGCCATGCGCTTGGCCACCACCTCGGCACTGTCCTGGGCCCGGGTGGTCAGGCGGCGCTCCAGTTCGGCGATCGAGGGCGGCAGGATGAAGACGGTCACAAGGTCGTCGCGCGCCCGATCGGCCAGCTGCTGGGTGCCCTGCCAGTCGATGTCGAACAGAACGTCGCGGCCGTCGGCCAGCGTCGCCTCTACCGCGGCCCGCGGTGTGCCATAGCTGTTTTCGAACACGGTCGCATGCTCAAGAAGCGCCTCTTCGGCCACCATGCGATCGAAACTCGCGCGATCGATGAAGTGATAGTCGACGCCGTCCACCTCGCCCGGGCGCATCGGGCGGGTGGTCACCGAGACCGACAGCGTGATGTCGTCGTCCTGCGACAGCAGGCGGCGCGACAGCGTGGTCTTGCCGGCGCCCGAAGGCGAGGAGAGCACCAGCATCAAGCCACGCCGGCGATCATGAGGGGCGCGGCGTGCGGCGGTGGTGTCGGTCATCGGCAGCATGGTCCCTGAGAGGCGGTGATGTCGAAGCTCATTCGACGTTCTGGATCTGCTCGCGGAGCTGATCGATCCGGGTCTTGAGGGCAAGTCCGATCCGCGTCAGCGCCGTGTCGGAAGATTTCGAACACAGCGTATTGGCCTCACGGTTGAATTCCTGCGCCAGGAAATCGAGCTGGCGCCCGACCGGCTCGTCGGCGGCCATCAGTTCCCGTGCCTGGGCGACATGGGCGACCAGCCGGTCCAGCTCTTCGCGGATATCGGCCTTGGCGGCCAGCATCGCGGCTTCCTGAACGATCCGGTCTTCGGCAGCACCCGCGCGGTCCTGCAGCAGGCTGCGCAGCTGTTCCTCCAGCCGGGCACGGATGGTCGCAGGCTGGGTGGCGGCCAGGCCGGCAGCCTCGGTCACAAGCCCCTCGATCGCATCGACATGTTCGGTCAGCAACCGGGTCAGGGCCGCCCCTTCCTGGGCGCGGGCAATGACCAGACGATCGAAGGCGGCGATCAGGCTCTCGGTCATCGCATGCTCCCGCGCCGCCCGAACGGCCTCGCTCTCCTCCTGCTCCACCATCTGCAGCAGGCCGGGCACCCGCAGCAGGCCGTCGAGCCGCGGCACCTTCGCCTTGGGAAAGCGTCGCTGAAGCTCGGTCAGAACCTCGCCCAGCCCGTCGGCGACCTCGGGATCGATGCGAAGACGCGCGCCCCGGGCATGGGTCACCAGGCCCAGCTGCACGCTGACATGGCCGCGGCGGATGCGGTCCTGGGCGACCTTGCGGACGACCGGTTCCAGCTGGTCGAAACCGGGCGCCAGCCGGATCCGCAGGTCCAGCCCGCGGCCGTTGACGCTCTTGACTTCCCAGTTCCAGCCATAGCGGGCATCGCCTGCATCGGCGCGGGCGAATCCTGTCATGCTGGCAAGCGCCATGGCCAATCTCCCGAGGATGAGCGATGATCAGGGGCGGGTCGGACGGGCGGACTATACGAACCCGTCCCGCCCCCGCCAAGCCTCGGATGACCATCCGGGTCTGATCACGTCACAGTCTCCGACGCTGCCCGTCGGATGTCCACCAGGACCACCCGCGTCCCATGACCGCATCCCCCACGCCCCGCCATATCGCGATCACCGGCGCGTCCAGCGGCCTGGGCGCTGCCCTGGCGCTGGAATATGCCGGGCCGGGCATCCGGCTTTCCCTGCATGGCCGCGACACGGACCGCACGGAAGCCGTGGCGGCGGCCGCGCGCAGCCGGGGCGCCGAGGTGGATGTGGCGCGGTTCGACGTCACCGATGCCGATGCCGTCGCAGCCTGGGTGACCGCGATCGGTGCAGGCGCGCCCCTCGACCTGATGATCGCCAATGCCGGCATCTCGGGCAACGAAACCGGCAGTGGCGGCGCGGTTTCGGCAGAGGTCACCAGGGCCATCTTCGCGGTCAATGTCGACGGCGTGGTCAACACCGTGCTGCCCGCAGCCGAACTGATGCTGGGTCGCGGGCGGGGAGCGATCGCCATCGTCGCCAGCCTCGCCGGCTATCGCGGCCAGCCGGGAGCCCCTGCCTATGCCGCATCAAAGGCGGCTGTGAAGGCCTGGGGCGAAGGGCTGCGTCCGCGCCTTGCCCATGGCGGGCTACGGGTGTCTGTCGTCTGCCCGGGGTTCGTGCGCACGCCGATGACCGCCCGCAACCGCTTTCCGATGCCCTTCCTGATGGATGCCGACCGGGCGGCGCGGATCATCCGCCGCGGGCTCGACCGCAACCGGGCGCGCATCGCCTTTCCGTGGCAACTGGCGGCCCTTTGCTGGCTGCTCGCCGCCCTGCCGGCCGCCTGGGCGGACCGGCTGCTCGGCGGCCTGCCTGGGAAGTGACGGCCGCTGCAACCATCCGGCGAAAACACGCGAATATCACATCGCACTTGCCATACGGTCGATCTTCGCGCCAGGATATCGCCACTGACGGTGTCCTGCGGTCGTTCCGCGGGATGAAAAGGGAATGCGGTGCGCCGGTATCATAATCCGGCAATTCCGCGGCTGCCCCCGCAACTGTAAGCGGAGAGCGCCCCGTCTCGAAAACCACTGGCCCCGACGGGGGCCGGGAAGGTGACGGTGGTGCGACGACCCGCGAGCCAGGAGACCTGCCGTCATTCGCGGTCACGGGCGAGCACGTCGGGCGGGGTGTACCGATGGGTTCTGCAAGCGGTGGCGGCGCGGCATGAAGACCCCATAAGCCCCCAAAGGCTTCCCCTTCCCGCCCCGTCCAGCCACCCTGCCGGCCTCGTTCGCAGTGACCGCATGATGCAGTCGAACGAGGTCGAGTATCCCCGTGTCCACCAATCGTCCGCCCGCCCGCCACCGGTCGCGCCGTCTGCTTCGTGCCGGCCTGGCACTGCCACTGATCACGCTGTCTCCGCTGGCAATTACGAACCTGGCCGCTGCCGAAGAGACTGGAACCGACGAGCCCACGCGGCTCGCCCCGCT
This sequence comes from Tistrella mobilis, assembly GCF_039634785.1. Taxonomy (NCBI): domain Bacteria; kingdom Pseudomonadati; phylum Pseudomonadota; class Alphaproteobacteria; order Geminicoccales; family Geminicoccaceae; genus Tistrella; species Tistrella mobilis. Next base: position 100,588 of record NZ_JBBIAB010000005.1, on the reverse strand, counting down.
TTCCGTCTCCGCCGCCCGCAGCCCGGTGCCGGTCGAGACCGTCGGCAGCGCCGTCACCGTCATCACCGCAGAACAGATCGAGGCTTTGCAGATCCGTCAGGTCGACGATGCCCTGCGTCTGGTGCCCGGCCTTGCGGTCAGCCGCACCGGGTCGGTGGGTGGCACATCGCAGATCCGCATCCGCGGCTCGGAAGCCAATCAGACCCTGGTGCGGATCGACGGCATCGAAGTCTCCGATCCGTCAGGTGATTCCGATTTCGATTTCGGTCATCTGCTCGCCTACGAGATCGAGCGGATCGAAGTGCTGCGCGGGCCGCAGAGCGCGCTCTATGGCTCGGATGCCGTGGGTGGCGTGATCGACATCACGACCAAACGTGGGTCCGGCCCGCTTTCGGGCAGTGTGCGGACCGAGGCCGGCAGTTTCGACACCCGCGAAGCGGTCGGTACCGTCTCTTATGGCGACCAGACCTTCGACGCGCTGGTCTCGACCCAGAGCTTCCGAACCGACGGCATCTCCTCCGCCGATGAACGCGCCGGCAATCTGGAGAAGGACGGCTATCGCAACCGGTCCGCTTTCGCGAAATTCGGCTGGCGACCGGCGGAAGACGTGGAGTTCGCCCTGGTCGGCCGGACCGTGCGCTATCGCGCTGATACCGATGCCTATAGCACCATCCCCGAAGATGATCCCGACGACCTGACCACCGGTACCCAGACCTTTCTGCGCGGCGAGGCCCGTTACGCCATGGCGGATGGCCGGTGGCGCCACAAGATCGGCCTCGCAACTACGGAACATGACCGCAATTATCGCGACGGCGATCTCATCACCAGCACCTATCTGGGCCGCCGTGTGAAAGCCGACTATCAGACCGATTACGGCTTCGAGACCGGCGCCGTCAGCCACGACCTGAGTTTCGGCCTCGATCACGAGCGCGAAAGCGCCCGGACCTGGAGTTCCTGGGCGCCGGGCTCGGTCGTGAAACACGACTACGAGTCGACCGGCTTCGCCGGCGAATATCGGCTCGGCCTCTACGACCAGCTCTTTCTGTCGGCCGCCGGCCGTTACGACCGGAACGGCCTGTTCGACGACCAGCACAGCTGGCGGGCCACAGCGGCCTGGCTGATCCCCGGCACCGACACCAGGCTCCGCGCGTCATACGGTACGGGCATCAAGAACCCGACGCTGTTCGAACTCTACGGCTATACAAACACTTACAGGGGAAATCCCAACCTGAAGCCCGAGGAAGCGACCGGCTGGGATGCCGGCGTCGAACACAGCTTCCTCGACGGCCGCCTGGTGGTCGACCTCGGGTGGTTCCGACAGGACATCAAGAACCTGATCCAGGGGAACGGCCCCTCGTCGGAGAATCTGCCAGGTACGTCGCGCATCAACGGCGTGGAAGCCTCGATGACCATCCGCCCGCTTGCCTGGATCGATCTGCGGCTGGCCTACACCTACACCGATGGTAAGGACTCCCATGGCGAAGAGCTGGTTCGCCGCGCACCACACATTGCCAGTGCCGACCTGATGACCCGGTTCCTTGATGATCGCGCGCGGGCCGGCATCGCGGTGATCTATAACGGTGAGCAGAAGGACTGGGCCTATGACGCCAGCTATGCGCGACACCCCGTCACCCTCGACGACTACACCCTCGTCAACCTGACCGCCGCCTATGATCTCACCGACACGGTCGAGATCTTCGGCCGGATCGACAATCTCTTTGACGAGGAATATCAGGAGGTTCTGGGCTACGGCTCACGTGGTCGCGCAGGTTATGCCGGCCTGCGGATGCGGTTCTGAGCCCATGCCGGCACGGCGCCTTCCGTACCGCCTGCCAGGGCTTCTGTCGGCCGGGCTTCTGCTGACCGGCCCGGTACTCGCGGCCCCGCCCTCGGCTTTCGCCGGGGACGGGCCGCGGCGGATCGTGTCGATGAACCTGTGTGCCGATGAATTGCTGCTGCGCCTGGCGCCGCCCGGCCGGCTGGTATCGGTTACCTGGCTGGCCGCGGGGCCGGCGGCGATCGATCCCGCAGCGGCGCGGGGGCTGGTGCTCAATCACGGCCGGGCAGAGGAGATTGCCCGGCTCGCCCCGGATCTGGTGGTCGCCGGCCGCTACACCACTCTGACGACCACGCAGATGCTGCGCCGGGCCGGCATCCCGGTGCTGCTGCTCGACGAGGCGACCAGCCTCGCCGGCATCCGGTCCCAGGTCACCAGCCTTGCGGCGGCCGTGGGCAACCCCGATGCCGGCCGGGAGATGCTCGATGCCATGGACCGGATGCTTGGCGAGGCGACCCTGGATGCGAAAGACACACCGCTTCCGGGCGTGGTGGTTCTGCGCCCCGGCGGCGGTGTCGCCGGAGCGGGAACCCTGCAGGACGAGATCCTGGCCGCGGCCGGTCTCCGCAATCTGGCCCCCGATGCGCCGGTCGATGGCGATGGCCGGATCGGCCTCGAACGGCTGTTACGCCTGAAACCCGATCTGCTGGTGCTCGATTCCGACGGGGATGCACCACCGGCCCTTGCGCGCGAGGTGCTCGACCATCCGGCCTTCCGGGCGCGGGCAGCGGGCATGACCATCACCAGCCTGCCGGCCGCCCTCTGGGTCTGCCCGGGCCCGTGGGTCGCAGAGGCGGTCGGTCGCCTGTCGGCCGCGCGACGGTCGCTCGCCGCACGCCGGCGAGGATCGCGACCATGACGCTGACCACGGGCCGGATATCGGCGGCGCTTCTCCTCCTCACCGCCCTTCTGACGCTGGCCTCCATTGCTGCCGGGCCGGACGGTCTGGATCTTCCGCGCGCGATGGCCGACGTCGCCCATGGCCGCGACACGCTGGATGCGCTGATTCTGGTCCAGCTGCGCCTCCCCCGGGCGATCCTCGCGATTGTGCTGGGCGCCGGGCTCGCCATGTCCGGTGCAGCTCTGCAGGGGCTGCTGCGCAACCCGCTCGCCGATCCGGGCGTGGTCGGTGTCTCTGCCTCGGCAGGTCTGGGTGCCGTCGCCACCTTCTACAGCGGTGCGGCGGCTGCCTGGTCGCTGGCCCTGCCGCTCGGCGGCATTGCAGGCGCCCTCGCCGCCACGCTGGTCCTGGCCGTGATCGCGGCACGCGGGGCCGGCACCACCGCGCTTATCCTCACCGGCGTCGCCATCGGCAGTTTCGCCGCAGCCCTCACCGCCCTCGCCCTCAATCTCGCACCGTCACCTTATGCGGCGCTCGAAATCGTCTTCTGGTTGATGGGATCGCTCAGCGACCGCAGTATGGATCATGTCTGGCTGGCGGTGCCGCCGGTGATGATCGGCCTGGTGATGCTCGCCCGGCTGGGACGGGCGCTCGAAGCCCTGACCCTTGGCGAGGACACGGCCGCAAGTCTCGGCTTCGATGTCACCCGCACCCGGCTTGCGGCGATTCTGGGCACGGCCCTTGCCGTCGGGCCCGGTGTCGCGGTCGCGGGCGCAGTCGGCTTCGTCGGCCTCATCGTCCCGCATCTGCTGCGGCCGCTGGTCAGCCATCGCCCCGGCGCCCTGCTGCTGATCGCAGCCCCGGCTGGCGCCGCTTTCACCCTCTCGGCCGATATCGCCGTTCGCCTGCTGCCGACCCGTCCCGAACTGAAGCTGGGGGTGATGATGGCCCTGATCGGTGCACCCTTCCTCGCCTCCCTGATCCTGAAGACCGCGCGAAAGGACGGCTGACCCCATGGACGCAATGACCCTCGAGGCGCGACACCTCACCGTTTCAGGGCTGGACCGCGCCCGGCTCAAGGATCTGTGCCTGTCGTTCGGCCCGGGGCAACTGGTGGGGCTGATCGGCCCCAATGGCGCCGGCAAGACCACGCTGCTGCGCCTGCTCGCCGGTCTTCTGACCCCGCAGCATGGGAGTGTGCTGCTCGGCGGGCAGCCGCTGCACCAATTGTCCGCCGCCGCCCGGGCGCGACGGATCTCGTATCTGGCCCAGGGCGCCGATGTGCATTGGCCGCTGCCGACAGAAGCCGTGGTCGCGCTCGGCCGCCTGCCTCATGGTGACGGCCGGAGGCCCTCAGACCGCCGCGCAATCGCCCGAGCCATGGCGGCAACCGGCACGCAGGGTTTCACCGGCCGCCGGGTCGACCGACTTTCGGGCGGTGAACGGCTCAAGGTTCTTCTGGCCCGGGCATTGGCCGTGGAAGCACCGATCCTGCTCGCAGACGAGCCGGTCGCAGCCCTCGACCCCGCACACCAGCTTGATGTCATGGACTTGCTCAAAGCCCTTGCAGGCGATGGCCGGCTGGTGGTGGCCGTGCTGCATGATCTGGGGCTTGCCGCCCGGTTCTGCGACCGGCTGGTGCTGCTGGCAGAGGGCCGCCTGATTGCCGACGGATCACCTGAAGCCGTGCTCACCCCCGACAGGCTGGCACAGGCCTATGGCATCCGCGCCCTGCACGGCCAGGCCGACGGCCATCTGCTGGTCGTGCCATGGGCCCGGACCCGGCTACCGGAAAAGTCAAGGGAGACAACGACATGCCTCACGCATCCATCTCCGCATATGAGGATGCAGCAGGCCCGCTGATCGGACGGCTTCTGGCCGATCCGGCCCAGGCCTGGAGCACAGGCAGCTTCGGCGCCATCGCCGAGTTCATGCGCGATGCCGACGAGCCGCTGTCGGTCGATGCCGCAGAGGACCCCGAGCGCCGCCGGCTGGCGACTGACCGTGGTGCCATCGCCATCACGCTGCGGAGCGATGTCCGGCCGCTGGCCTACGAGACCCCGTCCTCCGACGGCGTCGGCTGGTCGTCGGCCATCGCTTTCTGCCTGCCCGAAGCCGCCGCCGCCGGGCCGACCCGGACGGTGGTCACCGAACTCGGCCCCGATGCGGATGCCGTGCGGCCGGAAGACCGGAACGGCATCCTGTTCGATCTGGGCCTCGGCATTCCTCATACCGAGGCCTGCCTGCGCGCCTCGACGCCCGAGGCGCTCTCGGTCCTCCGCGGGCTGGCCGGCCGGCTGCTGCTAGGAGAGGATCCGGGGCCGCGCCGAGCCGCCGCAGCCACCGGGGCCCATCGGGTCTTTATGACCCGCCTGGCAAGGATCGAGGTATTTCAGGCTGTTCCGAAGACGGGGGAAACCTCTCCCGAAGGACCCCACACCCATCTTCTGCCGAAGCTGCTGGCCGCCGGTCGCGCCGCCTCCGCCAATACGCCGATCCCCGACGGGTTGGTCGCCGGTCTGACGCTGCATGCGTGCAATCCGCTGCGCGATGCCCTCGGTCGGCCGCGCGCTTTCGACCCGATCGCTCATCAGGCCTTTCAGGAATTGATGACGGCGCATGGCGATCCGCGGGTGCTGGCGCTGCGTCAGCGGTTCCTGGCCGCACTGCAGGACGGGATGGCCCCGGACGCCCTGGTCGATGACGGGGATCAGGATGCCCGGCATCTGCGGGCGACGCTTCGCGTGGCTCTGCGTCAGGCGCGCCAGACGCAGGCGGCCAGAGCGGCTGTTCTCGATGCCTGGAGCGATGCAATCGATCCCGCCGCCCGTGGGCGGACTCCGGACACCGTCTGCGGCTGAGGCGTCAGTCGCCGGCCGCCGCCTTCGCGGCCCGGCGACGCTCGCGCTCGATCCGGCGCCATTTGGCGACATTGGCATTGTGCTCGGCCAGCGTGCGCGCAAAGACATGGCCGCCCGTGCCGTCGGCCACGAAATACAGCGCATCGGTTTCCGCCGGCTGGGCCACGGCCATCAGCGCTGCACGGCCGGGCAAGGCGATCGGCGTCTTCGGCAGACCGTCGATCTCGTAGGTGTTCCAATCATGGGCATTGCCCAGATCGGACCGGGTGATACCGCGGTCGATCCGGCCGGTGCCCTCGCTCAGGCCATAGATGACGGTCGGGTCCGACTGCAGCCGCATGCCGCGCTTCAGCCGGTTCACGAACACCCCGGCCACAAGCGGCCGCTCGTCGGGAATGCCGGTCTCCCGCTCGACGATCGAGGCCAGGATCAGCATCTCTTCGGGCGTCGACAGCGGCAGATCCGGCCGCCTTGCCGACCAGGCCTCGTCCAGTGCCTTGTCCATCGCCGCCTTCATCCGGCGGATCAGGGCGCCGCGATCATCGCCACGGGTATAGGTGTAGGTCTCGGGCAGCAGCCCGCCTTCGGCGAACCCCTCCATCGGCGGCATGTCGCCGCTGAGCAGGTCGTCGCCGGCCACCGCCTCCCAGGCGGCGCGAAGCGTGATGCCTTCGGGCAGGGTCAGGCGGTGCAGCACGACCCTGCCTTCGACCAGCATGTCGATGATGTCGGATGGGCTCTGCCCCGGCTCGACCCGGTATTCACCGGCCTTCAGCCGGGTCTGCACATCCAGCAGCACCACCGCCGCCCGAAAGACCGCCGGCTGGTCGATCGCCCCGGCATCGGCCAGTTCACGGGTGATGCCGGCGACGCCTGTCCCCCGCGGCAGCAGCACGGTCCGGGCCTCGGTCAGCGGCCCGGGCGTTTCCAGCCAGACGGAGCCCCACCACAACAACGCCCCCGCCCCCGCGACGACCAGGGTCGCCAGGGAGACGAGGGCGATGATGAGATGCTTCAGGAAGCGCACGGCAGAGCCCGCAGATCCCGGATCATAGTGTCGGCATCACTCGGAGCGGCTCATTCGGGCCGGCCGAAGATCACCGAGGCGTTGGTGCCGCCGAAGCCGAAGGAGTTGGAGAGGGCATAACGCACCTCGCGTTCCTTGGCCTGATGGGGCACCAGATCGATGTCGCAGCCCTCGTCCGGATTGTCCAGATTGAGGGTCGGCGGCACGACACCGTCGCGGATCGAGAGGATCGAGAAGATCGCCTCGACAGCGCCGGCAGCGCCCAGCAGATGGCCGATCGACGACTTGGTCGACGACATCGACAGCTTGTAGGCCGCCTCGCCGAACAGGCGCTTCACCGCCGCCAGCTCGATCACGTCACCGCGCGGCGTGGAGGTGCCGTGGGCGTTGACATAGTCGATCTGGTCGGGGTTGAGCCCCGCCCGCTTCATCGCCGCCTGCATGGCGCGGAAACCGCCATTGCCGTCTTCCGACGGTGCGGTGATGTGATAGGCATCGCCCGACATGCCGTAGCCGACGACTTCGGCATAGATCTTCGCGCCACGCGCCTTGGCATGCTCAAGCTCTTCGAGCACGACCACGCCGGCACCCTCGCCCATCACGAAGCCGTCACGACCCTTGTCCCAGGGTCGCGACGCACGCTCAGGCGTGTCGTTATAGCCGGAGGACAGAGCCTTGGCCGCAGCGAAACCGGCAATGCCCATGCGGCAGACGGCGGCTTCCGAGCCGCCTGCCACCATCACATCGGCATCGTCCCACATGATCAGCCGGGCGGCATCGCCGATGGCATGCGCACCGGTGGAGCAGGCGGTGACCACGGCGTGATTCGGCCCGCGGAAACCATATTTGATCGAGACCTGGCCCGAGGCCAGATTGATCAGCGCGGCCGGGATGAAGAACGGAGACACGCGGCGTGGACCGCGCTGTTCCATGGTGACCGCGCCTTCGGCGATGGTCGGCAGGCCGCCGATACCAGAGCCGATCATGACACCGGTGCGATCGAGTTCTTCCTCGGCCTCCGGAGCCCATCCGGCGTCGCGGATCGCCTCGTCGGCGGCCCCCAGCGCGTAATGGATGAACTCGTCCATCTTCTTCACGTCCTTCGCGGGAACATAGTCCTCGGGACGGAAGGCATCGTCACCGGCGCCCTTGGGCACCATGGCAGCGATGCGGACGGAAAGGTCGGACACATCGAAGCTGTCGATGTGACGGATTCCGGACTTGCTGGCGAGCAGACGCTCCCAACTCGCCTTCACCCCGACCGCGAGCGGAGTGACAAGACCCAGCCCGGTGACGACGACACGTCTCATCTCGGTCAGCGCGTCCTTTCTGCCTGAAATGGGTCGCGTGCCGGCGGCGCGACGCCCGCCGGAACGCCAGAAGCGGGCGTTGCAGCCGATTCCGTTCCGGACCGGCCGACCACGCCCGTTTCATAGCGGATCTCCGCGGCCCGTCAGGGTTGCGCGGCGGAGCCGGCTGCGGGGACGCCTGATCGGCATCGCAGCACCGGCTCCGGAGGATCAGCTCACCCGCATGGAAGCGGGCGCGGCCGTGCCGGCCTGATGGCCGGCACGTCGCCCGGAGACCTGTCCGATCAGGACTGGTTCTCCTGGATGAACTTGATGGCGTCCTGAACGGTCAGGATCTTCTCCGCGGCGTCGTCGGGGATCTCGATCCCGAACTCTTCCTCGAAGGCCATCACGAGTTCGACGGTATCGAGGCTGTCGGCACCGAGGTCGTCGATGAAGCTGGCCGTCTCGGTGACCTTCTCTTCGTCGACACCGAGATGTTCGACCACGATCTTCTTCACGCGCTCAGCAATGTCGCTCATCAGTCGTCGTCCCTCAAGCTCACTGGCAAGTGGCGTTCGTTCGGGCGTAGCGCCGTACTGCCGTTTGTCTCGTGCCTGGCAGCCCCGCCGAAATCGAACAGGGCTGTAGCACACTTTCCGCACCTTGGCCAGCCGCGGCGGACATGCCGCGGCAATGAAGGTCACGGGGCTGGTCCGGTTTGCGTCCCCGGCCCGGCGGTCAGATCATGACCATGCCGCCGTTGACGTGGAGCGTCTGACCGGTCACGTAAGCCGCCTCGGCGCTCGCCAGATAGACGATGGCCGCGGCGACGTCTTCCGGCGAACCGAGACGGCCCACCGGCACCTTCTCGAGCAGACCGGTCTTCTGCTCGTCAGTCAGCACGTCGGTCATCGGCGTTGCGATATAACCGGGTGCAACACAATTGGCGGTGATCCCGCGCGAAGCAACTTCGTGCGCGATCGCCTTGATCATGGCGGTCAGCCCGCCCTTCGAGGCGGCGTAGTTCGCCTGCCCCGGATTGCCCATATGGCCGACGACCGAGGTGACGGCGACGATGCGGCCGTAGCGGCGCTTCATCATGCCCTTCATCGCGGCCCGGGCCAGACGGAAGCCGGCCTTCAGGTTGACGTCGATCACCTGATCGAAATCGGCGTCCTTCATCCGCATCAGCAGCGTATCGCGGGTCAGCCCCGCATTGCTGACCAGAATGTCGAGCCCGCCCATGGCGGCTTCGGCATCCTTCACCAGTTGCTCGGCCGCGCCGTCCGCCGCGAGGTCGGCCGGCAGGACATGGACACGCGAGCCAAGCTCGGCGGCAAGACCTTCCAGCGCGTCCGCGCGGCGGCCGTGCAGCGCGACCACGGCGCCCTGGGCATGGAGAGCGCGGGCGATGGCGGCGCCGATGCCGCCGGTGGCCCCGGTCACGAGCGCGGTGCGCTGCGTCAGATCGAACATGGATGATCCATCACTGTGGTGGACGGGAAAGATCGCGGGACGGTTAAGAGGCCGTCCTCAGAGAGACTTCAGGAACGCTTCGATCTCGGCCGGCGTTCCCACCGACTGGGCCGAAAGCGCGCGGTCGATGCGCTTGGTGAGACCAGACAGAACCTTGCCCGCCCCCAGCTCCACGGTTTCCTCGACGCCGGCCTCTTTCATCGCCAGCACGCTTTCGCGCCAGCGAACCATGCCGGTCACCTGGTCGACGAGCAGACCGCGGATGCGGTCCGGATCGGAAACCGGGGCGGCGAGCACATTGGCGATCAGCGGCAGGCGCGGCGCGTCGATCTCCACCTGCGCCAGGGCATCGGCCATCCGCTCGGCGGCCGGCTGCATCAGCGGGCAGTGGAAAGGTGCGCTCACCTCCAGCGGGATCGCCCGCTTGCCGCGGGCCTTGGCGACCTCGACCGCGCGGTCGATCGCGGTCTTGTGGCCCGACAGAACCACCTGGCCCGGCGCGTTGTCGTTGGCGGCGACGCAGACCTCGCCGGACCCGGCTGCCTCGTCGGCGATGGCCCGTGCCTCGTCGGGGTCCACGCCCATCAGTGCCAGCATGGCGCCCTGCCCGACAGGCACCGCCATCTGCATGGCCTGGCCGCGGATCTTGAGCAGACGGGCCGTATCGCCGATGTCCAGCGCCCCGGCCGCGCAAAGCGCCGAATACTCGCCCAGCGAATGCCCGGCCACGAAGGCGGCCTTTTGGGCCAGATCGACGCCGCCTTCCCGTTCGAGGACGCGGACCACGGCCATCGAGCAGGCCATGATCGCCGGCTGGGCATTCTCGGTCAGGATCAGCTGCTCGGCCGGGCCTTCGAACATCAGGCGGGTCAGCGGCTGCTTCAGCGCCTCGTCCACCTCCTCGAAGACCTCACGGGCCGCGGCAAAGGCCGCTGCAAGATCCTGTCCCATGCCCACCTTCTGCGAGCCCTGTCCGGGAAAGACGAACGCACGTGCCATGGAGCCTCGCTTCAGTCTTGGCTGTCGACCCGATCGCCGGACCGAAGCCCGCAGGCCCGGCCGGTCGTCGCCAAGTCATGACCGCGACCGCGACCGATTGTCAAGAACCGCATCGTCCCACCACACCGGATATGGCCGTCATGACTGGCACGGCCAGCAGTTTCCGGGGCTTTGCGATGCGGAACATCCAACGCCGGGTCGGTCTCAGTTTAGCCGACGCCGCGGAAGATGCGAGAGGCGAAATCAACCTTTGATACGTATTTTGCGGGAAATTTGTGATCGCAGGGCGAGTATCGGCACCCACCGTGAGCCGCCTTGTACCCAACCACCCGCCAGACGGGCCGCCGGCGGCGATTTGCCTTGCGCGCCGAAGGGCATGACGTATAGTGCGCGCCTCCACACCGGGTCTCTCGATCCGGTGGTGGGGATGTCGTGCGTCTACGCCATCATGGCATGGCCGGATGCACAACACCGCTCCTTGCCGGCATCGCGTGATGTCGGCTGAGCCCGTCCCGCCCGGGCGGTCCGACACGCCGGAAGGCGATCGTCGGAGACCGGGGCGTCGGGCAGGAAAAAGCCGTAAGGAGTCCATTATATGCCCTTCTACGAGACGACGATCATCGTCCGTCAGGACGCCTCGACCCAGCAGGTCGAGAAGCTGGGCGAGGATATCAAGACCATCCTCGAGAACGCCCAGGGCCGCGTGATCAAGCAGGAGAACTGGGGTCTTCGCCAGCTCGCCTACCGGGTCAAGAAGTACCGCAAGGCCCACTATCTGCACCTGAACATCGAGGCCTCGGCCGAGGCGCTGGTTCAGATCGAGTACATGCTCCGCTACCAGGAAGATGTGCTCCGCTATCTGACCGTGCGCGTCGACGAAGTCTCCGAGGAGCCCTCGGTGATGATGCAGAGCCGTGGCCGCGGTGAGCGTGGCGAACGCGGTGAGCGTGGCGAGCGCCGTGGCGGCGACCGCTTCGAGCGTGGTGACCGCGGCGACCGTGGTGATCGCGGCGATCGTGGTGATCGCGGCGACCGCTTCGAGCGTCGTGAGCGCGCCGACCGCTGATCCTGTATCAGAAATCGCGAGGATAGATCGTCATGGCTTCCAACAAGTCGCAGAGCGCCGTCACGATTCCGGCGGCTCAGGGCCAGCGTCGCCCGTTCTTCCGCCGGAAGAAGACCTGCCCGTTCTCCGGTGCGAATGCGCCGGTGATCGACTACAAGGACGTGAAGCTGCTCAGCCGCTACATCTCGGAGCGGGGCAAGATCGTGCCGAGCCGGATCACGGCCGTGTCCGCGAAGAAGCAGCGTGAGCTCGCCCGCGCCATCAAGCGCGCGCGCATTCTCGCCCTCCTGCCCTTCGTGGTGCAGTAACCCATCAGCCCTTCCGACGCCGTCCGCTCAAGACGGTGATCGACGGGATCCGATGGACCGACCGACTGATCAGGTCCGGATGGTCCCGGAAACACGACCTTCGACCCGGTACCGGTAACGGTGCCCCGGCTTCGGAGGCGGATAGCGGAACAGGACGCCCATGCGGTTGTCGCGCGACCTCTCCATCACCCTGGCGGCGGGTGCCCTTTCGGGCGTCGGCAGCCTGCTGGTCGTGACGGGGGTGCTGGGCGTGATCGCAGCCTATCTGGCGCCCGCCCCGCTCTTCGCCGCCGCCTTCCGCTACGGGCTGCCCGGCGGGGTGATTTCGGCTGTGGCCGGCACCATCGCAGGCGCCGCCACCGCAGCGGCTCTGGCCGGGCCCGAGCAGGTTCTCTACGGCCTGGGCTTTGCGGTGGTCACCGCGCTGCCCGTGCTTGTCATCGCCCGTTTCGCCCTGCTTTCCCGCCCCGATGGTGCGGGGGGAACCGAATGGTACCCGGCAGGACGGCTGATGACGGTGGCCATCGCGCTTGCCGGCGCGCTGGTTGCCGGGGGATGGCTGTTCGCAGCCGGTGCCGAGGGTGGCCTGCGCGGCGAGGTCGCGCGGACGCTGGAACCGCTGATCGAGCTGATGGCGGCAGATGCCGCCACGGCGAATGCCGCGGTTCTGGCCGAAAGTCTGGCGGGGCGTTTCGTCGCCTTCGCTGCGTGTTTCTGGGTGGTGCAGATGGTCCTTTCCGGCATGCTCGGCCGCTTCGCCGCGGACCGGCTGCTCGGGGGATCGATGCGGCCCGTGCCGCCGCTTGCCTCCTTCGATCCGCCCGAGGCGGTTCGCTGGGTGCTGGTCGCCGGCGTCGCACTGACCATCGCCACCGGCGGCGACGGTGATTTCGGCCTCTTTGCCGGAGTTGCCGCGGTGCTGGCCGCGATGCCCTATCTGGTCCTCGGTCTGGGTGTGGCACACGGGCTTGCCCGCGGTGTCCGCGGCGGCGGGTTCATCCTCGCTGCGGTCTATCTGCTGGCACTGATGCTGTACTGGCCGATCCTGCTGATCCTTGTCTTGGGCTTCGTCGAACGTTGGGCCGGGCTGCGCCGTCGCTCCGGTGCCGCCTGACACAGCCTTAGGAGTACATCCGATGGAAGTGATCCTGCTTGAGCGCATTCAGAACCTGGGCCAGATCGGCGACCGCGTGAAGGTCCGCCCGGGTTATGCGCGCAACTTCCTCCTGCCGCAGCGCAAGGCCATGCGCGCGACCAAGGAGAACCTCACCTATTTCGAGACCCAGCGGAAGGCCCTGGTGGCGCTGAACGATCAGCGTCGCGGCGAGGCCGAGGTGCTGGCCGAGAAGCTGACCGGCCAGGTTCTGCCGGTCGTCCGTCAGGCGGCCGACAACGGCCAGCTCTACGGTTCGGTCACCGCCCGCGACGTCGCGATCGCGGTGGAGCAGTTCGGGTTCGAGATCAACGGCCGCCAGGTTCAGCTGCGCGAGCCGATCAAGACCCTGGGCACCCAGACCGTCTCCATCTCGCTGCACCCCGACGTTGTGGTCGACGTGACCATCATCGTCGTCCGCAGCATGGACGACTTCCTGAACCAGCAGCGCCGCGCGGCCGAGGCCGACGAGCAGCTCGACGATGCCTATGAGCTCGCCGAGGAAAGCGCTGCCTATCAGGCCGACGAGGTTGAGGAGGAGGAAGAGGTCTGATCCTCTTCCACCCCGACAATCCGTCGGGCCCCTTGGGGCCGACACATGCGGCCGCGTTCCGGTACATCCGGGACGCGGCCGTATCGTTTTGACAAAACGGTTTTCTGGAACCGCAACAGGGCCTGCGGATTTTACGAGAGATCTGCCCCATCCGGATGCTGTGGCAAAAATTCAACAGCGCGGCACATCAAGTCCGTAGACATTTGACGGGCGCTTTTGAAGGGGCATAAGATTGGAACGTGTCTAAAATACGCCGGCCCGGACCGGCGAGCGACGTCGGACCATCCCCCGCGCGTCGGCTGACCCACAACACCCGGCCCGTGCTCCTCCCGCACGGTTTCCGGCATCCGCACGCGTGGAGTTGCCCCCGCATAGACCCGGCGTCTTTCGCCACGGCCCGGTCACGGCTCCTGACGGAGGCGATTGACCGTGATATCCGGTTTGACCTTCCTCGGCGGACTGATCCGCACGGGGACGCTGGTTGTGAATGACGAGAACGGACGCAGTCACCGCTTCGGCGACGGCACCGCCCCGCATGTCCGCATCCAGATCCATGACCCTGCCATGCTCCGGCGCATGGCAGTCAACCCGTCGATGGCCCTCGGCGAAGGGTATATGAACGGCCAGTTCGACATCATCGACGGGGATGTGCGCGCCCTGCTCGATCTGGGCGTGAAGAATTATGCCCGACAGTCGGCCCATGCCCATCACTGGCCGGTCTGGGCAACGAGGCTGATCAACTTCTTCTATCAGCACAATCCGCGAAACCGGGCGCGACGCAACGTCGCCCATCACTACGACCTGTCCGAAGAGCTGTACCGGCTGTTCCTGGATGCCGACCGTCAGTATTCCTGCGCCTATTTCCAGACGCCGGATGACGATCTGGAGACGGCGCAACGGCAGAAGAAGCGGCACCTGGCGGCAAAGCTGCTGCTGCAACCCGGGCAGAAGGTGCTCGACATCGGCTGCGGCTGGGGCGGTCTCGGGCTTTATCTGTCGGGTCATGCCGATGTCGAGGTGGTCGGCGTGACGCTGTCGGAAGAACAGCACAAGGTGGCCCGCGCCCGCGCAGAAGCATCAGGCCTCTCCCAGCGCGCCGATTTCCGGCTCACCGATTACCGCGACCTCTCCGAACGTTTCGACCGGATCGTGTCGGTCGGGATGTTCGAGCATGTCGGCCTGAAGCACTACGACGAGTATTTCCGCAAGGTCTACGACCTGCTGACCGATGACGGCGTGGCCGTGGTTCACACCATCGGCCGCACCGACGGGCCCGGCGTCACCAATTCCTGGATCCGCAAGTACATCTTCCCCGGCGGCTACGTCCCGGCACTTTCGGAGATGATGCCGGCGATCGAGCGCGCCGGACTGGTCGTCACCGACGTCGAAATCCTGCGTCTGCATTATGCCGAAACGCTGAAGCACTGGTATGAGCGTTTCATGGAGCACCGCAACGAAGTCCTGGCGCTGTATGACGAGCGGTTCTGCCGGATGTGGGAATTCTATCTGGCAGGCTGCGAAGCCTCGTTCCGTCACTGGGGTCAGGTGGTGTTCCAGGTTCAGCTGGCCCGCCGCCAGGATGCCGTGCCGCTGACCCGCGACTACATCACCGACACCGAACGCGAATGGGCCGCGCGGGAGCGTCGGCACGAGCTGCATGTGGCCTGCTGACGCGACGCCCTGGCCCGCCAGGGGGCCCTGCCCTCAGAAGCCTTTCATCCCGACGCCCGCCGGTGCATGATCGCGACCGTGGGCGACCGGTGGCCGGGCCAACCCGTCCCGGCCACCGGTCGCCCACCACCTGATCTGTTTCTGCACCGATCCCGAGGCCGATGACCGATACCGATTTCGACGCAGCCGGCCTGCCCGCCGTCACCGCCGGCGCCTCCACGGCGCTTACGGCAGGGTCCGATGCGGCCGGCAGCGGGCTCGCGGTCCGCAGCCGCCCCAACAATGCCGAAGTCGAACAGGCGCTGCTGGGCGCCCTGCTGATCAACAACGAAGCCACCCATCGGGTCAGCAGCTTCCTGCGCCCCGAACACTTCCACGAGCCGGTTCACCAGCGGATCTACGGCCAGATCCTGCGCTTCATGGAGCGCGGTCAGATCGCCAATCCCGCCACGCTGAAACCGCTGTTCGACGCCGACCCCGCCCTGTCCGGTGTGGGTGGCGCCGCCTACCTGGCGCGCCTGGTCGGCTCTGCGATCTCGATCATCAATGTCGAGGACTATGCGCGGATCATCCACGATTTCGCGCTCCGCCGGGCGCTGATCGACATCGGTGAAGAGGTGGTGAACGAGGCTTATGACGGCCGCGCCGAACGTCCGGCCATCGAGCAGATCGAGCATGCCGAGCACCGCCTCTATACCCTGGCCGAACAGGGAGAGATCGAGGGCGGCTTCGTCTCTTTCGATCGGGCCCTCAGCACGGCGCTCGACCAGATCGAAGCGGCCTATAAGCGCGACGGCAACCTGGTCGGTGTCGCCACCGAACTGATCGATCTCGACAATCTGATGGGCGGGTTGCAACCCTCGGACCTGCTGATCCTGGCGGGCCGCCCGTCGATGGGCAAGACGGCGCTTGCGACGACCATCGCGTTCAACGCCGCCCGCGCCTACCGCACCGAGCCCGAGGAGGCCGGCGGCAAGCCGAAACAGGTCGACGGCGCCGTGGTCGGCTTCTTTTCGCTCGAAATGTCGGCCGAGCAGCTGGCCGCCCGCCTTCTGGCGGGTGCCGCCGGCGTGCCTTCCGACCGGCTGCGTCGCGGCACCATGTCGCCCGAGGATTTCGAGAAGGTGGTGATGGCGGCGCGCGAGCTGTCGCGCATCCCGCTGTTCATCGACGACACGCCGGCGATCACCGTCCCGGCCATGCGTGCCCGCGCCCGCCGGCTCAAGCGGCAGCATGGTCTGTCGATGATCGTGGTCGACTATCTGCAGCTGATGCGGGCAGTACGCGCCACCGACAACCGCGTGCAGGAAGTATCGGAGATCACCCAGGGGCTGAAAGCCGTCGCCAAGGAACTGAACGTGCCGGTGATCGCGCTGTCCCAGCTCTCGCGTGCCGTGGAGCAGCGCGAGGACAAGCGGCCGCAGCTCTCGGACCTGCGCGAAAGCGGATCGATCGAGCAGGACGCCGACGTGGTGATGTTCGTGTTCCGCGAGGAATACTATCTGGCGCGCGCCGAGCCCAAGCAGCGCCCGGACGAGAAGCCCGACAAGTTCGCCGAGCGCTATTCCCACTGGCAAAGCAGGTTCGAGATGTCGCGCAGCGTCGCGGAGGTGATCGTGGCCAAGCAGCGCCACGGCCCGATCGGCACCGTGCGGCTGCATTTCGACCTGAACACCACGCGCTTCGGCAATCTGGATCGCGACCACGCAGCCCTGTTGGCCGCCAACGCCCCGTCGAGCGAATGAGCACGCCGGTCACCACCCCTGCCCTGCCCGCGGCACCCGCCGCCCCGCCGCCTGCCTGGATCGAGATTGATCTCGACGCGCTGGCAGAGAACCACGCCCGCCTCACCGGGCTGATGCGCGCGCACAACCCGGCTGGCGAGGTCGCGGGCGTAATCAAGGCCGATGGCTACGGGCTGGGGGCGGATATCGTCGGTCCCGCCCTTGCCCGGGCCGGTGCCCCGGCGCTTTTCGTCGCACATCTGTCGGAAGGTGCAACGCTCCGCCGGGCGCTCCGGGCGGATCCCGACCCCGCCCGCCATGCCCTGCCGGTCTACATCCTGAACGGCATGGCCGAGGGAGAACGTGCGGATTTTCTGGCCTTCGACCTCCGTCCGGTGCTGAACGGCCCCGACGACCTCGACCGCTGGACCCACGCCGGCCGGGCCCAGGGCGGGCCGCTGCCGGCCGCCCTGCATATCGACACGGGGATGAGCAGGCTCGGTTTCGACGAGGCAGGCTTCAAGGCCCTCGCGGCCGACCCGGCGCGCCTCGGCGGCGTCGATATCCGCATCACCATGAGCCATCTCGCCTGTGCCGATGATCCCGCCCATCCGCTGAACCGGCGCCAGCTCGACCGTTTCCGGGCCGTAGCGGGTGCGATCGGGCGTGGCCGGCTCAGCCTTGCCAATTCAAGCGGGCTGTTCCTCGGCCCCGACTTCCATTTCGATCTCGGCCGCCCGGGCGTGGCGCTCTACGGCGTCAATCCGGTGCCGGGGCGCCCGAACCCGATGGTCCCGGTCGTGCGGCTGAAGGCCCGGGTGCTGCAGGTGCGAACCATCGACAGCTTCGAGAGCGTCGGCTATGGTGCGGCAGCCCGCGCGCGGCCGGGCATGCGGGTGGCGACGCTGGCGATCGGTTATGCCGATGGCTGGCCCTGGTCGGCCGCAGGCAAGGGCGAGGTGGTGATTGCCGGTCATCGGGCCCCGATCCTCGGCCGCGTGTCGATGGATCTGGTGACGGTGGATGTCAGCACCCTGCCGGAACCGCTGATCCATGGCGGCGCCGTGGCGGAGCTGATCGGCGATCATCGCGACGTCGATGCGCTGGCAAAAGACGCCGGCACCATCGGTTATGAGATCCTGACCCGCCTGGGCCGCCGCTATGCCCGGCAGCCGATGGCGTCGGGCCAAACGCAGGTTTATCCGATTGGCGTGCCCACGCCGCAGACGGAGGTCGACCCCGCCCCATGAACCCGCTTGCCGCCATCGGCCGGGCCCTGCTCTCCCTGTTCGAGACCGTGGGCCGCGTTGCGCTCTTCGTCCTGGTCGTGCTGCGCCATCTGGTCACCCCGCCCTTCTATTTCCGCGCCATGGGCCGGCAGGTGATGGAGATCGGCTATTACAGCCTGCCGGTGGTGGGCATGACTGCGCTGTTCAGCGGCATGGTGCTGGCCCTGCAAAGCTATACCGGCTTCGCCCGCTTTTCGGCTGAAAGTGCCGTCGCAGGCGTGGTGGTGCTGTCGATCACCCGCGAACTCGGTCCCGTTCTCGCCGGGCTGATGGTCGCCGGCCGGGTGGGGGCCGCGATCGCGGCCGAGATCGGCACCATGCGGGTGACGGAACAGGTGGATGCGCTGACCACGCTGCGCACCAACCCCTACAAATACCTGATCGTGCCGCGGGTTCTGGCTGCGACCCTGATGCTGCCGGTACTGGTGCTGATCGCCGACATCATCGGCGTGATGGGCGGCTGGCTGGTCGGCGTTTACAAGCTGGGCTTCATCTCCACCACCTATCTGGTCAACACCTTCAATTTCGTCGAGCCGCTGGACGTGATCTCAGGGCTCGTGAAAGCGGCGGTGTTCGGCTTCCTGATCGCAACCATGGGCTGCTATCACGGCTTCAACAGCCGCGGCGGCGCCCAGGGTGTCGGCAGTGCCACGACCAATGCGGTGGTGTCGAGTTCGATCCTGCTGCTGATCTTCAACTATGTCATCACCGAGCTGTTCTTCGCGCGCTGAACCACAGCCCCGTCCCCGAGGAGCCCCAGGCGACATGACCACCGCCACCCCGAAGATCGCGCTCGCCGACGTGCACAAATCGTTCGGCCGCAAGCAGGTGCTGCGCGGCGTGGATCTTTCGATCGATGCCGGATCGTCGCTGGTGGTGATCGGCGGCTCGGGCACCGGCAAGTCGGTGCTGATCAAGTCGATCCTGGGCATCATCCATCCCGACAAGGGCTCGATCCGCATCGACGGCCGCGAGACCATGGGGCTCGGCGCCCGCGACCGCGAAGAGGTCATGGCCGGCATGGGCATGCTGTTCCAGGGCGGTGCGCTGTTCGACAGCCTGCCGGTCTGGCAGAACGTCGCCTTCGGCCTGATCCAGGGCAAGGGGGTGGCCCGGCGCAAGGCGCGGGAGATCGCGATCGAGAAGCTCTCCCTGGTGGGCCTCGGCGCCGATGTTGCGGAACTGGCCCCGGCGGAACTGTCGGGTGGCATGCAAAAGCGTGTCGGCCTGGCCCGAGCGATCGCCACCGACCCCGACATCCTGTTCTTCGACGAACCGACCACCGGGCTGGACCCGATCATGGCCGACGTCATCAACGATCTGATCCGCAATCAGGTGAAGCGCCTGGGTGCGACCGCCATCACCATCACCCACGACATGGCGAGCGCCCGAAAGATCGCCGACCATGTGGCGATGATCTATCAGGGCCGGATCATCTGGCACGGCCCGGTGGAAGAGATCGACCACAGCGGCAACCCCTATGTCGACCAGTTCATCCATGGTCGTGCCGACGGGCCGATCCAGATGGAACTGCGCCGGCCCTGACGCGTTTCGGCGCGACGGATTCCGGGAAACCAGTCGATGGCCAAAGCCACCACGCATTTCGTCTGCCAGTCCTGCGGTGCCACTGCGGCGAAATGGGCCGGGCGCTGCGAAGCCTGCGGCGAATGGAACACCATGGTCGAAGAGGTCCTGCCCCAGCCGGTGGCGGGTGGGCGCGGTTCGGCCGTGGCTTCCGCGCGGCGCGGGTTGTCTTTCGTCACCCTGGACGGGCCGGTCGAGGTCGTGCCCCGGCGGCGCTGCGGCATCGGTGAACTGGATCGGGTGCTGGGCGGCGGCCTGGTCCCGGGGGCGGCGATCCTGATCAGTGGTGACCCCGGTATCGGCAAATCCACCCTGCTGATCCAGGCCCTGGCGGCGCTGGCCGGCAATGGGGTCGATGCCTATTACGTCTCGGGCGAAGAATCGGTCGATCAGGTCCGGCTGCGCGCCCATCGGCTGGGCCTTGATGGGTCGTCGGTCAGGCTCGCCGCCGAAACCAACATCCGCGACATCGTCTCGACGCTGGAGAAGACCCCGGCGGACAGGCCTGCGGTAGCGGTGATCGACAGTATCCAGACCATGCGCCATGACGGTCTGGAAGGCGCACCGGGAACGGTGTCGCAGGTGCGCGCCTGCGGTCAGGAGCTGATCCAGCTGGCCAAGCGGCGCGGCATCGCGGTCATCATCGTCGGCCACGTCACCAAGGAAGGCCAGATCGCCGGTCCCCGCCTGCTGGAGCACATGGTCGATACCGTGCTCCACTTCGAGGGCGAGCGCGGCCATGCCTATCGAATCCTGCGCGCCGTCAAAAACCGGTTCGGCGCCACCGACGAGATCGGCGTGTTCTCGATGACCGACCTCGGCCTGATGGAGGTGGAAAACCCCTCGGCCATCTTCCTGGGCGATCGCGACGAGAAAATATCGGGCAGCGCCGTCTTCGCGGGGCTGGAAGGCACCCGGCCGGTGCTGGTCGAAATCCAGGCCCTGGTGGCCGCCTCGACGCTCGGCACGCCGCGCCGCACCGTCGTCGGCTGGGATGGCGGACGCCTGGCCATGATCCTCGCCGTGCTCGACGCGCGGTGCGGCCTTTCGCTCGGGTCGAACGACGTCTACTTGAACGTTGCAGGCGGGTTGCGCATCCTTGAACCGGCCGCCGATCTCGCAGTTGCAGCAGCACTGCTCTCGTCGCTCACCGATCGGGCCCTGCCCAAGGAAACGGTGGTGCTGGGCGAAGTGGGGCTCTCGGGCGAGGTGCGTGCGGTCTCGCAGATGGAGGCGCGGCTCAAGGAAGCCGCCAAGCTGGGTTTCACCCGCGCCTTCGTTCCCAAGGCCGGCGTCGGCCGGCAGATGCCCGTCGAGATCCGGCCGCTGAAGCGCCTGGCCGAACTGGTGGAACTCTTCGTGGGGCCGAATGGCGAATACGCCCCCAAACCTGCCGGCGATCAGGCCGGCGACCGGGACGGCGCTGCTCGGCCCGGCCGGCGCGGCCAGCCGCGCGGAACGATCGACTGACGGAAGCGGGCCTCCCTGCCCTCCCTGCCGTCCGCCCCTGTTGAAGGAAGACCCGGATGTCCCTGACGCTCGCCGACGTGGTTGTGCTCGCCATCGTCGCACTTTCGACCCTGGTGGCATTGATCCGCGGCTTCGTACGCGAGGTGCTGTCGATCGTCGCCTGGGTCGGCGCCGCGTTGATCACGGCCTATCTCTTCGATCCGCTGCGCCCGCTTGCCGATGATTTCATCGCCAGCGAGACCGCCGGCGACATCGCCACGATCGCGGTCATCTTCCTGGTCTCTCTGCTGATCCTGTCGGTGATCACCCGTGCCATCGGCGACGTGGTCTCGGGCAGCCCCTTCACCTTCCTCGACCGCCTGCTCGGCGCCGGTTTCGGTGTCGCCCGCGGCCTGGCGGTGATGGCGGCCATCTATCTGGGCCTGCTCTGGGTCTGGGGCCCGAATGGTGAGCCCGAATGGGTGCGGAAGTCGGAAACCCGTCCCGCGGTGGTCGAAGCGGCGCGGATCATTCAGGAACTGGTGCCCGAGCGCATGCGCAGCCAGTTCCTGGAGCGCGCCGACCAGGCGGCGGGTGCTGCGGCCGGTGCCGCAGGCGATGCCGTGCGTGGCACGCTGGGCGGTGCGATGCCCGGCATGCCGCGCGACACCGCGCCTGGAACGGCTCCTGCGCAGAACAACCCCTCGGGCAATGTGACAGGTGCAACCCCCTCCGGCGGTGAAATCGGTTACGGCGAAGGGCAGAGACATGATATGAACCGCCTGCTCGATGCGATCGAGCCCGCACCTGCGGGCGGCCAGGGCACGCAAGGCCAGGGCAACTGACCGCATCCGGCTGACGGAGCGACCGCAAGTCCCAAGACGGTCGTCGAAATCGGTGCGAGGCGATGATCATCACCCATCCCTTCCGATCCGGGCCCGACGGCCGGGACCTGGTCCATGCAGATGAGGATCATCTGCGCGAGGAATGTGGCATCTTCGGCATTCACGGCCATCAGGAGGCTGCCCGTCACGTAGCCCTCGGCCTGCATGCCCTGCAGCACCGCGGCCAGGAGGCCTGCGGCATCGTCAGTTACGACGGCGACCAGTTCCATCCTCACCGTGCGGTCGGCCTTGTCGGCGACGCCTTCGCCGATGAACGGCTGATGGCGCAGATGGCCGGCAATATGGGCATCGGCCATGTCCGCTATGCCACGACCGGCGGTGCGGGCCTGCGCAACATCCAGCCGCTTTATGCCGATTTCGCCTTCGGTGGCCTTGCGATTGCCCATAACGGCAATCTGACCAATGCGCTGACCCTGCGCAGCCAGCTGGTCCAGCGCGGGTGCATTTTCCAGTCCACCTCGGACAGCGAGGTGATCGTGCATCTGATCGCGATCAGCCTCTATACCGATGTGGTGGACAAGCTGATCGACGCGCTGCGCCAGGTTCACGGCGCCTATTCGATCGTGGCCCTGACCCGCGACAAGCTGATCGGCGTGCGCGACCCCTGGGGGGTGCGCCCGCTGGTCATCGGCAAGCTCGACGGCGCCATGATGCTGGCCTCCGAGACCTGCGCACTCGACATCATCGGTGCCGAATTCGTCCGCGACGTTGAGCCGGGCGAGATCGTGGTCATCGAGCAGAGCGGCCTGCGCTCGATCAAGCCGTTCCCGAAGACCGCCAGCCGGTTCTGCATCTTCGAGCACATCTATTTCGCCCGTCCCGACAGCGTGCTGGAAAATGTCAGCGTCTACGAGGCGCGCAAGCGCATCGGTCGCGAACTGGCCCTGGAAAGCATCGTCGAGGCCGATGTGGTCGTGCCGGTGCCGGACAGCGGCGTGCCGGCGGCGCTGGGCTTCTCGGAGCAGAGCGGCATTCCCTTCGATTACGGCATCATCCGCAACCACTATGTCGGCCGGACTTTCATCGAGCCGACCGATCAGATCCGGCATCTGGGCGTGAAGCTGAAGCACAACGCCAATGTGCCGATGATCAAGGGCAAGCGGGTGGTGCTGGTCGACGACAGCATCGTGCGCGGCACCACCTCGACCAAGATCGTGAACATGGTACGCGAGGCCGGTGCGGCCGAGGTCCATATGCGGATCGCCTCGCCGCCCACCACCCATCCGTGCTTCTATGGCGTCGACACGCCGAGCCGCGAAAAGCTGCTGGCGGCGCGCATGGACATCGAAGAGATGGCCCGGTTCATCAATGCCGACAGCCTGGCCTTCATCTCGATGGACGGGTTGTACCGTGCCATGGGTGAAGAGGGCCGCAATCCGGTTCAGCCGCAGTATTGCGATGCCTGCTTCACCGGCGACTATGCCCTGCCGCTGACCGACGGCCAGGTGGACGGCAGCGACGCCAAGTTCCGCCTGCGCAGCGACTTCGCCTGAGCCGACACCGCAGCTGCCGACCCCCAGAGCTTCCGGAGCGCGACCGATGACCGAAAACACCCAGCCCGCCGCCCCCGCCGATCGCCCGCTCGAGGGCCGGATCGCCCTGATCACCGGTGCGTCGCGCGGTCTGGGTGCGGCGGTTGCGGAACGCTATGCCATGGCCGGTGCCCATGTCATCCTGCTTGCCCGCACCGTCGGCGGATTGGAAGAGACCGACGACCGGGTGAAGGCCGTGGGTGGCACTGCGACCCTGGTGCCGCATGATCTGGCCGATCTCGACAAGCTCGACAGCCTGGGGCAGCAGATCTACGAGCGTTTCGGCCGGCTCGACATCCTGGTGGGCAATGCCGGGCTGCTCGGCAACATCTCGCCCATGTCCCAGCAGAAGCCCCGCGACTGGGATCGGGTGATGACCGTCAACGTCTCGGCCAATCAGCGGCTGATCCGGAACTGCGAGCCGCTGCTGAAGCTGTCGACGGCCGGCCGCGCGATCTTCGTCACCTCGCGCGCCGCCCGCCGGATCCGCGGCTATTGGGGCGCCTATGCCACCTCCAAGGCCGCGCTCGAGGCCATGGTCAAGACCTGGGCCATGGAGATCGAGAACAGCCGCATCCGCGCCAATCTGGTCGACCCGGGGGCCCTGCGTACCCGCATGCGCGCCACCGCCTATCCGGGGGAGGAAAAGGACCTCCAGACCCCGCCAGAGGCGATCGCCGAACTGTTCGTCGATCTGGCCCTGCCCGGCCTGACTGCCAATGGCGAGATCTTCGTGGCCCAGACCGCGCCTCAGGCACCGGCCCATGGCCCCGATCATCATGGGCACGATCATCATGGCCATGATCATGGTCCCGGTTGCGGCTGCCACTGACCGGCACCCTGCACCAGACCGACGGAACTTCCGGGGCGCCTGACGGCGCCCCTTTTTCGTGGCCAACCGTCAGGCGCCGGGAAGCTGTTCGATGATGGCGCGCATCAGATCTTCGGTCAGGCGAAGCTGGGGCGGCTTGCCGTCGCCATGGGCGGCCCCCGAGGGCGGGCTGCCGTCATCCAGCACGCCGTGGACCAGCGCCACGCCGACCATCAATGCCAGTGCCAGCCGCGCCTTCTCCCGCGCATGGGTGCCGCCGATCCGCTCCACCAGATGGTCCAGAACATCCGCCTCCAGCCGTTCACGGATCAGCGGCATCGCCGCCCGGCTGTTGATCGAGCTCATCAGGATCCGGCTGACCCGTTCACAGGCCGCCAGAACCGCGGCATCGATGTCGTGATCGGCCGCCTCGCGCCCATGCTCCTCCGTCAGCGCAGCCGCCAGCAGGCCCGGCCGGCCGGCCATCACGGTCAGGCGGGTCAGAACCCGTGCCAGCCTCTCGCGCGGGACGTCGCGCAGCAGGGCATCGAAGGCCGCATCGCCCAGGCATACCGCGAACAAGCGTTCCTTCGATCCGTAATAGCGGATGACCAGCGAAACATTGACGTCCGCGGCCCGGGCGATTTCCCTCAGGCCGACCGTGTCATAGCTGTTCGCGGCAAAGGCGTGGCGCGCCGCATCGAGGATCGCCGCTTTGGTCGCCTCGCTGTTGCGGGGCCTGCTCTCTTTATCTGACATCACTTCTTCATCAAATCAACTTCAAGTTATGCAAACACCTGTTGACATGTCCCGGGATGGACATCTAAGGTTTCAGACGACGGGTGGTGCTGCCGTCGATCTACGGCAGGTGGCGCAATTCCGCAGAGCCGGCGGACATCCTCTCCCTCCCCGATGCCGGCGCATACCCCAGCGTTCAGGTACAGCTTTCGGGCTGCGCTGATGAGGGTTTTTGCCGCCACGGCGCAGAATTTGGACGACAGGCAATGCCCGAACAGGACGCGCACGGCCGAACGCAGGCCGGGCAGGTGCGACCGACGCGACTGAACACGCGGGAACTTCTGGAACTCGCCGCCAGCCTGCTGTCGGCGGCTGAAGCGGGGGACACATCGGTTGGCGGGCGGCTTGGCTCCCTTCCGGAGGAACTGCTGCGAGTGATCGATGACCTGCCGCCGGACTCCGAGGACCGGTCGTCGGCATTCCGCTTTCTCGACATCGAACAGGCGTCAGAGACCGTCACGATCCTGATCCGACCCAATGATCGCGATCAGGGGTGGAGCTGACCGGCCTTCTGCCCACACGATACCGGCGAACGCAGGCGGCGCCCCCGCCCTGCGACAATCGCGGCGTATATGTTATGTGAATCCGACGGGATCTGCGCGCGAAGACCATGATAATGGGTGCGTTCGACGCTTATCCCTGCCCGTTCACGGCGATCGCCCGCACGAAAAGCACGTGAAAGTAGTGTAATAGCGCGGGCATCCGCTGCCAGAACAACATTATTGCATAATATAGGAAAGACTGCAGGCGCCGCCGAAGCCGGTCAGCCCTGCCCGATCAGCTCGGCAAAGCGTCCGAGATCGACATTTCCGCCCGACAGGATCACGCCGACGCGTTGTCCGTGAATGTCGATGGCGCCGGAAAAGGCGCCCGCGGCGGCAAGGCAGCCGGTGGGCTCCACCACCAGCTTCATCCGCCCGGCAAAGAAGCGCATCGCCTCGACCAGGGCGGCGTCCTCGACCGTGATCACCTGGTCGACCAGCGCCCGGATCACCGGGAAGGTCAGCCGGCCGGGGGCAGCGGTCTGGGCACCGTCGGCAATGGTCTGTGGCGTGGGGATCGAAACGATCTCCCCGGCTGCGAGGCTGCGGCGGACATCGTCTCCGGCGGCAGGCTCCACCCCGATCACCCGGCAGCCCGGCTGCAGGGCGGCTGCCACGACCGCGGAGCCCGAGATCAGCCCGCCACCGCCCACGCAGACGAACAGCAGGTCCAGCCCGCCTGCATCCGGCATCGCCATCACATCCTGCAACAGCTCCAGCGCGGCGGTCCCCTGCCCGGCCATGACATCGGCATGATCGAAGGGCGGGATCAGCACCAGGCCGCGCTCTTCGGCGATCTCGCGGCCGATGGCCTCGCGATCCTGGGTGTAGCGGTCATAGGCCACCACTTCACCGCCATAGCCTTCCGTCGCCTGACGCTTGATCAGCGGCGCATCGGACGGCATGACGATGACGGTCTCCAGCCCGAGCAGACGCCCCGCCAGCGCCACCGCCTGGGCATGGTTGCCCGACGAGAAGGCGACGACACCCCGCGGGGGACGGGGCTGTGCCTTCAGTTTCGCCAGTGCATTATAGGCGCCGCGGAACTTGAAGGCCCCCATCCGCTGCAGGTTCTCTGGTTTGAAAAACAGGCGTGCGCCGGTCATCGCATCGGCGGTCGCAGAGGTCAGCACCGGCGTGCGGTGGGCAACTCCCTCCAGCCGCGCTGCCGCAGCGCGGACATCCTCGATACCGATGGCGAGACCGGTCATGCCGTCACCTCTTCTTCTTACGGTCGGCGAAGGGGTTTTCGCTCGTCCGCAGCACCACGCGCACCGGCACGCCGGGCAGGTCGAAACTGTCGCGCAGGCCGTTCACCACATAGCGGACATAGCTGTCCGGCAACTCCTTCGGCTGGCTCACGAAGATCGCGAAGCCGGGCGGACGGGTCTTGATCTGGGTGATATAGCGCAACCGCAGGCGCCGACCGTTGGCCATCGGCGGCGGGTAATTCTCGGTCATGCGTTCCAGCCAGCGGTTCAGCCGGCCGGTCGACACCCGGCGATTCCAGATCCGGTAGATGTCGAAACAGGCATCGATCAGCCGATCGGTGTTGTGACCGGCCAGCGCCGAGATCGTGACCACCGGCACGCCCTTGACCTGCGGCATCACATGGCTCATCCGCCGGCGCAGTTCGGTCATGAAGGCATCGGCGTCGGTGACGGTGTCCCATTTGTTGACCGCCAGCACCAGTGCGCGGCCCTCGTCGACGATCAGCCGGGCGATGGTCATGTCCTGCTTCTCGAGCCCGCGTTCGGCATCGATCATCAGCACCACGACATGGGCGAAGCGGATCGCGCGCAGGGTCTCGTCGACCGACATCTTCTCGATCCGGTCGTCGATCCGCGCCTTCCGGCGCATGCCGGCGGTATCGATCAGCCGGATGCGGCGGCCGGCATGCAGCCAGTCGACCGCAATGGCATCGCGCGTGATGCCGGCCTCGGGGCCGGTCAGGACCCGGTCCTCGCCCAGCAGATGGTTCATCAGGGTCGACTTGCCGGCATTCGGCCGGCCGACGATGGCGATCTGCAGCGCCTTCTGGCGGCCGATCTCGGCCATGGCCCGTTCTTCGGCCGCAGCCAGGGTCTCTTCGTCCGCATCCTCGTCGATATCGACATCGGAGCCGTCATCGTCGAAATCGTCGAGGCCCACCTCGCGGGGGCCGTGCTCGGCCAGTTCCTCCGCCTCGGCACCCTCGGCGCCGGCGCGGGCCGCCGCGCGACGACGGGCGGCCGCAGCCTCGGCTTCGGCCGCAGCCGCATCTTCCAGCGCCTCGGCATGGGCTGCACCATGGGCCGACAGCACGTCATAAAGATCCGACGTGTGGTCGCCATGCGCCGCAGACAGCGGCATCGGCTCTCCCAGCCCCAGGCCCCAGGCTTCGGCAAGGCCCATATCGCCCGCCCGGCCTTCGCATTTGTTCACCACCACGACGACCGGGGTTTCCACCCGGCGCAGCAGATCGGCAAAATGCTCGTCGGCCGGGGTGATACCGGCGCGGCCGTCGATCATGAACAGCACCAGATCTGCATCATCGATTGCCGTCCGGGTCTGGGCCTGCATGCGGGCGTTCAGATCCGACGGATCCTCGATCTCTTCGAGACCGGCCGTGTCGACGACGTTGAAGCGCAGATTGCCGAGCCGCGCCTCGCCCATGCGGCGGTCGCGGGTGACACCCGGCGTGTCGTCGACGATGGCGATGCGCCGCCCGACCAGACGATTGAACAGGGTCGACTTGCCGACATTCGGCCGGCCGACCAGCGCCACGGTCAGCATGGACGCGGACCTCCGGAATGGACATGAGGTGGTCGCGAAGCCGCCCCGGTCGTCACGACCGCCGGCTCCACAGGATGAAGCTGCCAAGCGGACGCGACCCCGCAGGCCGTGTGCCTGCGGGGTCGGCGCCCTGCATCGGTTCATGCGCATCAATGACGATGCGCGGGCCCCACGTCAACGATAAGCGATCAGCGTCGCATCGTCGCGCAGCACATAGAGCTTGCCGTCGGCAACGATGGGCGAAATGTTCACCGCCCCGCCGACATCGGTTTCGCTGGTCTTGCTGCCGTCGGTCGGGTTCAGCGCCATAAGGCTACCGGCACTGGACGCCAGATAAAGACGGCCGCCGGCCAGCACCGGACCGGTCCAGCGGATCGGATCCTCGCGATCCTCGGGATCCTCGAAGGCCGGCAGATCGACCACCCAGCGCACCCGGCCGTCACTGCGGCGCATCGCCACCAGGCGGGTCGAGTCCACCACCACATAGACGGTGGTGTCGGCCACCCAGGGGGTCTGGTTCACCTTGAACGGCTGCTCCCAGACCCGCAGGCCCGAGCGAACGTCGAAGGCCGCAATCCGGCCGCCGACGGTGCCCGCGAAGACCATGTCGCGATCGATCACCGGGTCCGACAGAATATCGGTCAGCGCGCTCAGCGACGATCCGGCCGCGGCGAAGCCCGCGAGCGTCTCCGCCCAGCCGACCCGGCCGCTGTCACCGCGCAGCGCCACCAGATCGCCGCTCGAATAGGCCGCAACCACCAGATTGCCCAGAACGCCGGGGGCCGCCCCGCCCAGGATCATCTGGGTCGCCGGCACGCCGCCATGGCGCCACAGCTCGCGGCCGCTGTCGCCGGCAAGGGCGATCAGCTGGTTGTCGAAGCTCTGCGCGAAGACGCGGCCCTCACCCGCCGCCGGCGGGGCACGGAACGGGGTGTGCATCGACGTCCGCCACAGCTCGACACCGTCGGCGGGGTTGAGCGCCACCACGTCACCAAAGCCGGTCGCGGCGTAGATCCGCCCGTCGGCGATCGCCAGACCGCCGCCATAGGCGCCCTCCAGCAGGTCGCTGTCGGGCGCAAGCTCCACCGACCAGACCCGGCGACCGGTCGAGGCATCGAGTGCCACGACATTCGAATCGGCGTCGAGCACAAAGATGCGGCCATCGGCCATCACCGGCTGGGCCATCAGGCGCTTGGCCCCGCCAGAGCCCACTCCGGCATCCCCGCGCCAGGCCTCTACCGGGGTTTCCGGGCCGGCCAGCGCATGCATCGCATGGTTGCCGTAGCCGCTGGTCTGCGGCCATTCGCCGTTCTGCCAGGCCGGCGGTACCGTGATCGCTTCGGACGCAACCGCCGGATCGATCCGGATGTCGGCCTTTTCCGGCATCACGGCAATCCGTTCGCCCGGCAGCGCCGGCTTGTCATCCGATCCCCACCAGCTGCCGCAACCCGACAGCAGCATCGCGGTCAACACCGCAACACCCGCTGCGCGCACCGGCCGCGACGGGCGACGGACGGCATCCACCTGCCGTCCGGGGCGAAGACTGGTCATTTCGCAGGCTCCTGATCTGCGTCGGTCGATGCGGCATCGGCGGGGGCAGCCTCGGCTGCGGCCTCGGAAGCGATGGGGGCTCCGAGCACGCGGGCGTAAGAGGCGGCACGGCCGCGGAGATCCTGCGGCGCATCGGCATCGTCGGCCAGGCGCGCAAAGATCTCGCCCGCCCGCTGGGTATCGCCGGCCTTGAAGGCGGCGAGTGCCACCAGCTCTTCGGCGAGCGGCCGCCAGTTCTCCTCGCCGTCGATCAGGCCCGAAACCCGGGCGCGGATCTGATCGGGCGTTTCGGTGCGGATGGCCAGCGATGCCGCCTTGAGCGTCGCGGTCGCCTTGAGAGCGGGATCCAGATCGCCGCGGGCGACCACGGCCTCGAACCCGGCCTGGGCGCCGTCGCGATCTCCGGCAGCGAGCCTGGCTTCGGCGGCGCGCATCAGGGCGAGACCGGCATAGCCGCTCTCGGCATCGGCCGCGAGCGCCTCGAACGCCGACGCGGCCTGATCCTGCTTGCCCGACGCGGCCAGCGCCTCGGCTGCGGCATAGGCGGAGGCCTGTTCGTTGCGGCGGTTTTCTTCCCAGGCGCGCCAGGCGACATCG
Organism: Tistrella mobilis; assembly: GCF_039634785.1. Classification (NCBI taxonomy): domain Bacteria; kingdom Pseudomonadati; phylum Pseudomonadota; class Alphaproteobacteria; order Geminicoccales; family Geminicoccaceae; genus Tistrella; species Tistrella mobilis. Next base: position 69,947 of record NZ_JBBIAB010000005.1, on the reverse strand, counting down.
GCGGCCACGCCCACCACCACCAGCACCGCGGCGCCGATGATCCAGGGTCCGAAGCGTTTCCACAGCTTCAGGGCCTTGTCGCGACGCAGATCCTCTTCGATCTCGCGGATGAACTGTTCCGACACGCCCCGGGAACCTCCTTCAGACGCCACACTTGTCCGGGCACACGGGCAGCGCCACGTCCGCCCGGTGGACGGCCGTTACCATAGTCGTTCGGCATCTTCATGGCAAATCCCCCGAAGCCGTGGGGGAAGCATCACCCCGGCAGGTCTCCGTGGGCCGGTGGCGCCTCGGGGACGAGATGCAGATCATGCAGCGCCGCCCGCGCCCGCACCACCGATGCCGCCCCTTCACGGATCGCCTGGGCCCCCTGATCGAACTCCATCCAGCGGATGTGGCCCACCCAGGGGGCAAGCACCAGATCCGGCGGGTCGCCGGCCATGCGGCTGCGTGCAATCCGGTCCTGCATGATGCCGATCGAGTGCATCATGACCTCGCCGATGCCGATGCCGCCGACGCGTGCGGCCACCGCCGCCGCCCGACGCTCGGGATCGACGCTGCGTCCGGTGAGGCCCATCAGCCGCCCGCCGAGGCCCAGCAGGCGGCGGGCCCCGCGGCGATCGGCGGTTCCCGCCGCGGCAGCCGTCTGGGCGCTGCGGGCAAGCCCATGGGCGTGGGGGGCAGGATGGCCGCGGCTGGCGGGGCCCGGTTCGGGATCGACCGGCCGGGGCACGGCGTCCGCCGCCTGGGGCGAGGCGACACCTGGTGCGGGTATCGCCGCCGCATCGATCCTGAGCCGCCGCCTGTAGCCTGCAAGATCGCCATGGAGGGTCACCGCAATCACCGCCTCGGCCCCCAGATGCCGGCAGAGCGACACCGGCACAGGATTGACCAGGCCGCCATCGACCAGCAGCCGCCCCCCGGCCCGCACCGGGGCGAAGATGCCCGGGATGCTCATCGACGCCCGCAGCGCGTCGACCAGATCGCCGTCGGTCAGCCAGACCTCCTGGCCGCTGGCGAGATCGGTGGCGATGGCACCGAACGCCACCGGAAGATCCTCGATCCGGGTCTCGCCGAAGGCCTCCCGCAGCATCGCGGTCAGCCGGTCGCCGCCGACCAGACCGCCGGACCCCATCCTGAAATCGCCGAGCCGCACGACCTTGAGCCGGGTGAGATCACGGACCCAGGCCTCGAATTCCGCAAGCCGGCCGGCGGCATGGAAGGCACCCACCACCGCGCCGGCACTTGCGCCTGCGATGACCTGCGGCACCACCCCTTCGGCGGCAAGCGCGTTCAGCACCCCGATATGGGCCCAGCCGCGTGCCGATCCCGATCCCAGCGCCACGCCCAGCACCGGCGGCCGAGGCGCCGCGGCCGGCCCCTCTCCGCGGCGCGCGGCGGCATCGCCCCGTCGACGCCGCCGGCGATGCGGCCGCGCCGGATCGGACGCCGGAACCGGATCGGGCGCCGGGGGCGCATCGGGGGCGCGGGCCGGGTCGCCGCTTCGCGGATGCTGCGTCGCGGCAGATGTTTCAATCCTGGTGTCGCTTCGGGTTGGCGCGGCGGGTCTCGTCATGTAATGCTCGTCCTTGATGTCAGGACCGGTCGCCCGGGCCGGCTGCGCGAGCGAAAGGAAATGCCCATGCACAGGCTGTTCGTCGCTCTTCCTCTCCCGACCGCGGTACGGGACCAGCTCGCCGGCCTGCGCGGCGGCCTTGTCGGCGCCAGATGGACGGCGCCCGCCAATCTCCACCTCACATTGCGCTTCATCGGCGAGGTTGAGGGACCGTCGGTTGCCGATGCCGTCGACGCGCTCGACATGATTGATGTCGTGCCGCTGACCCTGTCGCTCAAGGGGCTGGGTCTGTTCGGCCCCAGCCGGCGCCCAGGCACGCTCTGGGCCGGGGTCGAAGGCGGCGCCCCGCTTGCCGATCTGCAACGCCGGGTCGATGCCGCGATCGATGGCGCGGGCCTGCCGCGGGAGCGTCGCCGCTTCACGCCCCACGTTACGGTTGCAAGACTGAAGCAATCACCGGATGATCGGCTCGACCGCTATCTGGCGGCCCATGCCGGTTTCACCACCCCGGATTTCACCGTCGATACCATGCATCTTTACGAAAGCCGCCTCGGCCATGAGGGGCCGGTCTATACCAGTCTCGGCGCCTTCGGTGCCCTGCCCGCCCCGACTTATGGCGAGACATTCGACGAGGACGGTCTGGACGAAGAAGCCGAACTGCCGGTCCTCGCAGCCGTCGACGGCGAGGTGCTGCCGACCTTCGACGAGCGCGGCCGCGGCCGCACCAGCTGGGGCGGCCCGCCGTCTCCGTGGCGGGATGCGGACATCTGGCCGAATGCGGGACGGCGGACACGCAGGCGGTGACCTGTTTCGGAACGGTGACCGTCTTAACCACTTGGATACCATCCCCCGGCTAGTCTTCGCCGAAGGCCGCCGTTCGGCTGGCCTTCGGCAAACCTGCTCCCGGATCGAGACGAGATGGCGCAAGCTGTGGCGAACGGACCCACCGGCACCGATGGACGCACGGCCGATACGGCCACGGGCGGGGGCCTCGACGCACGGCGTCTGATGCGTCAGCACCTGGCAGATCTGGACCGGCGGCTGGCCGAAAAGTCACGACAGGGGCGGATGCAGATTCTGGCCTGGAATGCCTATGGCACCCGGCTGGAGCTGTTGATGGTTTCCACCACCCATATGCACGAGGCGGTCGCCCGCGACCCCTTCCTGCTGGTCGGTCCGCGCAAGTTCAGCTATGCGCGCATGCGCCGGGCCCTGCAGCTTCTGGGGCTCCGGCCGATCGCGATCGAACTGCCGTTCACGCCGGGCACGGATCTGCCGGACGCAGCGGTCGAGGCCGCCGTCCGGCGCTATGGCTGCACCGAAATCCAGTACCGCGGCATCGCCGGTTTCGAAATCCGCGGCCTGTCGAAGCTCGATCCCATGCAGGCGGCACAGGCTGCCGCCGCCCTTTGGGGCCGTGTGGTCCGGGCCCGGCAGCTGCTGACGCGATCGGGCCTGGAGATCGATCTCGCCAGCCTGCAGAGCGGCGACACCCTGCTGCTGTGGAGCCGACAGCAGGGCCACAAGCCGGACATCACCCTCTTTGCCCTGATGATGCTGGTGCTGGCGGATGCCACGCTGGAACGGATGGCCGAAACCGAGGCGAAGGTGGAGGCCGACAGGTCGGAGAAGACGGAGAAGCCCGCAGACGCCCCGCGTGCCGAGCGAGAGGCTGGCGCGGAGGATGGTGAGCCGGAACAGCTGGGCAGCGGACTTGCCGCCGCCTTCCATGTCGGCAGCCAGCTGGAGGTCTTCCCGCCCGAGAACGACCGCCCCGGCACCCAGCCGGTGGTCATGGGCGAAGCCGTGCGCCAGTTGCGCCAGATGCTGGCGGTCGCGACCGACGACCAGCTGCTGATCGGCGATTTCCAGGCGCCGCTGGTCGAAGGGCCGGTGCGTCAGGGCAAGATCTACCGCATGGTCGATACGCCCCGCTTCATCACCCATGCGCAAAGCCTGCTCGACCGGATCGAGGGCGAACGCATGGGCGGGGCCGCGCTCAACCGCCTGGTGACCTACCTCACCGGCGACCGGCTGATCGAAGGCGTCTTCACCATCAAGCGCTACGAGATCGACCGGCCGGACGGACGGCCCTGCGGCTTCTTCAACGCCAAATGCACCCTGCACCGGCTGAATGCCGCCCCGGTCTTTCTGGGCCTGCAGAACGAGCGTATCCGCCGTGCCCCGGGCCGCACCACCACCTATGACAGCCCCCAGCCTCAGCCACAGATGCTGTGGCCCGACGACCCGATGCCCGAGGCCGATGCACCGGCCTGAGATCAGTCGGGAATCAGCACCAGAGAACCGGTAACGCTGCGCGCCTCCAGCCGCGCATGGGCATCGCCCGCGCGTGACAGCGGCAGGACCCCGGCGACGGTGGGCGACAGCAGCCCCTCGACCAGGGCGGTGAACAGCGCAGACGTCGCCTCGCGCAGACGTTCGCGGTCGGCGATATAGGCAAAGACCCCGGGCCGGTCGAGCCCGAGTGCCCGCATCGGCCCCAGCACGCCGACATCCACCGGCGGAATCGGCCCTGCCACCTGGCCGAAGCTGACGATCCGGCCGAAGGGGCGTACCAGCGCCACCAGCTTCGCGAAATCCGGCCCGCCCAGCCCGTCGAAGACGATATGCACACCGGCCCCGCCGGTCAGCTCGGCGGCGGCCCGGCCGGCATCGGCCAGGGCGGTGGCCCCTGTCCCCACCACCACGCGTTCGGCACCGGCTTCCTGCACCGCTTCGGCCTTGCCACGGCTGGCGACACTTGCGATGACCCGCGCGCCCATGGCGGCGGCCCAGCGCACCAGGATGAGCCCGACCCCGCCGCCGGCGCCACGCACCAGCACGACGCGCCCGTCCAGCCTGAGACCAAGGCCGTAGATCATCATATGCACGGCAATGCCGGGAAAGAGCGCTGCGGCCCCCACCTCCCAGGGGATCATATGGGGGAAGCGCACCACCCGCCCCACCGGCAGCACCCGATGGGTCGCATAGGCGCCGAGCGGCGGCCCGGCATGGGCGATGCGATCGCCGGGTGCGAAACGATCCACACCCGGCCCGATCGCCAGCACCTCGCCCACCGAGGCAAGGCCGGGCACGTCCACCCCGCCGCCTTCGAGCGGCAGGGTGCCGTCGCGGTAATAGAGATCCAGATGATTGACGCCGATCGCCCGCGTCGCCATCAGCACCTCTCCCGGTCCCGGCCGCTTCAGCGGCACGGTCGCCGGCGCCAGCACATCGGGGCCGCCCGGATGGGTGACATGCATCACCGTCGCCCGATCGGGCAGATGCGTGGCCGGGCTGCCGGGGGAAAGCGGGGTCGGCGGGGTCGTCATCGGATGCGCACCTTCAGGGACGGGCGTCTGTCACGGAACCGCCCCATAGCACGCCCGCCACGCGCCCGCGTCAAGCCCGCGTCGCGCGTTACGCCTGCCGGGCAAGCCGCCCCGGCGTCACCCCGAAGCGGCGACGGAAGGCCGTGGTGAAGTTGGCGACATCGCCATAGCCGGCATGGAAGGCGGCTTCGGCAATGCTGCACCGGCCGGCGGCGATATCGGCATGGGCATGGTCCAGCCGGCGGCCGCGCAGCCAGCCGGCGATGGAGGTGCCATAGGCGGCGCGGAACAGGCGCTGCATGGTGCTGACGCTCACGCCGCAGTCTGCCGCAATCTCGGCGAGGGTCGGGGCGCTGCCCTCGCGTTCTGACGCGATCGACAGCATCTCCAGCCGCTCGCGCAGCCGGCCTGCACGTTGCAGATCGGCCGGTTTCAGCCCGCTTTCTTCCGCTGTGGCATCTTCGCCGGCGACGGCGGCCAGAATGCCGGCCGCCGTCTCGATCGTATGGGCCTCGGCAACCAGCCGCGCCACCGGTGCCGTCATCGGCTCGGGCGCGATCAGGGCCGCCGCCAGCGCCGCAAGCCGGGCCGATGGCCGCCACGACACCGCGGCCAGATGCCGGCCGCAGAACCGTCCGGCCGCCGTCCCGGGCTCGACGCCCGCGGCCTCCAGCCAGGGCCGTTCCAGGCGAAGGGTCACCTTGCGGACATGGGCGCCGGTGTGGAACTGGCGGCGCAGCAGATCGGGCTCGGCCAGGGCCACGGCAAAGGCCGCCGGGGCATCGGGGGTGGCGACGCAGATCTGGCGACGGCCGCCGAAACTCGCCTCGACCAGCCCGTCGAGCACGATCACCGCAGTGAGCGAGGGCACGATCAGCCGGTCATGGACGCGGTCATCCCGCTCGATACCGTCGGTCGTGTGCACCATCAAGCCCGGCCGCGGATGGGCGACGGTCAGGCCGCCGCCGGCCAAAGCTGCGGGCTCCACCCCCTCCCCCGGCGACATGGCATCATCTCCTTCAGATACGCGATTGCGACTTATTCTCATATATGCCACGCGCTCGTGCAAGCCCCTGCACGGGGCCCATGCCCCCTGACACGGCCGCACAAGATTTCGCCGCGGCTGCACAAGCCAGGACCGTGGCGCATACCGGCGCAAGATCGTAATTGAAACTCATTCGCAATTGGGGCAAAGCAAGCCCTTCCGCCGGAGACCTGTGACCCATGCGCCAGCCCTGCCCGTTCCTCGTTTTGCCCCTGCTCGCCACCGTCGCCACGGGGGCATTGATGGTCAGCCAGGCCCGCGCCGAGGATGCGCAGAGCCTGCCGTCGCTGGAGGTGGAGGACGAGCGGAGCTTCCCGTCGGATCCCGGCCGGACCGAGGGCAGCACCGGCTATGGCTCCGATCGTGTCGCCGTGGGCGGCAAGCAGGTGCGCGACATTCGCGAAGTGCCCCGTTCGATCAGCGTCGCGACCCGCGCGCGGATGGACGACCAGAACATGACCCAGCTTGAAGACGTCGCCCGGCGCACCCCCGGCTTTCTGGCGCTGACCAACGATCCTGGCCGGTCGAGCATCTTCGTGCGTGGCTACGAGATCGACAACGCCCTGGTCGACGGCCTGCCGGCACCGATCTCCAGCATCTACGGCACCCAGCCCGACCTTGCGATCTTCGATCGCGTCGAGCTGCTGCGCGGCCCGTCGGTGCTGTTCGGCGGCACGGGAGAACCCGGCGGCATCGTCAATCTGGTCCGCAAGCGGCCGACCGAGAGCTTCCAGGCCCGGGGCACGCTGGAGGCGGGGTCGTGGAACAATTACCGCGGAGTCGCCGACGTCTCCGGCCCGCTTTCCGCCGACGGCTCGATCCGTGGCCGGGTGGTCGGCGCCTATCAGGACCGGGAGAGCTTCACCGACGTGACCGAAAATCAGGTCGGTGTCGGCTATGCCGCGATCGATGCCGATCTGGACGAGGATACCCTGCTCTCGCTCGGCGCCTGGCGGCAGGAGCGGGAGGCGACCCCGTTCAGCGGCCTGCCGGTTTCCACCACCGGCCGGTCGCTGGGCCTCAGCCGGTCGACCTTTGTCGGTGCCGACTGGAACCGGTTCGAGAACAGCTCCAACGAAGCTTCGGCCAGCCTTACCCATCGCTTCGGTGATGACAGTCGGCTGCAGATCGGCGGCCGGGTGGCCGATCGCAGTGTCGATCTGAAATATGCCTATGGTTCCACCGCAGTCGATCCTGCGATCGGCACCACCAATATCATCGCCATTCAGCGCCACTACGAAGAGCGCGCCTATGCGCTGGACGCAAATTATCTGAAGCCGATCGAAGCTTTCGGGCAGCGCCACGAACTGTTGATCGGCGCCGACTGGCGGCGTTACGTCCAGTCCCTGGACGCCGGTTCCGCGCGCGGCCTGGGTACCGTGAATGTCTACAACCCGTCCCCGGACATCGCCGAGCCCGATATCGCCATCAGCCAGCGCACCCGCACCGAACCCGAACAGTTCGGCATCTATGGCCAGGCCACCATCCGCCCCGTCGAGGACTGGACCGTCCTTCTGGGCGGCCGTCTGGCCTGGGCCGAGACCCGGGTGACCAACCGCAACACCGGATCGGTGTCGAGCGTCAAAGACAGCGCAGAGTTCATCCCCGATGTCGGCATCGTCTACGACCTGACGCCCGACATTGCCCTCTACGCCAATTATTCCGGCATCTTTCAGCAGCAGACCGGCACCAATGCCGCCCTGGAAGCACTCAACCCGCGCACCGGCGAGCAGTATGAACTGGGCGTGAAGGCCAGGCTCGGCGACAGCGGGCTGATCGGCACGTTCGACGTCTTCCGGATGCGCGACAAGGATCGGGCGGTCGCGGTGACCGGCACCACCTATTATGCCGAGGGCGCAGAGGTCGAATCCCGCGGTGTCGAGGCCGAGATCGCCGGTACCATCCTGCCGGGCTGGGAGGTGGAGGCGGGCTATGCCTATACCCGCACCGAGTACCTCAAGAACGCCACCACCGCATCCGGCGGTACCTACAGCACCTATACGCCCAAGCATGTGGTCTCGGCCTTCACCCGCTACACCTTCCAGGACGGGCCGATGGCGGGCGTGCATCTGGGCGGCGGCGTGCGCTGGCTCAGCTCGTTCTACAATGTCGCCGGCAATCTCAAGATCGAAGAAGACGGCTATGTCGTGACCGATCTCCAGGCCGGCTGGGGCTTCGCACCCGGCTATGACGTTACGCTCTCGGTCAACAACATCTTCGACGAAGTCTATTACGACCGGGTCGGCGGTGCGGGGTTGTTCAACTATTACGGCGCGCCACGCAACGTGCTGCTGTCGCTCAAGGCCAGCTTCTGAACGACCAGGAACGCCCCCAAGGAGGCCGTCTCATGCCCCGTTCCGAAGCCCGCGTGGCCACCCGGCTCGGCCAGCGCTACATGACCCTGCTCTGCCGGCATTTCCGCCACAAGGTGCCGGCAGAGGTCACCGGCGACACCGCCCGGGCCGATTTCCCCTGGGGGGCGGTCGCCCGGATGGCCGCGACCCCGGACCATCTGCAGGTGACCTGCACGGCCGGCAGCCCCGCCGACCTTGCCCGCACCCAGGACGTGATCGCCATCCACCTCGCCCGCTTCGCCTTCCGCGACAAGCCCGAGATCATCTGGCAGCCGCTGCCCGACTGATCAGCGCCCGCCTCCGGCGCAGCGGAAGGTGATGTTGATCCGCCGCCGCCCGGTCGCCGGGTGGGACCCGTCGCGCAGCTCTTTCACCCCGTGATGGGCCAGCCGCCAGGCGCCGCCCCAGACCACGACATCGCCATGGACCAGTTCGATATTGGTGACGGGGTCCCTGCGCGACGGCCCGCCGAACTGGAACACCGCCGGCAGGCCGAGCGAGACCGAGACGATCGGCTGGGTGAGATCGCCCTCGTCACGATCCTGATGCATGCCCAGCCGGGCGCCGGGGGTGTAGAGATTGATCAGACAGGCATCGGGCCGGAAGCCGGGGAAACCGGCCGCCGTTGCGGCCCGATCGGCAAGGTGGCCGAAGAGCGCCGGCATCTCCGGCCAGGGGCGGCCACTCTCGGGGTCGACCGGATCGTAGCGATAGCCGCGCCGGTCCGACACCCAGCCGAGCCGGCCGCAATTGGTCATGGCTACCGACATGCGGCGCCCGCCCGGCGTTATCAGATGCCGGAACGGCGCCGCGGCGGTGACCACCTCCACCGCCTGCAGCAGGTCGGCCGCGACCGGCAGCGCGAAACCGTCGAGCAGATGCGCGCCGGGCGCGCTCCGCCGCGGCAGATCGTCGAAGAGCAGACCGTTGGCGGGCATGAGGCCGGTCCCCTCCGTCAGGCCGCGTCGTGGAAGATGATGCCGAGCGTCCGCCGCCGGCCACTCCGCACCCGTGCCACCCCGTGGCGCATGGTGACGCGATAATCGCCGCGCGATCCCCTGACCGGCCGCTGATTGACCGCAAAGACCACCGCATCCCCCTGCCCCAGCGGCACGACATCGGGCCGCGACTGCATGCGCGGGCGCTGCTCGGTCATCACGAATTCGCCCCCGGTGAAGTCATGGCCGGGCGCCGAAAGCAGCACCGCGATCTGCAGCGGGAAGACATGCACGCCATAGAGATCCTGGTGCAGACAGTTATAGTCCCCGGGGCCGTAGTCGAGCAGCAGCGGGGTCGGCCGCCTCTGGCCGGCGGCGTGGCAGCGGGCGATGAAGTCGCGAAGCGTGTCGGGGAACCGGACGTCCAGGCCCATCCGCTGATGCCAGCCATGGGCGATCGGCACCAGATACGGCCAGGCCGTCTCTCTGATGGCCGAAACCAGTTCGGGCAGCGGATGTGCGAAATACTTGTAGCGGCCCTGCCCGAAGCCATGCCGGGCCATGATCACTTCCGACCGGAAACCCTCCTCCCGCTCGTAGAGCCCCGCAAGCGCCGCGCAGCTCCGTTCATCGAGCAGGCCGGGCAGCACTGCCCGGCCGCCTGCATCCAGATCGCCGACGACGGCGCTCCAGTCGGTGGTGTTCAGCCGGGCGATCGGGTCATGCTGCATGGGGGCCTCTCGGTCGGATCAGGTGGGAAAGACGGAACCGGATCATGCGGTTCCGCCCCGTCTCCCGCACCTCGCGGCGGGACGGCAAAGTCAGTTTCCGTCGGCGCGGACCACCCGGATGTTGTTGGTCGACCCCGCCTGCCCGAAGGGGATGCCCGCCACCACCACCACCGGATCGGCGGGCCCGGCCAGTTCCTGCTCCATCACCGTGCGGGTCGCCTTCTCCACCATCTCCTCATAGGAATGGATTTCTTCCGAGAGCACGCTGTGCGCCCCCCAGAGCAGGCAAAGCCGCCGCGAGACCGGCAGGTTCGGGGTCGTCGCCAGGATCTGTGCGGCGGGGCGACGGCGGGCGATGCGGGCCGCAGTCGTGCCGCTGGAGGTGAAGGCCACCAGCGCCGGGGCGCCGAGTGCCACGGCAAGGTCGGCAGCGGCAGCGGCCACCGCATGCGGCGCGCTGGTTTCCTCACGCGGGCCCGAGGCATCGACGATGCTGCGGTAGAATTTGTGCTGCTCGGTGCGGCGGATGATCCGGTCCATCATCTCCACCGCTTCCACCGGATATTGACCGGCGGCCGATTCGGCCGAGAGCATCACCGCATCCGCCCCGTCATAGATCGCCGTCGCGACGTCCGAGGCTTCGGCACGGGTGGGCGTCGGGGCCGCGACCATCGAATCGAGCATCTGCGTCGCCACGATCACCGGCTTGGCGGCGAAGCGGCAGGCGCGCACCAGTTCTTTCTGCCGGCCGGGCACGTCCTCGGGCGGGATCTCCACGCCCAGATCGCCCCGGGCGACCATCACCGCATCGGCGAGTGCGACGATCTCGTCGACATGGTCCAGCGCCGAGGGCTTTTCGACCTTGGCGACGAGCCCTGCCCGATCGCCGATCAGCCCGCGCGCTTCCAGCAGATCACCCGGCCGCTGCACGAAAGAGAGCGCCACCCAGTCCACCCCCAGCTCCAGCCCGAAGGCCAGATCCGCGCGGTCCTTGGGGGTCAGCGGCGACATGTCGAGCACCGTGCCGGGCAGGTTCACGCCCTTGCGGTTGGAGATGACGCCGCCGATCTCGACCTCGGCATCGATATGATCGTCGCCAAGGCCGGTGACCCGCAGCCGGACCCGGCCGTCATCGATCAGCAGATGATGGCCGGGCAGCACCGCCGCAAAGATCTCGGGATGCGGCAAGGGGATCGCCTCCGGTCCGCCCTCGCTGCCGTTCAGCACGAAGCGCAGCGCCTGACCGGGCGTCACCTCGATCCGGCCGTCACGGATGGTGCCGACCCGGATCTTGGGGCCCTGAAGGTCCTGCAGAATGCCGATCGGCCGGTGATGCTTGTCTTCCAGCGCCCGGATGGCGGCATGGACCCGGGCGTGGTCGTCATGGCTGCCATGGCTGAAATTCAGCCGGAAAGTATCCACCCCGGCGCGGAACAGCGCCTCGAGCATGGCCGGGTCCGCACTCGCGGGTCCGACGGTTGCGACGATCTTGGCGCGACGCTTGCGGCGCATGATCACGAACGGCCCCTGGGGCCGCCTCCCTTGTCATGACTGGGGCCGCCGGGGGCGACCATGGGATCGGCAAGCATGGGCTGCGCCGGTCCCGGTTGCAAGTCTCCCGGTGACAACTCTCCCGGTGAGGCGCCGTCGCGTGCGCCCGTCTTCACCCGCCGTGCCGCCAGACGATGATGAAAGGCCGGCGCCGGGCGCCCGGCCGTTTCGGCCATGCCCCGCACCCGCGCTTCCGCCCCGGCGATCAGATCTGGGATCAAGGCGGCTTCGGGCAGGTTCGCCCAGTACTTCACCGGCATTTCCGCGCGCATCGCCCTGGGGTTCAACCGGGCCGGATTGAAGATGCCGGCGTAATAGGTCAGCCACAGCGCCTCGGTCTCGTCGGCCAGATCCGGGCGCGTGGCGGGTTCGGCCGAGACCGTCAGCGTGGCGCCGTCGAAAGCGGCACTGCCGCGCGGCGTCAGGATCATCCAGTCCATATCGGCAAAGCGGCCCCGGAAGAAGGGGGCGGTGCGGGCAACGACGTAGTGATCGGGCTCGAACCAGGCGACGAAGCGCCGCCGGCCGGTCGGGCCCGGCGGCCCCGCCTCGCGGAAGCGCACGAAAGCGGTCATCTTATGGGCATCGCGCCGCACCGCCTTCTCCAGTCGGGCGGCTGCGACGACATCCGGATCGGTGCGCAGCCCAAGCAGCCGCCGGTCCTGCATCAGACGCCAGAGCAGACGGTAGAGCAGTCCGAACCGGACCGGATCGGCATGGCAGATCACCGACCGGGCAAGGCTGAGGAACCCCGCCGGCACACCCGGCGCCGCGGCGCCGGGGGCCGGATCGGGAAGGGGCGGCGGCGGATCGAACAATTGCCCGCCGTCTGCCGGTTCCCAGGCCACCCGTTCGGGCGGCACCCCGGCCATCAGCAGGGCGCGCGCCGCCTGCCGCCATTCCTCGAAATCTCCCCGTCCGGTCAACACGACCCGCATGCGGCTCCTCCCGGTTCAGAACAGCGCCAGCTGCGCCGGCGGCGCCACCAATGCCCGCAGATCCTCGCGATCGATCAGCCTGAGCGGCGTCCAGCCCCGGGCGGTGATGAAAGGCTTCGCCTTGGGCAGCGACACACGCAACCGCCCCAGATCGTCGAGCCCGAGCCGGCGGTGCCGCCGGGCGGAAAGGATCGCGGCCACCGTCTTCACGCCGAAGCCCGGCACCCGGAGCAGCATCTCCCGCGGGGCCCGGTTGACGTCGACCGGGAAGAGCCGGCGATTGGCCAGCGCCCAGGCGAGTTTGGGATCGATCTCCAGATCCAGCATGCCGTCCGGCCGACCGGCGGTGATCTCGCCCGGCGCGAAGCCATAGAAGCGGAACAGCCAGTCCGCCTGATAGAGCCGATGCTCCCGTTCCAGCGGCGGGCGAACCGGCGGCAGCCGGCGCGAGGCTTCAGGGATCGGGCTGAAAGCCGAGTAGTAGACCCGACGCAGCCCATAGGCATCGTAGAGCCCGCCGGCCGTGCCCAGGATCTCGGCGTCGCTGGTCTCACAGGCGCCGACGATCATCTGGGTCGACTGGCCGGCGGGGGCGAAGCGCCGGCGCTTGCGGGTGCGCAGCGTCGGCTCGGCCCCCTCTTCGATCCGGGACCGGATGTCGCCCATGGCCTGACGGATCTCCCGCGGCCGCTTCTCGGGCGCCAGCTCGGCCAGGGCGCGCTCGGTCGGCAGTTCGACATTGATCGACAGCCGGTCGGCGAACAGACCGGCCTCGGCGATCAGCTCCGGCGCGGCATCGGGGATGGTCTTCAGATGGATATAGCCACGAAAGCCGTGAGTGAGCCTCAGTTCGCGCGCCACCCGCACCAGCTCGGCCATCGTGTGATCGGGGGAGCGGATGATGCCCGAGGACAGGAACAGCCCTTCGATGTAATTGCGTCGATAGAATTCGAGCGTCAGCCAGACCACCTCTTCCGGCGTGAACCGCGCCCGGGCGACATTGCTGGACGAGCGGTTGATGCAATAGGCGCAGTCGTAGATGCAGAAATTGGTCAGCAGGATCTTGAGCAGAGAGATGCAGCGCCCGTCCGGCGCATAGGCGTGGCAGATGCCCATGCCGGTGGTGGAGCCGAGCCCGCCGGTCGCCGCGGAATCGCGCCGACCGCCGCCACTCGATGCGCAGGAGGCATCGTATTTGGCGGCGTCGGACAGAATGGCCAGGCGGTCTTTCAGCGACATCTTCATGGATGTTCACTATATGTTCGGAAGACGGCCGGTCAAGGCCCCGCCTCTGCCTCTCCGCTGCGCCGCACCACCTGCTGCCGCCAGGCCTCGGGCGTCTGCGGCTTCACATAGAGGGCCACAACCTGCGGATGGTCTGCGGTGAGCGCCGCTTCCAGACGTTCGATACAGGCCTCGATGGCGGTGGTGGTGGTCGTGTCTTCGAATTCTGCGCTCAGCGCCACCACCACCTGTTCCGGCGCCAGATGGACGGTGACCACGCCGTTCACCGCCCGGACCACCGGATCGGCATGGGCGCGCGCGATGATCGCGGTCTGCAGCGCCGGCGCCGCCCGTTCGCCGATCAGCAGCCCCATGCTTTCGCGCGCCAGGAAGACGGCGGTCGCCGCCAGAACCAGACCGATGCCGATGGAAGCGGCCCCGTCCAGCTCCGGCATGTCGAGCAGATCGGCGGCGAGAATGCCCGCGGCCGCAATGACGATGCCGAGCAGGGCCGCGGTATCTTCCAGCAGCACGGTGAACACCGTCGGGTCCTTGCTGCGCCGGATGGCGGTCAGCCAGCCGAGATCGCCCTTCCGCGCCCGGAACTCCAGCAGCGCGACCCGCCAGGACCAGCCTTCGAACAGGAAGGCCAGCCCCAGTACCACATAGCTCACGGTCAGATTCTCGGCCGGCTCCGGCGCCAGCACATGGCGGATGCCTTCGTAAAGCGACACCCCCGCGCCCAGGGCGAAGACCAGCAGGGCGACCACGAAGCTCCAGAAATAGAGCTCGCGGCCATAGCCCAGCGGGTGGATCTCGTCCGGCGGCCGGGACGAGCGGCTGAGGCCGAGGAGGAGGAGCAGTTCATTGCAGGTATCGACCAGCGAATGCACCCCCTCGCTCAGCATGGCCGAGCTGCCGGTGTAAAAGGCGGCAGCGAACTTCGTCACCGCGATCGCCAGATTGCCGGCGAGTGCCGCATAGATCGTTCGTTTCGTGCCGGCGCTCGCCGTCATTCGCGATCCTCTCAGCCCTGGGGCAGCGCGTAGGCGATCAGTTCATCGCCGATCGGCGTTTCCATGAAGTGATGTCCGCCGGCCATGATCACCAGATACTGGCGGCCATCGATCTCGTAGGTCATCGGCGTCGCCTGGCCGCCGGCCGGCAGCACGTCGGACCACACCGTCTCGCCGGTCTCGATGTCGATGGCCCGGATCAGGTTGTCGGTGGCGGCGGCGATGAAGACCAGCCCGCCCGCGGTCACCACCGCACCGCCGTTATTGGGCGTGCCGATATCGACCGGCAGCATCGAGGGGATGCCGAAGGGGCCGTTGGTACGGGCCTCGCCGAAGGGCCGGTCCCACAGGGTCTCGCCGGTTTCCATGTCGATCGCCCGGATACCGCCATAGGGCGGTTCCTTGCAGAGCAGCAGGGTGACCGGCAGCCGCCAGCCGGCATTGACGTTGATGGCATAAGGGGCGCCCACCTGCGGATCGCCGGCACCTTCCTGGCCGCCGAACTCGCCCCGGTCCTCGCTCCGCGGCGCCCAGCCCAGCCGCTCGGCTTCCTCGCGCGGGACCAGCCGGTTGTGGTTCGGCATGTCGTTGTAATTGGCGATGATCACGCCGCGGCTGGGATCGACGGCGATGCCGCCCCAGTCGGAGCCGCCGTTATAACCGGGATATTCCACCCAATGGGTGTCGGTGGTCGGCGGGGTGTAGAAGCCCTTATAGCTCGCCTGACGGTACCGGATGCGGCAGATCATCTGATCGATCGGCGACATCCCCCACATCTTCGCCTCGGTCAGATCCTCGCGGCGCAGCGTGTGGTAGAGCGAGAAGGGCTGGGTGGCCGACCGCTCGTCGGGTTCGACACCGCCCTGCGGCACCGGCCGTTCCTCGACACCGGTGATCGGCCGACCGGTGCGACGGTCCAGCACATACATGTCGCCCTGCTTGCTGGGCAGGATCAGCGCCGGCACCGGCCCCTCGCCCGTCGGGAAATCGACCAGCGTCGCCTGAGAGCCCAGATCGTAATCCCAGACATCCTTGTGCACGGTCTGGAACGACCAGACGGGACGGCCCGTGTTCACGTCGATCGCGACCAGTGAGGTGGAATAGCGATTCTCCGCCTCTGACCGGTCGCTGCTCCAGTAGTCGACCGCCGAATTGCCCATCGGCAGATAGACCAGACCCAGCTCTTCGTCGCCGGAGGCCGTGGTCCACATATTGGGGGTGCCGCGGGTATAGGTTTCGCCCTCGGGCGGCAGACCGGTGATGTCGGGGCGGGCCATGTCCCACGCCCAGCGCAGCTCGCCGGTGACGGCATCATAGGCCTGGATCACGCCAGAGGGGGCATCCCGCTTCTGACCATCCAGCACCTGATGGCCGGTCACGATCACCCCCTGCACGATCACCGGCGGCGAGGTGATCGACACCATGCCCGGCACCACCGGGCCCATGCCCTGCTTGATGTCGACGGCACCGTTCTCGCCAAAGCCGACGCAGGGTGCGCCGGTGCGGGCATCCACCGCCAGAATGCGACCATCGAGCGTGCCCTCGATGATCCGCGTCGCGCAGATCTCCGCGGCCGGCGCATCGGGCCCCCCGTCACGGTCAGGGACCTCGTAGTAGCTGACGCCGCGGCAGGCCGCCGTATAGGGGATGAAGCGATCCTCGACGCCCGGGTCGTGGCGCCAGCGCTCCTCGCCGCTTTCGGCGTCGAGCGCGATCAGGATGTTCTTGGCGGAACAGAGATAGAGCGTGTCGCCGATCTTGAGCGGGGTGGTCTCGGCACCATAGGACCCCTCGGCCGCCTCGCTCGGCAGATCGCGGGTGTGGTAGACCCAGGCCCGTTCCAGCCCGTCGACATTGGCAGGTGTGATCTGGTCCAGCGGCGACCACCGGCGGGCGGAATAGGTGCCGCCATAGGCCGGCCAGTCGGCCCCGGTATCCCGCAGAGAGGGATCGGTCATTTCCATCCGGCCCGGGGGCGGCAGATTGGCCAGCTGACGCTCCGGCGCATTCTGGACCACGACGACACCGACCAGAACCGCCGCGACGATCAGCACCACCACACCGGCCACCGCCCCGCTTGCATGCAGACGGACCGGACGGAGCATCGGCGTCAGGGCGACAGCGATCAGCAGCAGCACCAGCGGCCCGACCAGCCGCGGCACCAGCGCCCATCCGTCCATCCCGACTTCCCAGAAGGCCCAGAGGAGCGTGGCGACGAAGACCGTCGCATAGACCCAGAAGCCGGACCAGCGTCGCATGGCCATAAGCCCGCCGGAAATGATCAGCCCAAGCCCTGCCGGCAGGTAATAGGCCGAGCCGCCGAGCGCCAGCAGCCAGCCGCCGCCGATGGCGAGCACCAGGCCGATCAGCACCAGGACGGCGGCCAGGATCCACAGCGCCCAGGGACGACGCCTCCGTTCGGGGACGGGAACGGTTTCGTCGGACATGTCTCTGCTCTCCCGTGATGCTTGCTGCGCGCACCATGCGTACGCATTTCCGCAACGCCGGGATGGCGCCAGACGTTCCCGAAAAGCTTGACTGTCTTATGCTCATTCTGACTATATTTGACCGCCCGGCCGTGCCGGGATTTTTCACCCCCTGGAAATGCTCAACTTGAGCATTAATGCCTTCCCCGGGGGATGCTTCGGGAGATCGAGCCGATGACCGCCTTTCAGCCCGCCGTGCCGATGCCGGCCCCGCTCCGCCATCTGATGCCCGAGATCGAATGGGCCGTGCATGCCGAAGAGGTGGCGCAGATCCGCAGGCTCAAGCGCGAGCGTGATGCCGTGATCCTGGCCCACAACTATCAGACGCCCGAGATCTTTCACGGCGTCGCCGATATCGTCGGCGACAGCCTGGCCCTGGCGCGTGAGGCGGTGGCGACCGATGCCGCGGTGATCGTGCTGGCCGGGGTGCATTTCATGGCCGAGACCGCCAAGATCCTCAACCCGGACCGCCGGGTGCTGATCCCCGACGACATGGCCGGCTGTTCGCTGGCCGAGTCGATCACCGCCGCCGATGTGGCGGCACTCAGGGCCCGGCATCCGGGCGTGCCGGTGGTGACCTATGTGAACACCTCCGCCGAGGTGAAGGCGGCCTCCGATATCTGCTGCACCTCGGGCAATGCGCTGAAGGTGGTCGAAAGCCTGGGCGTGCCCGAGGTGATCATGATCCCCGACGGCTATCTGGCGCGAAACATCGCGGCGCGGACCCGGGTCAGGATCATCACCTGGGATGGCGCCTGCGAGGTTCATGAACGCTTCACCCCTCAGGACATCCGCCGGATGCGCGCGGAACATGCCGGCGTCACCGTGGTCGCCCATCCCGAATGCCCGCCCGAGGTGGTCGCCGAAGCGGATTTCGCGGGCTCGACCGCCGAGATGATCGACTTCGTCGCACTCAGGCGCCCGCCGCGCGTCGCCCTGATCACCGAATGCTCGATGAGCGACAACGTCGCCGCCGGCTTCCCCGACATTTCGTTCGTGAAGCCCTGCAACATGTGCCCGCATATGAAGCGCATCACCCTTCCCGGCATCCGGCGCGCGCTGGAAACCATGAGCCACGAGGTCACGGTGCCCGACGATATCGCCCGGGATGCGCGCCGGGCGGTGGAACGCATGCTCAGTATCCGGTGACGGCCATGTTCACGCCTCTCGACCCACCGACCGAAACACTGACGACCGGCGTGGTCGTGGTCGGCGCCGGTGCCGCCGGTCTCGCCACGGCGCTCAATCTCGCCCCCTGCCAGGTGGTGGTTCTGGCGCATGGACCTGCAGCCACCGGCTGGGCCCAGGGCGGCATAGCCGCCGCCACCGGACCGGACGACAGCCCGGCCCTTCATGCCGCCGATACCGCGGCCGCCGGCGCAGGTCTGGTCGATCCCCTGGTCGCGGCCCTGGTGACGGCGGCCGGACCCGGCTGCATCGACTGGCTGCAAAGCGCGGGTGTGACCTTCGACCCCGGTACCGATGGCCGTCCGGCCCGCGGTCTGGAAGCCGCCCACGGCCGGGCGCGGATCCTTCATGCCGGGGGCGATGCGACCGGCCGGGCGATCCTTGCCGCGCTCACCGCCCGGGCGGCCGCAGCACCCCACATCCGCCGGCTCGACAATGCCGAAGCCACGGCCCTGCTGACCGATGCCCGGGGCCGGATCGCCGGCATCATCGTCGATCTGGCCGGCCGCCGGCTGATGATCCGTACCCCGGCCATCGTGCTCGCCACCGGCGGCATCGGCGGGCTCTACGCCCAAAGCACCAATCCACCCGGCGCCACTGGCCGCGGCCTCGCCCTCGCCGCCCGGATCGGCGCCCGGCTTCGCGACCTGGAATTCGTGCAGTTCCACCCGACCGCCATGGATCTCGGCGGCGATCCCATGCCGCTCGCCTCGGAAGCGATCCGCGGCGCCGGGGCGGTGCTGATCGATGGCGCCGGACGACCGGTCATGGCCGGCATCCCCGGTGGCGACCTCGCCCCTCGCGATGTCGTCGCCCGGCAGGTCGCCGCCACCATCGACGCGGGCGATCGGGTGTTCCTGGATGCCCGCACCGCGATCGGCCCCAGCTTCGCCGCGCGCTTCCCGACCGCCGCCGCGGCCTGCAGGAAGGCGGGGATCGATCCCGCATCGCAGCCGATCCCGGTTGCGCCGGCTGCGCATTACCATATGGGTGGCATTGCGGTGGATCTCGCCGGCCGCACCGGCATTCCCGGCCTCTGGGCCGCGGGCGAAGTGGCCGCGACGGGGCTGCACGGCGCCAACCGTCTGGCGTCGAACTCGCTGCTCGAAGCCCTGGTCTGCGGCGGCTGGGTGGCTCGCGACATTCTTTCCACCTCCCCCGATGCCCGCGCTCCGGTCATCCGGCCGGCCCTTCGCACCGGCCGGGCCGGAACCGGCGAGGGCGCGGTCGCGATCGGGCGCCTGCGTACCGCAATGTCCCGTCAGGCCGGCGTGCTGCGCGATGCCGCAGGGCTCGACCACCTGATCGGTCTTGCAGCCGCCATCGAGGCCGACCCGCAGCTGCCGGCGGCGATTGCCGACCGCGCCCTGGTCTGCCGTCTGATCGCGGAAGCCGCCCGTGACCGCCCCGACAGCGTCGGCGCCCATCAGCGCGCAGACACCACCCCCCTCGCCCTCCGGGAGCGCCGCCATGTCCCTGCCTGACCTCTCTCCTCTTCCCGACATCCTGGTGGAGCCGATCCTGCGCGCAGCCCTGACCGAGGATCTGGGCCGTGCCGGCGACATCACCTCGGCCGCCGTGATCCCCGCCAAGGCCCGCATGGCGGCGGTGATGGCCGCACGTCAGCCCGGGGTGATGGCGGGCGGCACCGTCGCGGCCCTCGCCTTCCATCTGCTCGACCCCGGGGTGGAGACGCGGATCATCATCCCCGACGGCGCCGCAGTGGCCCCCGGCGACGTGGTGATGACGATCGAGGGGCCTGCCCGCTCGGTGCTGGGGGCGGAGCGGGTGGCGCTCAACCTCGCCTGCCGGCTGGCCGGCATCGCCACCGCCACCGCCGGCCTGGTTGCCGCCGCAGCCCCCCATCGGGCCCGGATCACCTGCACCCGCAAGACCACGCCCGGCCTCCGCGCGCTCGAGAAATACGCCGTGCGGGCCGGCGGCGGTGCCAATCATCGCTTCGGTCTGGATGACGCGGTGCTGATCAAGGACAACCACATCGCGGTCGCAGGCGGTGCCGGCATCGCCATCCGTCGCGCCCGCGCCCATGTCGGCCATCTGGTGAAGATCGAGGTCGAAATCGACCGCCTGGATCAGCTGGACGAGGTCCTGGAAGCGGGCGCCGATGCGGTCCTGCTCGACAACATGACGCCGGCAGAACTTGCCGAGGCCGTGGCCCGCATCGGCGGGCGTGCGATCACCGAAGCCTCGGGCCGGATCACCCGCGAGACGGTCGGCGCCGTCGCAGCCAGTGGCGTCGACCTGATCTCGGCCGGCTGGCTCACCCATAGCGCGCCGATCCTGGATCTCGGCCTCGACATGCCATGAACGTGCCGCACGCCTGATACGCGCATCTCATCCACCGCTTTAAACGTTCTTTCAGGAATGGAGGATGATAGTCTGGGTCGCTTCATACTCTGCGGGACGGGCGACACGTGACTGAAGACGGCGAGGCCGGCGGCTCTTCCAGCCGCATCGCGACATTGCTGCTGAATGCGACGGGTGACGATCTGGCGACGATCCTGGATCTGATCGCCGCGCCGGCTTTCGTGGTCGATCCCGCGGAGGACGGCTTCATCTTTCGTGCGAACAATGCGGCCCATGCGCATGCCACCGGCCTGAGCTTTCGCGAAAAGGCGGGGCTGCGCATGGACGAGTTCCTGCCCGACGACGTCGCCGCCCAGGTCTGCCGCAATTACGCAGTCTGCGTGACCGAACGGGTGCCGCTGACCTACGAGGAATGCCTTGAACTGCCGGCCGGGCGACGCTGGTGGCGCACCACGCTGATTCCGCTCAGCGGCCCGGACGGCATGGTCAGGCGGGTCATCGGCACCGGCAACGACATCACCGTCATCCATCAGTTGAGCGAACGCGCCCATGCCCTGGTCGTGGAACAGGAAGCGCTGCGCCGGCGCCTGACCCGGACGTTGAAGACCGCCGTCGACGCGCTCGCCACGGCCGTGGAGACGCGGGATCCCTATACCGCCGGCCATCAGCGCCAGGTCGCGGAGCTGTCGGAAGCGATCGCCGCCGCCTTCGATCTGGACGACGAAGCCCGCGAGATGATCCGGCTCGGTGCCGTCCTCCATGATGTCGGCAAGCTGGGGGTGCCCACCGAACTGCTCGTCAAGCCCGGGCGGTTGCGGCAGGAGGAATACGCCCTGATCCGCGCCCATGCCCGCATCGGCATCGAGATGATGGACGGGATCGATCTGCCTGAAATCGTCCGGACCATCGTAACCGATCACCATGAAAGGCTGGACGGCAGCGGCTATCCACGCGGGCTGACCGACCGCCAGATCGCCCTGCCGGTGCGGATCGTCATGGTGGCGGATGTCATCGACGCCATGCTGACCGACCGCCCCTATCGACGCCATCTGGACCTTGCGGCGGTGACCGAGGAACTCTCCCGCCATGGCGGCAAGGCCTATGATCAGGAAGTGGCGGCCGTCGCCCTGTCTCTGATCCGCGGCGACCTGCCCGGCTTCACGCTTCCGGAAAGCTGGCACCTGCATCGGGCGCCCCGAACGCTCTGAGGTGGGCGGAGAGGCGGTTCAGTCTTGCAGATTGCGGCGGAACACTGTCCCATCATGCGCCGGCATCCGCCGGCCCGGTATCGGGTAGTGCATGGCTCATAGAAGGCCGCTCCCTGAACCGGCTGACGGCTTCAGGGAAGGAGACGCCCGCTCATGTCCCGCAATCCGCTGGATGGCTTCACCGCCGATCGCGACCGGATCGGCACCATCGGCCGCGATCTGCAGCGCCCGGAATGCATCCTGGCCGAACGTGACGGCACGCTCTGGGCGGCCGATGCCCGCGGGGGTGTCACCCGCATCGCCGCGGACGGCAGTCAGCATTTCATCGCCCAGCGTGCCGATGCCCGCTTCGCCACCGCCGATCAGGCCACGGCCGGC
The DNA here is from genome assembly GCF_039634785.1 of Tistrella mobilis. Taxonomy (NCBI): domain Bacteria; kingdom Pseudomonadati; phylum Pseudomonadota; class Alphaproteobacteria; order Geminicoccales; family Geminicoccaceae; genus Tistrella; species Tistrella mobilis. The sequence continues at coordinate 47,654 of NZ_JBBIAB010000005.1, read as the reverse complement.
GCGCTCGAGGCCAAATTCACCCAGGGCACCCTGCCCAACGGGCTCGCCTTCGCCCGCAATGGCGACATCCTGATCTCCAATTTCGGCACCGATCTTCTTGAAGTCATGACCCGCGACGGCGAGGTCCGCACGCTTTACGACACGATCGACGGCCAGCCGATCGGCAAGGTGAATTTCGTCCTGCGCGACAGCCGCGACCGGATCTGGCTGACGGTCTCCACCCGGGTCAATCCCTGGACCGAGGCCGCCGCCCGGCGCGTGCGCGACGGTTATATCGCGGTGGTCGACCAGAACGGGCTGCGGGTGGTGGCAGAGGGATTCGCCTTCACCAACGAGATCCGCTTCGACGCAAACGAAGACTGGCTCTACATCGTCGAGACCACCGGCCCGCACATCACCCGGATGCGGGTGGTCGAGGATCCGGCCGGGGTGCGGCTGACCGATCGCGAGATCTTCGGCCCCACCCATCTGGGCGGATGCCCCGACGGCATCGCCTTCGATGCCTTCGGCAATCTGTGGTGCACGCTGATCATGGTCGACCGGCTGGTCGCGATCACGCCAGAGGGTGAGCTGCGGGTGTTGCTGGACGACGGCGATCCCGAGATCTCCCGCGCCTATATGGCCAAATTCGACGCGGGCACGATCACCGTCGACGACATGATGCAGGCCCAGGGGACCATCGCCCCCTGGATGGCGAGCGTCACCTTCGGGGGCCCCGACCTGCAGACCGTCTATCTGGGCAGCCTGCGCGGCACCACCATTCCCTTCTTCCGGGCGCCCGTGGCGGGGCTGCCGATGATCCACTGGAACGAGCCGCGCTGACGGCAGCCCGTCAGCCGGCCCGGAAGAAGGCGATGGTCATCGCGACACCGATGGTGATGATCACCGCCTTCAGCCAGGGCCGCGGAATGCGGCGGCCCAGCCGCGCACCGGCGATGCCGCCTGCAACCGCCGCCACCGCCATCACCAGAGCCGGCTGCCAGGCAACCACACCGGCCGCGGCATAGGCCGCCACCGCAATCGTCGTCAGCACCACCGACATCAGGTTCTTGAGCGCGTTGGCGGCGTTGAGATCGGCAATGCCCATGACGGTGAACAGCGCCAGCAGCAGAATACCCACCCCGCCGTTGAAATAGCCGCCATAGGCCGAGACCAGGAACAGCCCGGCCACCATCTGCGCCGGCCCCCCGGCCCCCATGCGGGTGAGTGCGCGGGCGATGCGGTCGCCGGCGGCAAACAGCAGGGTGGCTGCCGCCAGAAGCCAGGGCACCAGCCCGCGGAACACATCGTCCGGCGTTACCACCAGCAGCCCGGCCCCCAGCAGGCCGCCCGCCAGTGCGGCGATCAGCAGCGGCCAGGGCCGGCGGCCGTGAAAGGCCGGGCCCATCTCGGCGCGATAGCCCCAGCAGCTGCCGACATATCCCGGCAGCAAGGCCACCGTGCCCGTGGCATTGGCCATGACCGGCGGAACGCCGGCCTGAATCAGGGCCGGCAGGGTCAGAAAGCTGCCGCCGCCGGCCAGGGCGTTCAGCACGCCGGCGACAAAGGCTGCGCCGACCAGCAGCGCCAGGCCGGACAGATCATGGACGACGAACATCGGGCGGGGGCTCCGAGACTTCAGGTCATCATATGTCTGAGGCAAAACGAACGGCCGCATCCGGGAAGAATGCGGCCGTCCGGTGCGATCAGTGGATCAGTTCCGGCGCATCGCCTGGACGCGCGCCAGCGCCTTCGACAGCGCCTCACGATCGGCAACCGCCTGGGCGCGCCGCTCGCGATTCTCCTCCACCACCTCTTCCGGCGCCTTGGCGACGAAGGCCGGGTTGTCGAGCCGCTTGTCGATGCCGGCGATGTCGCGGTCGAGCTTGGTGATTTCGCCTTCCAGACGCTTGATCTCGACAGCGGCGTCGATGACGTCGGCGATCGGCAGCAGCACCACCTCGCCGTTCACGATCGTCTCCACCGTGCCCGCCACTTCGCCGTCGACGAACTCGATCCGCTCGGCCCGGGCCAGGCGGGCCAGCGCGTCGCCATGGGTCGCCGCACGGCTGCGGGTCGCCTCGGACGCGTCACGGAACAGCACCGGCACCTTGGCGGCCGGCGGCACGTTCAACTCCGAGCGCACGCTGCGCACGGCGGAGACCGCCTCGATCAGCCAGCCGATCTCGGCATCGGCCGCCGGATCGGCGAGCGTCGCGGGATCGAGCACCGGCCAGGTACCGGTAATCGCCTGCGCAGGCGCGCGGCTGCCGGGACGGGTTTCCCAGAGCTGCTCAGTCATAAACGGCATCATGGGATGGAGCAGCAGCAGGATCTGGTCCAGCACCCAGGCGAGCGTCGCCCGGGTTTCGGCCAGAGCCGCGGTCTCGCCGCCCTGCAGGATCGGCTTCGCCAGCTCCAGATACCAGTCGCAGACGATATCCCAGGTGAAGCGATAGGCGGCCTGGGCCGCCTCGTTGAAGCGGAAGGCTTCCATCGCCTCGGTGACGGCCCGGGTCGCCCGGGCCGCCTCGCCCACGATCCAGCGGTTCAGCACATGGCTGACCGATGTCGGGGCGAAGCCTTCGACGCTCTCCGCCCCGTTCATCTCGGCGAAGCGTGCCGCGTTCCAGAGCTTGGTCGAGAAGTTGCGATACCCCGCAACCCGCGCTTCGGCCAGCTTGACGTCGCGGCCCTGGGCCGCCAGCGCCAGCAGGGTGAAACGCACCGCATCCGCGCCGTATTTGTCGATCAGGTCGATGGGGTCGATGACGTTCCCCTTCGACTTCGACATCTTCTGGCCCTTTTCGTCGCGGACCAGGGCGTGGATGTAGACGGTGCGGAACGGCACGTCGCCCATGAAGTGCAGGCCCATCATCATCATCCGGGCGACCCAGAAGAAGATGATGTCGAAGCCGGTCACCAGCACATCGCCCGGATAGTAACGGGCAAGTTCCGCGGTCTGTTCGGGCCAGCCGAGGGTGCCGAAAGGCCAGAGCGCCGAGCTGAACCAGGTGTCGAGCACGTCGCTGTCCTGGGTGAGATCGACGGTCTCGCCGTAATGGGCCGCCGCGGCGGCCTTGGCCTCGGTCTCGGTTTCCTCGACGAACACCGTGCCGTCGGGCCCGTACCAGGCCGGCACGCGATGGCCCCACCAGATCTGGCGCGACACGCACCAGGGCTGGATGTTGCGCATCCATTCGAAATAGGTGTTTTCCCACTGCTTCGGCACGAAGACGGTCTTGCCGGTCTCCACCGCCTCGACCGCCGGGATGGCGAGCTTGGGCGCATCGACATACCACTGATCGGTCAGCCAGGGCTCGATGACCACGCCCGAACGGTCGCCATAGGGAACGGTATGGGTGACCGGCTCGATCCCCTCCAGCAGCCCCGCCGCCTCGAGATCGGCGACGATCCGCTCGCGGGCCTTGAACCGGTCGAGACCGCGATAGGCGGCCGGGATCACCGGCTCGTCGACGATGCGGGCATCGGCGTCGAGCACGTTGATCATGTCCAGACCGTGCCGGCGGCCGACCTCGAAGTCGTTGAAGTCGTGCGCCGGCGTGATCTTGACCGCGCCCGACCCCTTCTCGGGGTCGGAATAGGTGTCGGCGACGATCGGGATCCGCCGGCCGGTCAGCGGCAGCAGGATTTCCTTGCCGACCAGGTCGGCATAGCGCTCGTCGTCGGGATGCACCGCAACGGCGGTATCACCCAGCATGGTCTCGGGGCGCGTGGTTGCGACCACGATATGGCGGCCCGAGCCGTCGGCCAGCGGATAGCGCAGGTGCCAGTAATTGCCCTTCACTTCCTTCGGCTCGACCTCCAGATCCGAGATCGCAGTTTTCAGCTTCGGGTCCCAGTTGACCAGCCGCTTGTCGCGGTAGATCAGCCCCTGCTTGTACAGGGTGACGAACACCTTGCGCACCGCGGCGGAGAAGGCCGGATCCATGGTGAAGCGTTCCCGCGGCCAGTCGGCCGAGGCCCCCAGCCTGGTCAACTGGTCGAGGATGCGGCCGCCCGACTGTTCCTTCCAGGTCCAGATCCGGTCGATCAGCCCGTCGCGGCCGACATCGTTGCGGGTGATGCCCTGCTCGGCCAGCTGGCGCTCCACGACCATCTGGGTCGCGATACCGGCATGGTCGGTGCCGGGCTGCCACAGGGTGTCGCGCCCGGTCATGCGCCGATAGCGGATCAGCGCATCCTGGATGGTAAAGGTCAGCGCGTGGCCGATATGCAGGCTGCCGGTGACGTTCGGCGGCGGCATCATGATCGTGTACGGGTCCGCCCCCGAGCGCACATCCGCGCGGAAGGCTCCGCTCTTGCGCCAGCCTTCGTAAATCGGCGCCTCGGCCTCCTGAGGCCTGAAGGTCTTGTCCAGCATGCCGTTCCGTTCCGCTGTCTTCTGGGGCGGTCGGTCGGGCCCGAACAGGCTCACCGGCCGCCGATCTGTGCAGGGCCGGGCGCGGCGTCGGCCGGATGATCCGGCCTTTCGTCCCCGTCCGGCGTGATCAGGGCGTGCCCGCGGGCACGCCCGCCGGACAGCCTGCGGTTCACGAACGCAGCGAGCGTTCCGCGAGCCGCTGGATTTCCTCACGTACCAGACGTTCCACCATCGGCGGCAGGTTCTGGTCCAGCCAGTCCTTGAGCAGGGGGCGCAGGATGTCGGCGACCAGCTCTTCCAGCGTCCGGCCGCCAAAGGCCGCCTGGGGCCGCCCCTCGGTCGGTCCGCCGCCGGTCAGGGCCTGGCCGAGCGTCGCGAAGGCCGCGACCGTCGCCGCACTTGCCGCCTGCGACATCAGCCCGTCGCCATCGGCTGCCGCAGGCCGCGGTGCCGGTGCCGGCTCCGGACGGGGCGGCGGCGCGGGTTCGGGTTCCGGCTCGGGGTCCGGCTCCGGTTCCGAGGCGAAGTCGTCATCCTCGTCGTCCTGAAGCGCATCCCAGGGATCGGCCGCAGGTGCCTCGGGCCTGGCGGGCTCGTCGTCGAACAGATCGTCGTCGGCAGACGCCGCAAAGCTTGGGCCGGGGCCGAAATCGTCCTCGTCGAAATCGTTGCCGCCGCGCGGATCGGGTTCGGGCTCCGGCGCCGGATCGTCGAAGGGATCGGGCTCGACCACATCGATCAGGTCGAGCACATCCTCACGATCGTCCCGCGGCGGCTGCGTACCACCGGCCGCAGCCGGTGCCGCGGCACCACCCTCTTCACCGTCCTCTTCGGCGATGATGCGCCGGATGGAGGCGAGAATTTCCTCCATCGACGGTTCCTGGTTTTGAGTCCTGTCGGTCATCGGCCCCTTGGGGCTCCTCGCGCGTGTCCGGTTGCCGCCACTCTAAGGCAGTCGGCCGATGAATGCCAGCAACGACGAACCGGCCCCGCTGCGGGCGGGGCCGGTTGGGCCGACATTCGGGGTGGGTCGGAGGGCAATCCCTCCGGTCAGTCGCCCGTCCCCCACCAGGCTTCGCGTACCTCTCGGTAATTGTCCTGGGGGTCGTAGACGGGTACATCGGCGGAAATCGCCTGGATGTCGAGCGCACCCACCGCCGCCGCCAGTTCGAAACCGGCGACGATGACGTTGCGCTGCGCCCGAACCAGATTGACCCGGGCGATAAAGAGCTCCTGTTCGGCATCGAGCACGTCGAGCGTAGTGCGGGCGCCGACGGCTGCCTCTTCTCGCACGCCTTCCAGTGCGATCTCTGCCGCACGCACGGCGGCGTCCAGCGAGGCGATCGAGGCCTGAGCGGACCGCAGCTGCTCCCAGGCGGCGGTGGCACCCTCCACGGCCTGACGCTCGGCCGTCATCAGCTCGCCGCGCCGCTGGGCACGGGTTTCCTTGGCCTGCCGGATGCCGGCGAACTCGCCGCCGCCCTGATAGAGCGGCACGGTGACCTGGGCGACGATCCGGCTGTCTTCCGTCCGGTCGAGCGCATAAGAGCTGTCGCGCTCGCGCTGATGGCTGCCGACCACCGAGACCTGAGGCATGCGGGTCGCCTGGGCCGAATTCACCTGCTGCTCGGCGACATCGACGGTGTAACGGGCGGCCCGCACCGAGGGGTTGTCGTCGCGGGCGCGGCCGATGGCGTCGGCGCGGGTGACGGGCAGCTCCGGAAAGGGACGCGGCGGCTCCAGCGTCTCGGGCGTGCGGCCGACGACGCGAAGATAGGTCGCCTCGGAACTCGCCAATGCGCCCTGCGCTGCGGTCAGATCGGCCCGGGCACTGGCCAGCCGGGCTTCGGCCTGGGCGACGTCGGTCCGGGTCACCTCGCCCACCTCGAACCGGTCGCGCGTCGCCTGCAGCTGACGCTCCAGCACGCGGACATTGTTCTCGTTGAGATTGACCACGGCACGATCACGGAAAACATCGCCATAGGTCGACGCCGCCTCGCGCAGGACGTCCTGCTCGATCGCCCGCACCTGCTCGCGGGTGGCGAGCACCTGCGCCTCGGCCTGGCCCAGCTGTGCATCCACCCGCCCACCGGTCCAGACCGGCTGGGTGATCTGCAGGGTGACCGAGCGCGGATCTGTGCCGTATGTCTTGCTGTTCTGGACCGAAGTTCCGGCACGACCGGCACTCGCCTGGATCTGCGCCTGCGGCCTGCGACCCGCCAGAGCGGTGGGGATGTTCTCGTCGACGGCGCGCAGCTGGGCACGGATCGCATCGATGCGCGGATTGCCGGCATAGGCCGAGACCAGCGCATCCTGAAGCGATTCAGCCGAAGCGACGAAGGGCGTCGCCAGCATGGTGCCGGCGGCGAGCACCGCCGCGAGTACCGATCGTTTCACCGTCCCGTCTCCCCATCCGTGGATGTCGACCGGGCCTCCCCGCCCGGCAGTCGCGCATTCCGGGTCCCGTCACCCGGGATGCACGATGGTCCCGTCGTCAGAAAACGAAGCCGACCTTCTTGCGGAAGGCGGCGATATGCGGCGTCGAGGCATCGAACAGGGTCCGGCGGGCGATCGCCCCGGCATAATTGGTGAAGATCGTCGCGCGGCCGACGCGGCCATCGTCGTTCATCACCGCGACCAGGCGGCCGCCATCGGCCAACTGGTCCAGCAGGGCCTTGGGCTCCACCTCCAGCGCGCCTTCGACGACGATCACGTCGTAGGGCGCCTGGGCGGCATAGCCGTCGACCACCGGGCCCGACACCACGGCGGCATTGCTGACCCCCAGCTGATCGAGCAGTTCACCCGCCTGTTCGGCAAGTTCGGGCTGATCCTCCAGCGCCACCACCGCCGAGGCGAGGCGGGCGAGAACCGCAGTCGAATAGCCGGTGGCGCAGGCGACGTCGAGCACCGCCTCGTTCGACTTCACGTCGGCGGCCTGAAGCAGCCGCGCGAACAGCATCGGCTCCATGAGAAAACGGCCATGGCCGACCGCCACATCCTCGTCGACATAGGCCACGGCCCGATGGCTCGCGGGGACGAAGCGCTCGCGCGGAACCGCGCCCATGGCTTCGATCACGCGTTCGTCGGTGACCTTGTTGGTGAGGAGCTGGCTCAGCACCATGTTGCGGCGGGCATCGCTGTAGTCGTGCATGCTATGGGCTCTCGGCTGCTTCCGGTCGGTCAGACGACGACGCGGCATCGGGTGACGCATCGCCGCAACTTATACCGGGGGCCGCAGGGGATGACAATCACGCCGTCCGCCGCAGATGCAGACGAGCCGTGACGGGGGCCATCCAAGCCGATAGACTGGGCTTCGCGACGGATCGTCGGTGAGGCAGCGATTGCGGGGTTGACCGCACCAGCCGACCTCTCTATAAACGCGATCCGTCACGGGACGGTCATCGACGCCAAGTCGGCGACACGGCTTGAAGACATCGCTGCCTGAAAGATCATGGATCGACAGATCACGGATCGGAACGGCAGCCCGCAGTGAAGACCCGGTGGCCGGGTAGCAAAGTGGTAATGCAGGGGACTGCAAATCCCCGATCGGCGGTTCGATCCCGCCCCCGGCCTCCAACTCTTCCATCCTGCCCCGGCAGGATGCCGGCATACCGGAGACTTCCGAACAGAGCTTGGAAGCGACCGAAAATAAAGCTGGACAGGCGGGCAAGGCGGTGATAAAAGCCCGGCCCACAGACGACACGGACGGGATGCCCTACCGAAGGCCCCGGACGCACTGATCCCCGATAGCTCAGTCGGTAGAGCAGGTGGCTGTTAACCACCGGGTCGCTGGTTCGAGTCCGGCTCGGGGAGCCAATTGAAAAAACCCTGCAGGTTCGCCTGCAGGGTTTTTTCTTGTCTCCGGCACACCGCTCAGCCTCTTGCGTTGACGAGGCCATGCCCGGGTCACCAGACGGATCACCCCACGGCACACGCGAAGATCTTCGCCTCTTCGGAACCTGCTGCGGGAAGCGCGCAAATGGCGGTTTTCTGCGGGCTTCGCCAGGGTGCAAGCCAGTTCACAAAGCGGTACCGACGCGGTAGTCTGGCCCCCGCCGGCAACCCGTACAACGACCGGCGGCCCGCTTGGGGGAGCGGTATCGTGCGGCATGGGTTGCGACGGACATTCCAGGACACGGCCGTTCAGGCGCGGCCGGCCGACGCGGCTCCGGAAGACGGAGCGGCGCCACTGCATATCCCAAGGGAGGATCCATGCGCGGCCAGATGATGGACACGCAGCTTCTGATCGCACCGCTGATCAGGAACGCCGCCAGGTTTCACGGCGACGTGGAGATCGTGTCACGGACCTGCGAAGGCCCCATCCACCGCTACACCTATGCGGATGCCTATAAGCGCGTGCAGCAGCTTGCCAATGCACTCGCCTCGCGCTTCGGCATTGCCATGGGCGACCGCGTCGGCACCCTGGCCTGGAACGGCTATCGCCATTTCGAGGCCTATTTTGCGGTCTCGGGCATGGGGGCGATCCTGCACACGATCAACCCGCGCCTGTTCCTCGAGCAGATCGAGTACATCGTCAACCATGCCGAAGACCGGGTCATCCTGGTCGACCTGACTTTCGTCCCGATCATCGAAAAGCTGATCGGCAAGATCCCGACGGTCGAAGCGGTGGTCATCCTGACCGACCGGGCCAACATGCCCGAGACGTCGATCCCCAACGCGATCTGCTATGAAGAGCTGATTGCGGATCACTCCGACAGCTACGCCTTCCCCAGCTTCGACGAGAACACCGCCTCGTCGCTGTGCTACACCTCGGGCACCACGGGTAACCCCAAGGGGGTGCTCTATTCCCACCGCTCGAACGTGCTGCATTCCTATGGCGTGTGCATGACCGACACGCTCGGCATCTCGGCGACCGATGCCGTGCTGCCGGTGGTGCCGATGTTCCATGTCAATGCCTGGGGCCTGCCCTATGCCTGCCCGATGGTCGGCGCGAAGCTGATCTTCCCCGGGCCGCGGCTGGACGGTCCCGGTCTTGCCGAACTGATCGAGATGGAGCGCCCGACCGTGCTGGCCGGCGTGCCGACCGTGTGGCTCGCCCTGCTCAACCATCTGGACGAGATCGGCCGGCGCATGGAAGGCGTGCGCATCGCCGTGGTCGGCGGTTCCGCCGCGCCTGAGTCGATGATCCGCAAGTTCCAGGAAAAGCACGGCACCTTCCTGCTCCATGCCTGGGGTATGACCGAACTCAGCCCGATCGGCACCGCCTGCACCTTCAAGGCCAAGCACCTGACGCTGGACCAGGAGGCCAAGTACAAGCTGCAGACCAAGATCGGCAAGCCGGCCTATGGCGTCGAAATGCGGATCACCGACGATGACGGCAACGAGCTGCCCAATGACGGTGTCGCCTTCGGCCATCTGAAGGTCCGCGGTCCCTGGGTGCTGAAGTCCTATTTCCGTCGCGATGACGAGAACATCCTCGACGAGGACGGCTGGTTCGACACCGGCGACATCGCGACGGTCGATCAGGACGGTTATGCCCAGATCGTCGACCGCGCCAAGGACGTCATCAAGTCGGGCGGCGAGTGGATCAGCTCCATCGATCTCGAAAACGCGGCGGTCGGCCATCCCGACGTTAAGGAAGCGGCGGTCATCGGCGTTGCCCATCCGAAGTGGCAGGAACGTCCGCTGCTGCTGGTGATCCGGCGCGAAGGTGCGACGCTCGACAAGCAGGGCATGCTCGACTACCTGGAGACCAAGGTCGTGAAGTGGTGGCTGCCCGACGACGTGATTTTCGTCGAGGAGCTGCCCCATACCGCCACCGGCAAGCTGCTGAAGCTGAAACTGCGTGAGGCCTATGGCGACTGGCTGATGAAGCAGGCCGGCTGATCAGGCGGCCTCGGGCGCATGCGTGGAAAAGGCGGGATCCTTCCGGGTCCCGCCTTTTTCATCCGGACCGGTCCCTGATCGGGTCCGGACACGAAAAAGGGGATGCAGCCACAAGGCCTGCATCCCCTTACCTGCTTCCGGGGGGATCTGCCGGACACACCCGGTGTCGACAGACGGAAGCATCGGATCGCCGGCCGCAGGCGTCGAACGACGTCCGCAGCCGACCGTATACTCAGAGAATCGACGACAGCTTCATCGCAACCGTCATGTCGCCCTCGACCTTCAGCTTGCCGGTCATGAAGGCCATGGTCGCCGACAGATCGCCGGTCATCAGCCTGTCCAGGGTTTCCGCGGAACAGCGGATGGTGCAGTCGGCATCGCGATCCTCTGCCGAAACCTCGGCAGGGGCCGACCGGCCGTCGATGAAGATCGTCCCGTCCTCAAGCTCGAACTTGACGGTCGATCCAAGAGCCCCGCCCTTGGCGGCCTTCTCCTGCATGCGCCGGACCAGATCGTCGGTGCTCATGCCTTACCTCCCCATGCGGGCCGGCTCAAGCCGGCTGCTGTTTGACGTTAACGTAAACGTAAAGCCTGGCGGCGTCAAGGGCGCCCCCTCTCAGAATGCCTGTACAGCCGTTGCGGTTCCAGCTGAACGGCGATCACGTCCGGATTATGACTGTTATTCTTAATCAACTGTCGGTTTCGGAAGAAAATGCATCGTTGCAAGTACCGCGGCACATCGCGGCGGTGTAAAATGCCGACAGGCGGCACGACCGGCGACGGGCAGCGGCACGCCATGGACGTCACCCAGGGACCACCCGTCACATGTTCATGCAGCATTGGGGCCCGTTGCTGCTGCCCTTGACACAGAATCTGGGCGTGATCGCGCTTGCCGCCCTCGCCTTCGGTGCGTTCGGACAGTGTCGCCTGCAGATGAGCCGGCTGACGCGCGGCATCGTGGTCGGGCTGATCTTCGCGATCTCGGCCCTGATTTCGATGGCGATCCCTGTGGAGATCGCCCCCGACATCGCTTTCGACGGCAGGGCCGTTCTGGTTCTGTTGTCCGCTCCGTTCGGCGGCCCGGTCGCAACGCTAGTGGTGGGTGCCACGACGGTTGCATCCCGGCTGCTGCAGGGCGGGCCGATCGCGATCCCCACGGCCCTGTCGCTGGTGGTGGTCAGCCTGATGTCGGTGGGCTGGTGGGCGCTGCGGCGCAAGACCGGCATCCGGATGTTCGATCTGTTTATTGCCGGTGCCGTGGTCGGTGTGCCGGCCATGGTGCTGATCGCAGCCATCCACGGCCTGGTTCATGACGGTCGCCTGTTGAGGCAGTTCGGCCCCCTTCTCGTCCTCAGCGGGATCATTGCCACCGTGGTTCTGGGAGGGCTTCTGACGGTCGAACGGCGGCGCCTGACCGCCGAACGGGCGCTGGCGTCGGAACGGCGGCGCTTTCAGGCCATCGCCGACAACGTACCGGGGGCAATCCTGCAGATCCGCCTGGATCCGGGCGGCGATATTGCGGTGCTCTATGCCGGGGCCGGCATCCGCAATCTGACCGGCGGCCTCTCCCCCGATCTGATCTGTTCCGATCCGCGCCGGCTGGATGAAATGGCACGGCGCGACGATCAGCGCCTGTTGCCCGCGATCCGGGCCGCGATCCGCGGCGATACGCCGCCCGGCTTCGGCCTGCCGTTTCACGGCCGTGACGGCGTGACGCGCTGGGTGCTGCTCTATGCCACCACACCGCGCCCCATGGCCGACGGCCGGCTGATCGCCGATGTGCTGGCGATCGACGGCACCGGACTGCATCGTATTGAACAGGATCTGCGGACCGCACGCGCCTCGGCCGAGCGCGCCAACGCGGCCAAATCGATGTTCCTGGCCAATATGAGCCACGAGCTGCGCACGCCCATGACCGGGGTACTGGGTATGCTCGATCTGCTGGCCGCCACCGATCTGGATGGCCGGCAGCGGCGGTGGGTGACGGCGATGCGCCGGTCGGCCGAAGGGCTGATGACGCTGCTCAACGATATTCTGGATCTCTCGAAGGTAGAGGCGGGGCGCCTGGTCCTGCACGAGGAACCGGTCGTGATCGGCCGGCTGCTGGATGATGTCGTCGGGCTGTTCGAAGGCCGGGCGTCGCAGAAGGGGATCAATCTGTCGATCCGCCGAGGCGCCGCTGTTCCCGAGACGGTGCTGGCCGACCCGATGCGCCTGCGGCAGGTGTTGATGAATCTGGTCGGCAATGCCATCAAGTTCACCGAGACCGGCTTCGTCGAAATCCGCGTCGACGTCAAGGGCGAGGGTGATCCACCCTCTTTCCTGTCCATTGCGGTCGCCGATACCGGCATCGGCATTGCGGCAGATGCGCTGGATGCGATTTTCCAACCCTTCGTTCAGGCGACGGATCGCTCTGACGCCACCACCGCCCCGAACGATGCGACACCGCCGTCGGGAACCGGTCTGGGACTGGCCATCTCGCGTCGGCTGACCACGGCGATGGGCGGCGAACTCACCGTCGACAGCCTGCCCGGCGTCGGGTCCGTCTTCACGATCATGCTCCCCTGCCGGACCCGGAGCGGACATGCCGCCGGCCGGGAGCCCGATCCGGACGGCCCCGCCCGATCGACAGACAGGCACAACGCCGGCACGCTGATGGCCGTGCCCGCGTTCAAGGGTCGCAGGCTCCTGATCGCCGAGGACAACCCGGTCAATCGGGAACTCCTGAACGAGGCCCTGCAACGCATGGGCTTCGACGTGGCGGTGGCAGAGGATGGCGCGGCGGCGGTCGAGATGTCGGCCGGAACCGCCTTCGATGCGATCGTCATGGACATGCAGATGCCGCGGATGGACGGCGTCACGGCCACCCGCCGGATCCGCGCACGGCCGGGAGAGGATGGCAAGGTGCCGATCCTGGCGCTCTCCGCCGACGCGATGCCGGAAAACCGCTCACGCTATCTGGACGCAGGGATCGATGCCTTTGTGGCAAAGCCGGTGAACTGGGGCGAACTGCGCGACACCCTGGCCGGCCTGCTTTATGACGGACGGCCGCCCTCCGGGCCGGCTACGCAAGACGAGCCATCCGACGACGTCGACAGGACCGCCCCGGTGCTCGACCCGGTGCGGCGCGACGAGATCGAAAAGGCCCTCGGCGCTGAACGGACACGCGCCCTTTACGGCATGTTCGCCGAAAGTGCGGCCAGCACCCATGAACAGATCGCCGCAGCCGCCACGACGGGGGATGCGGATGCATGGCGCAGTGCCCTGCATGCCCTGAAGGGGCTGGCGGCCAATTACGGCTATCACCGTCTGGCCGCCGCCTGTGCGTCGCTGGAGGTGGGTGCCCCGGATACGGCCGCGGCATCCCGGCTGGAAGCCGAGGTCACGGCCGCACGGGCAACCGTGGCGGCCGGCTGATCATCCCCCCTGCCCCGACCCGACGGCCGCGACGGGGCAATGGATGTCATGCATGCTTGTGAATGCAGGCTCCGCATAGGCCAGAATGCGATCGTCGAACCTGTCGGGACCTGAGGCGACGATCGGCACGGTTGCGAAAATCGCATCGTCATCGGCATTTTCGATCTCGGCGTCCGACGCGGCACCCGGTGCCCGTCCGCCCCCGGCCAGCCAGGCGCCACCACCCGGCCCATGTGCCACAAGCAGCACCACGGGATGGTGTGGGGTGGCCCCGTCCAGCGTCAGCGCATCGAAGCCGTCGGCCCGGCCACACCAGTCCGTCAGATCCGCCGTCTGTGTTGCACGCGCATCCACGGCATAGGTGAATGGCTGCGACCAGCCGTCCTGAACGGCTGCCGTCGGCAGCCCGAGACTCGCGGTCGGCACCCGGCCGATTGCGGCACCGCTGCAGGCAGTCTCCGCCACGCCGTCCATGCCGCCTGCAGGGCATGGCAGGCGACCATTCCGGGCCAGCTCGGCCGCCAGAACGGCCATGACCGCCGTCATTCGTCGATCGGTCGCCGCCCCTCGTGCCGAGACAATCTCCGCCCGCAGGAGCGGCAGAAGGCTGCCAAGAAGCAGAGCAAGCACGAACACAGCGACGGCAATTTCTACCAAGACGAAACCGTCTTCGGTATTCACGCGTCTCAGGCGATTCAGACTCGACAAATCGTGACCCCTTGCGTATGCAATCTTTAAACGAGATGTAGTTGGCAATAATGCATCTTGAACGATCTAGATCCACATCTTTTGGTTTAATTGTATAGGTAGTGGATTTTCATTATGAACATGATCAGCGGTAGCAAGTCGGAGACTGGGGGACGAGATCTGGCAGATGCGTTGATGGCGCGTGGCCTGCTGACCGCGGATGCCGCCCGGCTGGTCCGGCGCGAGGCAGAGCGGCTTCCCGGAGGATCACTGCTGCGTGCGATCGAACATATGGGGCTGGTCGACGAGGCCGATCTCGTGGCGGTGCTGGCTGCGGAATCGGGCCTGGCCGCCTGGCCCGGTCATCCGGTGCCGTCGGATCCGGCCGGGTTGTCGGCCGAGATGCTGGTCACCGCCGGTGCCGTTCCGCTGGGGGTCGAACGGGGCGAACTGCTGCTTGCGATGATCGATCCCGACGATCTCACGGCAGCGGAAACCATTCGCCGCCGGCTCGGCCATGCGGGGCAGCTGCGGCGCATGGTTATCGGGCGAACCGCCTTCGCCCGCCTGATCGGCCGGTTGCATCGCAATGATCCGATGATCGACGCCATGATTGCCGCGGCGGCCGGCAGCGGCGCCACCCCCGGCCTGACGATCGCGGCCGAGCACATGCCCGAAGACCCGTTCCGCGACCGGCCGTCCGCCGATGCCGAAGAAAGCGCGGTGACACGCCTTGCCGATATGCTGATCGCCGCCGCCGTCCGGGCCGGCGCGTCCGATCTGCATCTCGATCCGGCGCCGGGACATCTGGGCATTCGCCTGCGGATCGACGGCGTGCTGACCCCGTTCCGCCTGCTGGATGCCGCCATCGCCTCAGGGCTCGTCACCCGTTTCAAGGTGATGGCGGGGCTGGATGCGGTCGTCACCCTGCGTCCCCAGGACGGACGGATCACCAGCAAAATCGACGGCCTGGCGGTGGAGATCCGCATCGCGACCCATCCCACCGTGCACGGCGAGGCCGTGGTTCTCAGGCTGCTGGATGCCGACCGCCGGTTGCGCCAGCTCGAAGGTCTGGGCCTCACGTCGCGCATCGTCGAAGGGCTGCGCCATATTGCCCGCCGGCCCGACGGGATCGTGGTGGTCGCGGGCCCCACCGGCAGCGGCAAGAGCACGACCCTGCGCGCGTTGACCGGCCTGATAGACCGCCGACGCCTTGCGGTCGCGACGCTGGAGGATCCGGTGGAATATCCGCTGGACGGCATTCGCCAGACCGACCTGTCGCGTCTGCCGGAGTTGAGCTTCGCCGACGGCATCCGGTCGCTGATGCGCCAGGATCCCGACGTGCTGCTGATCGGTGAAATGCGCGACGAGACCACCGCCGCCATGGCCTATCGTGCCGCCGTCACCGGCCATCGGGTATACACCACGCTGCATGCGGGCGATGCCCTGGGCACCATCGATCGGCTGCGCGATCTGGGGCTTGCACCGCGCCGGCTGGCGGGTGTTCTGGCGGCAATCCTGGTCCAGCGGCTGGTACGGCGGCTTTGCCCGGACTGCTCACCCGGGCCGGGAACCGTCGGCAGCGGCTGTCCAGCCTGTGGTTTCACCGGTTTTCGTGGCCGGATACCGGTTGCCGAACTGCTGATCCCCGACGACGCCTTCGAAGACCTGCTTGCCGGGGATGCGGCACGCCCGCACCTGGCCGCACATCTCAGCCGATGCGGTCATCACAGCCTGCTGGCCGACGCCCGCGAGATCGAGCGGCGCGGCCTCAGCACCCGTGATGAAATAGAGGCGGTGGTGGGACCGTTGGACCGGCCATGATCAACCGCTCCGATTCCGCCCGGCCCATGATGCAACTCCCAACAGCGGACCCACGGGACACCGTCCTGCGTCACTGGCGGTTCCGCGCGGTCGACGCCGACGGCAACCTGTTCCATGGCCGCATTCTGGCCGATGATGTCGATACGGCCCTTGGCCAGCTGGAGGCGCGCGGGCTCGATCCGCTATCGATCCGTCCCGTTCGGGAGGGGCTGGCCCGGTTCTGGCAAAAACTTGCCCGTTCCGGCAGCCTGGTGGCCGGCCCGGCCGAACGTCATGCAGCACTTGCCGAAGCCTGGTCTGCTGTCGGCCTGCACCTGGCAGCCGCACGTGACCTGCCGGCCGCGCTGGATGCCGCGGCGCAGGGCGGCATTTCCCGCACGGCTGCACGGGGCTTCGGCGGCATGGCTGCAGCCATCCGCGCCGGGCAGAGCCCGGCCGAGGCCGCGACCGAAGCCGAACGGGATCTCGGGCCCGTAGCCGCGGCGGTCTTTGCGGTCGCCGCGCGCACCGGACGGCTGGCGCCGGCGATCGACGATCTTGCCCATCATCACGAGACCGAAGCCGCCATTCATGCCCGGATCACCCGGGCACTGCGTTATCCGATCGTGCTGGCCGTCACCACCTTCGCCTCTCTCGTCGCCCTCATCGGCGGTGCGCTGCCTGAACTTGCCGGGCTGATGGCCGAGCTCGGCGTTGCAGGCGACGACCCGACGCTGCAGCTGGCAATCGCCGTGGGTGACGCTCCGGGCCTGACCATCGGGGTCATCATCGGCCTGCCCGCAGCACTGGTGGCCGGGCTGCTGATCGTCCGCCGGCATCCGGCCGTCGCCCGACTGCTCGACCGCTGGACCCCGATCGTCCGGCTGCGCCATCAGTTGGCGGCGGCACGCAGCCTGCGCGCCCTGATCCTGGCCGCCGAGGCCGGTGCGCCCGTCACCGAGGCGCTGGAACTGGCGGCCATCGGCGCCGCAGATCCCGAACTTGCCCGGCAGCTCGGCAATGTCCGCCGCCTGATCATTCGCGGGGTTCCGCCGGCAGAGGCCTTCACACTGCTCGAACCCTGGCCTGCCGTCGCCCAGGCGCCGCTGGTTGCGGGCGCGGCAGCCGGTCGGCTGCCCGACGCCGCCCGCAGCGCGTCCCGCGCCCTGGACCGCAGCATCGAACGCTCGGTCGATCGGCTGACCGCCCTGCTGGAACCGGCCCTGGTCATGTTTCTGGCACTGGTCGTCGCCGGCATCGGCCGGCTGGTGCTGGGTGCGCTGTATTCCGGGCTGGCGGAGGTGGGTGGATGAGACTGCGCCTGCCCTCTTCGCCCCGCCGGGCTCTGCTGCTCGATCGTGACCGCCGGCTCTGGCTGGCGACGCGGGGCCCGAACGATGTCACCCTCTGCCCGGGCCCGGACACGCCGGCCGCCTGGCGCGCCCTGGCCGCAACGGGGCGCCGCGAGGGGCTCCGCCGTACGCTGCCGTTGATCGTTGAAGACGACCGGCCACGGGTCGCAACAATTGCCCTGCCCCGGCTGGGACAACGGATCCGCCGGCAGATCGAAACCCGCCGCATCATCGCCGCTGCAGGCGAACTCGGTCTTGATCGCGGCTTCGTCACCATTCGTCCCCTGCCGCCCGGCGGCGGAGCGGGCGGTGGCGGCATGGGCGGTGGCGGCATGGGCGGTGGCGCGACGGCCATCGATCCGTCCCGCCGACCGGACAGGCTGGCACTCGCCTTCGTCCCCGCCTCGGCAGAAGTTGAGGCCTGCACCAGGTCGGCGGCGATTGCCGGGCTGCATCTCCGGCCGCTGCCGCCGGTAATGACGGCCGGAATGGCCCTGGCAAAAAGTCACCACGCGCAGTGGCTGGCCCTGCACGTACCGGTGCCGTCCGATCAGCCGTCCGGCGACGCGATCGATCAGATCCTTTGCGAAGCCGGTCTGCCGGTCTTCTCCAGCCGCCGCCCGCTTTCAGGCCTCACCCCCGTCGAAGCCGCCATGGATGGGAGCCGGGCAGTCCGTCGCCACCTGCATCGGCATCACACCACCCCCGATCTGATCACGCTGCTGATCGACGACCATGCGCCGCTGGTCACCCCATTCCCTGAGGGGGAGGAGACAGAGCTGCGCCATCATCGGCCGCCGGTCGTCGCCATGCCAGTCGCCACGATGTCCGGCCCCACCAGCCCGGACAGAGGTCGTCAGCCGGGGCCGCTCACCCGGCTGGCCCTCGCAGCCCTGCTTGACGAGGCCCCACCGCTGCGTATCCGGACCTTCGGGCCGATGTCGGCCTCCGGCACGGTCGCTGCCCGGCCCTGGCGTGATCAGCCGATCCGCAGCCGGACTCTGGCCGGGCTGGCGGCCGCAAGTCTGCTGTTTGCCGCCCTGATCCTGCCCGGCCTGCAGGCTGCCGGCCTGGTGGACGAGGCGATGGTTGCCGCCCAGCGCGACCTTATGCTCGCCACGGAGTTCGATCTGCGCACGGCAGCGGCGGGCGGCACCGATCCTGGACGTCTGGCCGGGGGCATGCGCGTTGCCTCTGCACTGGCTGGGCTTGCCGCCATGGAACAGGCGGCATCGGTGGACCTGCTCTGCGTGCTCGACCGCCTGGCGGTGCTCAGGCCCGAAGGCCTGGCCATCACGGGGCTGGATCATCGACGCGACGGGACCGGCCCGGAGGCCGGCCGCTTGACGCTCGAGATCGAGATCACCCGCAACGATGCCGCGGCGGCCGACGCCCTGCGACAGCGTTTTGCCTAGACCGTCGCGGCCGCCGGGCTGGGCATGACCACGGTTGCCGACCCGCCACCCGGCCCGGGCGGCCGCCCGCCCCTGATCCGCCAGGCTCCGGCACTCAGTGGCGGTGGCGACACGGACCCTGCCGGGGACACGGCCCCCGAAGGTGGCCCGTTCCGCGGCCGGCTGATCCTGACCCCCCTTCCGGCCGATGCCGGCAGATCCGGTACGGCCTGCAGGCCGCGGCTTTCCGCCCGACGCTTCCGACGGCATGCCGCCCGGCGCCAACCCGCGGCCATGGACAAAGATCCCGCTGGCCGCCTGGCCGTGCGCGCGCGCCGGCTGGCGGCTCTGGCCTTGGGCTGCCTGGCCGTGATCGCCGCAGATCTGACGATGGCACTGGAGGTGGAACGGGTACGGGCGCATGCCGATGATCTGGCCCGGACCGCCGAGGCGGCACGGGGGCGTTTCCGGCAGGCCGAAGCCGCGGCCTGGCGGTTGGATCAGGGAGTGGCGCGGCTTGTAGCGGATCCGCGGCCACTCTTCGCACCGCCGGCGCCGGCCCCGTTGCTCCGGCAGTTGAACGATCTGGCCATGGCGGCCGGCATCGGAACCGTCAGCCTGTCGCTTTCCGACGCCCCAGCCGAAGCGGTGGCACCCCGGCCGGCGGATCGTCGGCTGCCGCATCCGCCCGCAGCGGAGGCTCTGCCCCGGCTCAGGCCGGTTCTGGTCACCGCCGAATTGACGGCCTCCTCGGATGCTGAAATCCGTGCCGGGCTTGCGGCCATGCGGGCTGTCCTGCCGGGCCGCGCCGTGATCGACCGTCTGGAACTGGCCGATCGCCCGGATGAAGGCAGGGCGCATGCCCGCGCCATTCTGCGTTTCGCCACCATCGATCCGGCCAGCCTGCCCTCCCTGCCCGACGGCCAGGCCATGGATCCACTGACCCCTCTCCTTACCCGCCGCGACCTTGCGGCGCCCGCCATCCCGCCGGACCCGCCTGGAACCGTTGTCGCCCTTGCCCTGGAGCCGTCGGAACACCGCCGCCGCCTGAGCAGCCCGGACCGACCGACTGCGGCTGAGCCGCCTGCGGTCGCACGCCGCATCAAGCTCGACGGCATTGCCCACGGACCGGGGTCGGACTGGCGGGTCTGGATCAACGGCCGGCGGATTGCAATGGCGGGGCCGGCCCGTCCCGGCGAGCCCGTGGTCGATGCGGTCGGCCGGGACACCGTCAGCATCCGCCTGGCGGAAGGCAGAAGCGCGGTCCCTCTCGCCCTCGGGCGGGAGATCTGTCTCGGCATCGACGGGATCCTGCCTGATGAGGTCTGTCCATGACCGCTGCCCCCGGCCTCACCCGGCCCTTTCTGCTCGTCCTCGTTCTCCTCGCTCTCACCGCCTGTGGCACAGCCGATCCGCGCGACCGGGCGCTGGGTCTGGAGCGCCGCGACTATCGGGCGATCGGAGGCGTGCCTGCAGCGACACCACCGCCGGATACAAGGCCGGCTCCGCAGCCGATACCGCCACAACTGCCCCCGCTGGAGGGGGATGGCGAGCTGGACGATCCGGCGCCTGGTCCGGAAGCCCGGGCCATTCTGTCCCGCCCGGTCGACATCCGGGTCGCCGGCCAGATCCCGATTGTCGAGGTGGTGGAAGATCTGGCCCATCAGGCGAGTGTGGGCGTGGTGGTCGATCCGACCCTTGCCGGCATGGTCCGGGTCAGCCTCTCGGGCGTGCCGCTCGGCAAGGCACTGGCGGCGATCGGCCGTCAGGTGAATTTCGTCTACCGGATCGAAGGCGGCGTGCTTCTGGTCGAACGCGATCGGCCGGTGGTCCGCATCTACCGCATCGATCAGCCGGACATGGTTCGCCGGGTGGATGGCGGCGTCGCGGCCTCGTCGGAACTCGGCACCGTCGGCACCGGCAGCGGCGGCACGGCCGACCGCAACGGCTCGTCCATCGCCATCCGCAACCATACGGACGGCGCCTTCTGGAACGATGCCATACGCACACTGGCGGCCGCCCTCGGCATTCCCGGCGATGATGCCGCCCAGGTCGCCGATCCGGCGGATGACCGCCGGCCCCGTTTGAGCGTCAACCCACGCACCGGCGTAATCGCCGTCTATGGCGACCGCCACGCCCAGGACATCGTCCGCCGGGTCATCGCCGGCCTGCGCCGGACCACCGGACGGCAGGTTCTGATCGAGGCCCGTGTCGTGGAGGTCGCACTCGACGAAGGCTACGAGGCCGGAATCGACTGGTCCGCGATCCTGTCGGGAGACGTCGCCATCGCCGGCCGGTTCGGCGCCCCGGCCGCGCGGATCGCAAACGGGGTCGACGATGTCCTGGGCATCCGGGTGAGCGGATCCGACATCGACGCCCTGGTCGGGCTGGCCGCCCGCTTCGGTGCGGTGCGCACGCTCTCCAGCCCACGCCTCACCGTGCTCAACAACCAGACGGCGCTGCTCAAGGTCGCCGAGAACGCGGTCTACTTCACCCTGGACGTCGAGCGTGAGACCGATGACGACACCGGCGACGTGACCCTGACGGTCAATTCGAAGCTGAACACCGTACCCATCGGGCTGGTGCTGAGCGTGCAACCGGCAATCGCGGCCGATGAACGCTCGGTCGTCATGACCGTCCGGCCGACCATCACCCGCATCGCCCGGGAGGTCGCCGATCCGGGCGTCGCCATCGCCTCTCAGAACCAGGTGGAAAGCCTGGTGCCGGTGGTGGAGGTCCGCGAGCTGGACTCGGTTCTGCGCATCCGGTCGGGCGAGATCATGATCATGGGCGGGCTGATGGAAGAGCGCGCGCGCTTCGACGAAAGCGGCGCCCCGGTGCTGAAGGATCTGCCCTGGGTGGGGCGGCTGTTCCGCGCCGATACCGATGCCAGCCATACGGTGGAACTGGTGGTCTTCCTGCGCGCCACGATTCTGCCCGACGACACCGGCGGCACGATCGCCCCCGCCGATATCGACCTGTATCGCGGCTTCACCACCGATCCGCGGCCCCTGCCCTTTCCTGCAGCTTCCCCCTCCCCTGCAACCACACCGCCATCCACCAGACCGGCCCCGACACCCGGCCGGTCCATCCCGGAAAGTGAAAGCACACCACAATGACGAGCATCCGAACCCGTTCCGCAGCCGGTCATCCCGATCCGAACCATCCCGCCGCCGGGCCCGGCATAACCGAAGACGATCGCGGCTTCACCCTGGTCGAGGTGGCCATTGCGCTTGTGGTCATCGCCCTGCTGGTCGGTACCGTTCTGCAGGCCCAGGGCATGGTCGGGAACAGTCGTGTTCAGGCCTTCGTATCGGAGGTCGGTGCCATCCGCACCGCCTTCAGTCAGTTTCAGGAACGCTATGGCGCCCTGCCCGGCGACTTTCTGGATAGTCGGACTCTGGCCATGGACGCGGAAGGAGGAAACGGTGATGGCACATTGTCAGGCAGTGGTGCCGACCAGGAGAGCCTCGAGGCCTGGCGTCATCTGACCGCCGCTCAGTTCCTGACCAATCTCAAGATGTCGCCAGGCGGCACATCAGCGCCGTCCACGCCTCTGGGCGGACAATACCAGCTGGTCTCGGCGACGGTTGGGGCAACGAGCGGGGTGTGGCTCAGAATCGGCAGCATGACCACTGGCTCAACCACTGGTAATTCAACGCCCCTGCTGACCGTCGATCAGGCACGTCGGCTGGATGTGGAACTGGATGACGGACTGCCGGGTACCGGATCGGTGGTCACCAGCACGGCCGCCTGTCAGGTGACCGGCAGCAATATCTACAATCTGGCCGCAACCGATACCTGTCTCGTTCAGGTGCTGATGTAGTGAGATCGGCCCGGTTCTGTCCGCCGGTGACGGCATTGGCGCGTGTGGCGGTATTGGGTACGGCCCTTTCGGCTCTGGCCCTGCCGCCACCACCACCGGGGGATCCCCTGCCGCCAGAGCCGGGACCGCCTGTCCTGCAGGGCCTGGTCCCGCGCGTGATCACCCCGGTGCAGGATGCCGGCCCGGGGCGCCCATCAACCAGAGCCCGCCGCGTCCGACCACCCGCGCCGCAGGCAGATGAACCGTGACGGTGGTTCCCTGGCCAGGCCGGCTGTCGAGCAGCAGCCGGCCACCATGCAACTCCACGATCGCCTTGGACAGGGGAAGGCCGAGCCCGGTGCCTTCAAAACGACGGCTCAAGGCACTCTCGATCTGCCCGAAGGGGGTCAACACCTTGGGCAGATCCTCAGGGGCGATGCCGATGCCGGTGTCGGTCACGGTGATGTCCATGCCGCCATCCCTGCCCGGCACCGCCGCCAGGGTCACCCCGCCTCCCGGCTCGGTAAACTTCACCGCATTGGAAAGAAGGTTCAGCAGCACCTGTTTCATGCGCCGCTCATCCACCAGAACCGGTGGCAGGCCGGGCGGCAGCTCGGTCTCCAGGGTGATGCCGCCGGCATCGGCACGCGCCTGAACCATCCCCCGGGCACGCGATGCCATTGCCCGCAGATCGACCGGCCGCTCGTCGAGATCCAGGCGCCCCGCTTCGATCTTCGACATGTCGAGGATGTCGCTGATCACCGCCAGCAAATGGCCGCCACTCTCGGTGATATCGTGGGCATATTCCAGATAGCGGGGGTTGCCGACCGGCCCCAGCGTCTCAAGCGCGATCATTTCGGAAAAGCCGATCACCGCATTCAGCGGGGTGCGCAGCTCGTGGCTCATATTGGCCAGGAACTCGCTTTTCGCACGATTGGCCAGCTCGGCCGTCTCCTTGGCCTCCATCAGGGCGGCCTCGGCGCGCCTGCGTTCTGCCCCCACCAGGGCAAGGGCAATCAGATCGGCCAGGGAGCCCACGAAATTGACCTCGTCCTGCGCCCAATGCCGGGGGGAGCCGAAATGCTCGCAGCACAGGATGCCGACCACCCGGCCGTCGACCCGGACGGTCGCATCCATCAGCGCGCCCAGGCTGTCGCCAAAGCGCGGCAGTGTCATCACCTCGGTCATTGCCGGATGGAAACGGGCATCCCCCACCACCAGCGCGCGTTCAGGCAGCAATGCCTCAAAATAGCGCGGCATTCCGGCCACCGAGATGTGCCGTCCATCGGTCGGCAGATGACTGCCGGCACGCGCATCGAAATGATCGATGCACATGAAATCGGTCGGATCCGGAGCGTGCGTACCCGCCCGGGTCTGCATCGTATCCGCCAGCCAGACGGAAACCCGGCCGACATCGATGATCTCCGCCGCCGTTTCGCTCACCACCCGGATGACGCTGGCGGGGTCGCCGGTAAACAGGCCACCACCATGGGCGATCGCAGCAATGGCCCCGTTCTGGCGGCGCAGGCGGGTCTCGCGACTGCGCAGCGCATCCTCGGCCATGCGCCGATCGGTGATGTCGTGCACCACCACCAGCAGGGATGCCGCACCGCCATAGCGCAGGGCACAGGCGCTGAGCAGGCCCCAGAAGGCGCGATCGCCGGCCCGGATCATGGGGGCTTCGACCCGCTCCGCCGCGGCCCGGCCGCTCAACTCGGCCATGATCAGCGCCGCCGCCCCCGGGTCTGCGAACAGCCGGTCGAAGATCAACCCGCCTTCGGTCTGGCCGCCGACCAGATCGTCCAGTCCGAAGGCGTCTACCGCCGCACGGTTGGCGAAGAGCAGGCGCCGGCCCTCCTGCATCACGATCAGCATCGGCAGCGGCGCCGCCTCGGCAATTGCCCGGAACCGCTCCTCGCTTTCAGCCAGGGCGCGTTCACGCCGGCGAACATCGGTCGCGTCGCGGGCGACGACCACCAGCCCGCCATCGGCCGTGGCACGCTCGCTCAACTCCAGCAGGCGACCATCGGCCATGTGGACATCGATCAGCGCATCGCTGCGATGGTGGACGATGTCGCCGTAACGGCGCATCGCCGCCTCGACCGAAAACCGGCTGTCGCCGCCATAGGCGCCGCGATCGACCGCGGCGCGCACCAGATCCTCGAGCAGGGTGCCGGGCACCAGAAGATCCGCAACCACCTGAAACAGATCGACCATGCGGCGGTTCACGATCACCAGCCTGAGGTCGCGATCATAGATCGCGATGCCCTCGCGCGTGCTGTCCAGCGCATCCAGCATCAGGCGATGTGCAGCCCAGGCCCGGGCTTCCGCCTCCATGCGATCGGTGATGTCGGTCGAGACACCGCGATGGCCGATCACCCGACCGCGCGCATCCAGGATCGGCCGCCCCGCTTCTTCAATCACCCGGCGACGCCCATGGGCATCCAGCAATTCGTAGCGCAGGCCGTCGAAGGCGACACCGGCTGCCATCTCGTCCAGGTGCCGTCGCCAGCGCCGCTCTTCGGCGCGCCGCCAGGCCATGGCCGGTAATTCGGCGCGGCGGGTGCCGATCAGCCGGTCGGCCGGAATCCCCAGTCGATCCACGATCCGGCGGGAAACGTAGATGAACCGGCCTTCCACATCGGTTTCCCAGATCCAGTCGCTGGCGATGCCGGCAACATCACGAAAGCGCTGTTCCTGCTCGCTGAGCCGCCGGTTGCGGTCCGCAAGCAGCCGCGCATTATGTGTCAGGCTCCCCACGGCCAGACGCGCCCGGGCGGCCGCACTCCAGACCAGCGCCGACATCAGCAGAAGCGCGATGACGACCAGCGGCAATATGCTCTCCAGAAGGGCCCGACCGGGTTGGTCGGGCCTCCAGGTGACCCAGGCGACGGGGGCACCATCCGGACCATCCAGTGCCAGGGCGGCATCCCCCTGCGGCATCGTCAGGGCCAGGGCCACATCAGGCAGCCCCCCGATTACGTCATGCCCCAGAAAATTGCGATCCAGACGCTGAAAGATGACCAATGCGTGATCGGGCTCCTCGGTTGGCGGAACCGTGCCCTCGATTGCGAAAGGCGCGATGCGGGCGGCCACCGCAAAAACGATGCTGTCGTCGATCCTGATCGTCCGTTTCACAGGCCGCGGCTCCTGCCCG
The DNA here is from genome assembly GCF_039634785.1 of Tistrella mobilis. Classification (NCBI taxonomy): domain Bacteria; kingdom Pseudomonadati; phylum Pseudomonadota; class Alphaproteobacteria; order Geminicoccales; family Geminicoccaceae; genus Tistrella; species Tistrella mobilis. The sequence goes on along the minus strand of NZ_JBBIAB010000005.1, from coordinate 21,829 downwards.
CCTGTCGCCAGAGCGGTTTCAACCAGGGGTGCCAGCATCGACGGAAGGATATCGATCTCGTCCGCAGAGAATCCTTCACCGGCAGAAAGATAGACTGGTGGTCCGGAGGTTCCCATCACCAGACTGCCGTCGACGGCAAAGGTCCTGCGCAGATAGGCCCCGAAATTATCGTCGAGCCAGACGTCGTCAAGCGGAGGGGTCGTTGCGGCGAGGGCCTCGTCCCACCAGGCATAGTCGACCACGGTCCGTTCCAGGGTCGACATGCGGGCGTTCAGCAGATCGCGGATCAGGCGCTGCTGCTGGTTCAGTGCCGTCTGGTCCTGCACGCCGGCTGCGGTCACGACGATCGCGCCCACAAGAACCAGACCGATGGTCATCACCCCCAGGATCGGCCGGATCAGCCGGCCAAAGCTGACATCGGACGTATTGACAGCAGAATGCGACAGCGATGCCGAAGCCCCGCCGTCATCATGATCTGCGTCTCCGGCCGCCACTGTCTGTGCGGATGGAGTCTTGTCCCGATGCCAGCCGATGCGCACCTGCGCGATGCCCTCTTGCGCTCGAAGCCATCGGGCGCGATCGGGGCCACCGGGCCCCTGCCGTTCTCGCCCGCCGGTCGCGATCCATCACACGACCGTGCCCCTCATCCAGCCCGGCCCCTCATCCAGCCCGGGAAGTGTTGCAGGCCCCCGTGGCGGACGCAAGGCAGAGCCCGGCATCGTGGCATTTTTCAAGACCATGCCCGACACCCATCATCGCCCGCCCCCTGTAGGGGTCGGGCGATGATGGATGATGGCCAACGGTCGGGTGGATCGGGCGATCAGGCGGCGTGGGTTCTGGCCAGCTTCTCCCCCAGCTTGCCCGGCACCTCCTGGAGCATGGCTTCACCGGCTTCGATCACCGCCAGCCCCTGTGTCGCGGCCGCCAGATCGTCGATCAACCGGGGCAATTCGGCATCGGGCACCATCGCTTCCAGACGGTCCCACCCCACGGGCTGGGCCACCGCTTCCAGGCCCAGGATCTGACCACGAGCGGACTGAATGGCGGCATGCATGCGGGCGGTGGCACTGCCCGGTGCCGTCATCCGCACCGGCCTCACCGGTTCCAGCAGCACCGGATCCGCCTCGCCCAGAGCCTCGATCATCGCCATGCGGGCCGCGGTCCTGAAGGCCATGTCGGAACTGTCGACCGCGTGATGCAGGCCATCGGTCAGAGAGACCGCCAGATCGACCACCGGGAAGCCAAGCGGCCCGCTGACCATCGCGTCGCGCACGCCCGCCTCCACGGCGGGCACGAAATTGCGCGGTACGGAGCCGCCGACGGTCCGGTCCTCGAACCGGAAACCTTCGCCGCGGCCAAGGTGCGTGAGTTCCAGGGACACATCGGCGAACTGGCCATGGCCGCCGCTCTGGCGCTTGTGGCGCGCCCGGGCGGCCGCCGGCCGGCGCGGTGCCTCGCGGAAGGCGATCCGGGGCGGCCGGGTCTCCACCTCGATGCCGAAGCGCAGCTTCAACCGCTCCACCGCCAGGGCCAGATGACGGGCCCCCTGGCCGATCAGCACCGTTTCGGACATGTCGGGGCGCGCATCGATCCGATAGGACGGATCCTCTTCCACCAGCCGCGCCAGGGCGGCGCCCAGCTTGGCTTCGTCGGCAGCCCTGGTCGCCGCCAGAACCAGGCCGGCCACCGGCATCGGCACCGATGCTCCCCCCTCGGCGATCACACCTTTGGCATCGACCGTCACGCCGACCGGCACGTTTTCAAGCCGGGGCAGCACCACCACTTCGCCTGCAACCGCCGCATCGGTGCGCCGGATCATGGCCGGGCCGTCGAACATGCCGATCTGGCCCAGACGCTGGCCGGCAAAGTCATCCCCTTCGGCCAGCCGGCCCGACCACAGCCGCGCAATCCCGACCCGGCCCAGATGCGGCAGATGCAGCACCTTGAACAGCCGGGCCCGCATCCGGCCGTCGTCATGACCGCGCAGGACCGCATCTTCCCCCTCGTCCCCGGCATCGACCGGGTCGAGCACGCCTTCGCGGCAGGCGGTGACGGCGACATCCGGCGTCTCGTGGCGCAGCGCCTTCATCAGCCGCCGGACCCCGAAGCCTTCAAGCGCATTGCCGAAGAACACCGGCACGATGGTCTCGCGACCGAATTCCCGGCCGAGATCGCGATAGATGGTCTTGCGGTCGGGATGGGTTTCCTCGAGCAGCTGTTCCAGCAGGACATCGTCGAAATCGGCCAGCGTTTCGAGCATCACCTGCCGGGCTTCCTGCTCGCGGGCGCTGAGCGAGGCGGGCAGCCGCACGACTTCCGATGCCGATCCGGGGCGATAGCGATAGGCGCGTTCACTGGCGAGATCGACATGGCCGACCACCCGCTCCTCGCCCGAGGCGCCGCGTTCGCGGATCGGCACTTCGCGCAGCACCAGCGGCCGGCGGCTGGCGGATTGCAGGGCGTCGAGGATGGTGGCGACGCGCACGCTCAAAGTATCCACCTTATTGATGAACACCATGTGGGGAACGCGCATTTCCTCAAGCAGGGTGAAGATCGGCGCCAGCGCCTCGACCCGGGTGGGATCGGGGTCGCAGACCACCACCGCCACATCGGCGACGGTCAGGCAGTCGCGCATATCCTGGCGGCAATCGGCGGCCCCGGGGCAGTCGAGCATCGTCCAACGCTCGCCCAGATAGTCGATGCGGGCGGTGTTGAGGGTCAACCCGCCCGAGATCTGGCCGCGTGCTTCGGGCCAGGCGTCGCCCCGGGCGGTACCGTCGGCCACCCGGCCCAGCCGGCCGGTGGTGCCCGAGATCCACAGCATGGCCTCGAGCAGGCTGGTCTTGCCGGTTCCATAAGGTCCGATGAGGACGGCGCACCGCGGCGCCGCCGGAACTCTGTCGGGCAGGGCCCCCGCGGGCCTGCCCTCTGCCGTGTTGGTGGACATGGCATCCTCCCCAGCATCCGGAACGGATGGAGGTCGTCCGATGTCGGGTGTCACGGGCGCGGGCGGCAGCAGGACAAGTCGGCACAGAAGAGGCGCGCCGCGCGTCGGAGCGGATCGGACGATCCGTCCCTTCCTTGGCAGCGGAACCGTCGGCGGCGATGCAGGATGCCCGCAGCGAAGGCGGCCCCGTCAGATCGCGGGCCGTTCCGTATCGCCATCCGGCGATATGACGGCCTCGTTACACTCCGATGCTCGCGCGGCCGGCCGGTCGAGGCAAGCGAAACCGTCATCCGATGCCGATCTGTCGCAGCCATCGGCCGCAGCCACCGGATGTCTGCCCCCCGCTTGACTCCACCTGCGAGCCGGACTAGAACAAAAAGAGAACAAACGGACGCCCCCCCGGTCCGCTGGAACGGCCCCGCAAGTCCGGCCCGCACAGGCCTGGCCTGCATCACCGGCCCCTCTTGCAGGAAGGCAGCGATGATACCGATCAGGCCGACGACCATCGCGCCGGCACCAGGCCGGGTGGTCCGCATCTTCAGGGATGGCCCCCGCCGTCCGCGCACACCGGCCGCGGCCGATGACCGGGTCGCCGGCACCGCCTCTTCCATAGCCGTGCAGCCCGGCCGGCCGCACAGCCTGGCCATGGCGGAGCTGCACCTGATGGTCGCCGGGACCACCTGCCCTGCTCTCATTTCGGCACCACCGCTCCTTTCGTCACCGGCCGGTTCTGCCGGTGTTCCTTTCACCCCGTGGCCAGTGCCGGAAGGCGGCCCAACGACGGAGGATGGCATGGCTTTCGGATCCGCGACCCGTCTCGCACCCCCTTCCACCCTCACCCGGCGCGATCCCGCCATCCGGGTCAGGCCTTCGCGCCTGCTCGCGGCCGCTGCCGCAGCAACCGCGCGGGCCGCGGTCGACCCCGACCCCCAGGCCAGCGACGATCAACTCGACGACACGGCGGCAGCCGGTCTTGCCGCAGCCCCGGTGCCCGATCGGGTCGAGCAGCTGCGGGCGGTGATCGCCCGGATCGAGACCCGCGGCAATGCCACCACCGGAGATGACCGTGGCCAGGCGGGCGCCGTGATCGGCACCGGTCATGCCGCCATCGATGCCCGCCTGGGCGAAGGCGGGCTCAGCCTGGCCCGGCTGCATGAAATCGTGACCGCGGAAGCGGGGGATCATCCTTCAGCCGGCACCGCCCATGGTGCCGGGCTGGGGCTTGCCGCCAGCTGGGCCGCGGCGGCAGCGCGCCTGCGCAGCGGCCCGGTTCTCTGGGTCGGCGGCTGGCCGCCCCCTTATGCGCCGGGGCTGGCGGGTTTCGGGCTCGATCCCTCCCGGCTGCTGGTGGTGCCGGCCCGGCGCAGTGCCGAACGGCTCTGGGTGATGGAAGAGGCGGTGCGCAGCGGCGCGGTCGCCGCCGTGGTGGGAGAGGTCGCCGATGCCGACCCGCTCGCCACCCGGCGCCTGCAATTCGCCGCCGCCGAAGGCGGGGCACCGGCCCTGATGCTCCGCCCGGTCGCCGCCGGGATCCTTGCCGCCACCGCCACCCATGATGCCGATCCCGCCCTGTTGCTCGACCGTCTGCCGGCCAGTTCCGCCGCCAGTCGCTGGGCGGTGACCACGGCCCCCGGCACAGCCGCGCAATGGCCGGCTGCGGCAGGCTATGCCGCCCGCCCGATCGGCCGGCTGCACTGGCGGCTGGACCTGCTCCGTGCGCGCGGCGCCCTGCCCGCCCGCTTCACCGTCGCCTGGGCGGCCGAGGGGCCGGAGGCGAACCGGGACGATACGACCGGTGCGGGCATGCTGGACGTGATCCACGGTCCGGGTGCCGCGGCGGCACGCCAGGTCGTACACGGCCTGCCGACCCGCCAGGCCGGGACCGGCGGCTGGTTCGGCCGTACCCTCACCCGCAGCCTGGGCAACCGGCCGCTCACCGCCGGCTGACCCGCCCCCGGAACCGGACGCCCGCGCCGGCACGGGGCCGCTGTCCCGCCTTGCCCCGGGGTTCAGTATCTCTCATGTCCAGCCCTCACCCCGATCCCGCACGCCCCGCCGGCGCCGGCTCCGGCCGGCGCATTCTGGCTCTGCATCTGCCATTGCTCGCCGTCGACCGCCAGATTCTGATCGCGCAGGCGGCCGGCGATGCCGATGCTGCCCGGCACTGGCGCCACGGCCCAGCCGCCTGTCATGCCCCGGGCCCGCGCGGGCCGATGATCACCATCCCCAATCCCGCCGCCCGGGCCGCCGGGGTCCGGACGGGCATGACGCTGGCCGAAGCCCGGGCGCGGACCGCCGGCGATATCCTGCTCGCCCCGGCAGACCCGCGGGGCGACCGTCGGGCCCTGGCCTGGCTTGCCGATCTTGCCGACCGCTTTTCGCCCGCAGTCGGCCTCGACGGCGATCAGGGGCTGCTTCTCGACATCACCGGGGTTGCGCATCTCTTCCGGGGGGAGGCCGGTCTGATCGCCCGGGCAGGTACCCTGATCCGCGGGCGCGGCTTCAGCCTGACCGCGGCGATCGCCCCCACACCGCTCGCCGCCTCTGCCCTCGCCCGGGCCCGGGCCCACGTACAGGCACATGTACAGGCATATCCCCCGGCCGATGCCACCGTGGTGGTGGCACATGACCGGGCCGGCCCCGACGAGACCCGGGCCGCCCTCGCCCGGCTGGTCGGCCCCCTGCCGCCGGAGATGATCAGTCTGGATGGGGAAAGATTGCGGCGGGTTGCGGAAGGTCTGGCGCGGCTCGGCATCCGGCGGGTCGATGCCCTGGATGCGCTGCCCCGCAGTTCGGTTGCCGAACGCTTCGGGCCGGGGCTGCTCGACCTGCTCGACCGGCTGTACGACCGGGCGCCGGATCCCCTGCATCCCCGCCGGCCGTCGGCGCCGGTCGAGGTGCGGATCAGCTGGGCGGAGCCGATCGGACGGGCCGAGGATATCGCTGCCGCCACCGCCGCCCTGGTCGACGATCTGGTGGCCGATCTGGGTGCCGCCGGCCTCGGTGCCCGGCGGCTGGCGCTGTCGGTCCATCTGGTCGACGGCCGCCTGCAGCGCGCCGAGCTGGGCCTGGCGCTCGCCAGCCGGGAGCCACGGCACATGATGCGGCTGCTGGCCGAACGGTTGGACCGGATCGATCCCGGCCTCGGGATCGAGGTCATGGTTCTGGCGGCACCCGTGGTCCAGCCGCTCGCCGATCTGGACCGATCGCTGCCGGGGCTTGGCCAGGCCCCGCTTTCAGCCGGTACCGGCAGCGCTGCCGTCGCCGCCCTGATCGACCGGATCGATGCCCGGCTCGGCAATGGCCGGGTCCGGGCGGTCAGGATCGAAGCCGGGGTGATGCCCGAAACGGCGATCAGGCTGATCCCCGCTGCCATCGCCCCGCAGCGGGTTGTCCGGATCGACGACGGCCCCCATCGGGTAACGGCACCCCGGCCGGCGCGGCTGCTCGCCCGGCCCGAGCCGGCCCTGGTGGTGGCGGCCCTGCCCGATGATCCGCCGGCCCGGCTGCGCTGGCGCGGCCGGCTGCATCGGGTGCATCTGGCCGACGGCCCCGAACGGCTGACCGGCCCCTGGTGGGAAAGCCCCGGCGCCCCGGCCGAGGCCCGCGACTATTACCGGGTCGAGACCGAGGACGGGCTCAGGCTCTGGGTGTTCCGCAGCCGCGGATCGGCCGGGCTGGTGCTCGACGGGGACGGGGCCGCCGATGACGCCGCAGCCGCAGACGACTGGTTCGTCCACGGCATCTTTGCCTGATTTTTCAGACCATTGTCCCTGGACCCTCAGCTGTCGCCACAGGTTCCGCACCGATGCAGCCCGTCCCCCATGTCGAGTTCGAGATCACCAGCTGTTTCAGCTTTCTGCGCGGGGCGTCGCATCCCGAGGAACTGGTCGCGACCGCTGCCGCCTTCGGCTATGACCGGGTTGCGATCGCCGACCGGTCCAGCCTGGCCGGCGTGGTCCGGGCCCATGTCTCGGCCCGCAAGCTGGGCCTTGCCCTGCATGTCGGCGCCAGGCTCGACCCCGAAGATGCGCCGCCGATGCTGCTCTACCCGCGCAACCGGGAAGCCTATGGCAGGCTCTGCCGCCTGCTGACCCTGGGCAAGCGTCGGGCGCCCAAAGGCGCCTGCCGGCTGACCCTGGCCGACATTCTGGCCATGGCGGAGGATCACGAGATCATCCTGCTGCCGCCGATGTCGTGCCCTGCAACCGGCCCCCACTCCGACTGGGATGCCCATGCCGCGGCCGCCAGCCGGCTGGCGGCCGCCTTCCCCGATGCGGTGCATCTGGGGGCGCGCCATCTGCTTGCCGGCGATGACGACGCCCGCATCGCCCGGGTCGATGCGCTGGCCGGCCGGCTCGGCATCGACATGATCGCCACCGGCGACGTGCGCATGCATGTACCGGAGCGGCGGATGCTCGCCGATGTGATGACCTGCATCCGCGAGCATGTGACCATCGACCGGGCCGGCCGGCGGCTCGCCCGGAATGCCGAACGCCATCTGAAGCCACCGCCTGAGATTGCCCGCCGCTTCGCCCGCTATCCCGACGCCCTTGCAGCTGCCCGCCGGATGTCCGACCGGCTGAACTTCAGGCTCGACGAACTCTCCTATGAATATCCGATGGAGACCGGCCTGCCCGGCGAAACACCCCAGCAGACCCTGGAGCGCCGGACGCGGGAAGGGCTCGCCTGGCGCTATCCCGAGGGAGCCTCGGCCGGGATCCGGAAACGGGTCGAAACCGAACTCGGGCTGATCGGCCGCAAGGGCTATGCGCCCTATTTCCTGACGGTGGACGAGATCGTGCGCTTCGCACGCGATCGCGGCATTCTGGCCCAGGGGCGCGGATCGGCAGCGAATTCCGTGGTCTGCTTCCTGCTCGGCATCACCGCCGTCGACCCCACCCGGGTCGACCTGCTGTTCGAGCGTTTCATCAGCGACGCCCGCGACGAGCCGCCCGATATCGACGTCGATTTCGAGCATGAACGCCGGGAAGAGGTGATCCAGCATCTCTATGAAAAATACGGCCGCGACCATGCCGCACTTGCCGCCACGGTCATCAGCTACCGGCCGAAAAGTGCGCTGCGCGAGGTCGCCCGCGCCATGGGGCTGGACGAGGATACCGCCGGCCGGCTTTCGGGTCAGATCTGGGGTCATTCCGACGAGCCGCTCGACCGCGAGGCCCTGCGGGCTGCCGGGATCGATCCCGATGCGCCGCGGATCCGGGCGACCATCACGCTTGCCCGCAGCCTGCTCGGCTTTCCGCGCCATCTGTCGCAGCATGTCGGCGGCTTCGTGCTCACCCGCCGGCCGCTGGAAGAGACGGTGCCGATTGGCAATGCCGCCATGCCCGACCGCACCTTCGTCGAATGGGACAAGGACGATCTGGATGCGCTCGGCATCCTGAAGATCGACGTGCTGGCGCTGGGCATGCTGACCGCGGTGCGCAAGGGTTTCGACCTGATCCGGCAGACCACCGGCCAGAGCTGGACCATGGCCACCCTCCCGCCCGAGGATCCGGCGGTCTATGACATGCTCTGCCGGGCCGATGCGGTGGGGGTGTTCCAGGTGGAAAGCCGGGCCCAGCTCAACATGCTGCCGCGCCTGAAGCCGCGGACCTATTACGACCTGGTGATCGAGGTGGCGATCGTCCGGCCGGGGCCCATTCAGGGCGACATGGTTCACCCCTATCTGCGCCGGCGCGACGGGCTGGAGCCGGTGGACTATCCGTCGGACGAGTTGAAGGCGGTGCTGCAGCGGACCATGGGCGTGCCGCTGTTCCAGGAACAGGCGATGCGCATCGCCATGGTCGCCGGCGGCTTCACCGGCGAAGAAGCCGACGAACTGCGCCGGGCCATGGCCGCCTTCCGCCGCACCGGATCGGTGAACCGTTTCCACGACAAGCTGGTCTCAGGGATGGTCGCCCGCGGCTATGACCGCGACTTTGCCGAGCGCTGCTTCCGCCAGATCGAAGGCTTCGGCGAGTACGGCTTTCCGGAAAGCCATGCCGCCAGTTTTGCCCTGATCGTCTATGTCTCGGCCTGGATGAAATGCCATCACCCGGCGGCCTTTACCTGCGGGCTGCTCAACAGCCAGCCCATGGGCTTCTATGCACCGGCCCAGCTGGTGCGCGATGCCGCAGCCCATGGGGTGGAGATCCGGGCGGTCGACATCGCCCGCAGCGATTGGGATTGCACGCTGGAGCCGACCACCACCGCCGCCGGTGCGGCAGGTCTGCCGGCGCTACGCCTGGGCTTCCGTCTGGTGAAGGGGCTTGCGGAAGCAGATGGGCGGCGAATCGCCGAGCGGCGACCGCCCGACGGCTATGACAGCCCGGCCGCCGTCACCCGGCTGGCGGGGGTGGCACCAGTTGCCCTGATGCGCATCGCCGAAGCCGACGGTTTCCGTGGCATGGGGCTGGATCGGCGCCGGGCGCTCTGGGCGCTGCGACGGATGGAGGCGGGGGCAGCCCTGCCGCTGTTCGCCGGGCTGGATGATGGCGGCAGGCCGGCAGAGGCGCCGGCTCCTCTGCCGCCGACGCCGGCGGCACGGGCGATGGTCGAGGATTATGCCTCGACCGGCCTCACCCTTCGCCGCCATCCGATTACCCTGATCCGCGCCGAGCTGGACCGCAGCGGCGTGGTACCGGTTTCGGCGCTCGGCGGCATCACCAGCGGGCGGCGCATATCGGTGACCGGGCTGGTCACCACCCGCCAGCGGCCGGGCACCGCCAAGGGCATCGTGTTCATCACGCTGGAAGATGAAACCGGCTATGCCAATCTGATCGTTCGGCCCGACATTCGTGATCGCCATCGCGTCCTGGTTCATACCGGCCGGGTGCTCACCGCGCGCGGCCGGCTGGAGCGATCGGGGCAGATCATCCATCTGCTGGTCGAAACCCTGGCCGATGCCGAGCCGATGCTGACCGCCGCGGTCGGACGTGCCGACGACCGGGCCGCGGCCGAACATCTGGCGGCCCTCGGCATCCGGCTGGACGCGACCGCGCCGACGACAACCGCGCCCGCCGGCCAGATCCGCCTGCGATCGCGTGATTTTCACTGACCCTCGATCGCAGGGCACGGCGGGGGCCGGCACCATGATCTCATCAACCATGGATCGCAGATCAGCTTCATGTCTATGATGAAGGCGGATGTGCTTCTTCCGTGCACGGCACTGCATGTCCCAACAAGGCCATGCAGTTGTCCTCGCCTTATCACCCGGGTGCATCCGTCGGCTTCCTATAAAAGAAGATGACGTTTCAGATGAACCAGCACCCGCCCCGGTCGGGCCGTTCCAGCCGCGGGGCGCGCGCGCATGAACGGATGGCGACATATGGCAGACAGCCTCTTTCTGCGTGAATTCCTGCGCGCCCCTCTCCGCACGGGAGCCCAGCAACCTTCGAGCCGCGCCCTCGCCGCCGCCATGGCCGCCGAGATCGACCCCGCGGCCGACGGGCCGGTGGTCGAACTGGGCCCCGGCACGGGCGTCGTGACCCGGGCGCTGCTCGACCGCGGCATTCCGGAAGACCGCCTGATCCTGATCGAACTCAACCCCAGCTTCGCCGACCATGTCCGCCGCATGTTCCCGCAGGCCACCGTGCTCAACGGCTCGGCCTTCGACATGCGCCGGCTGATCACCACCGAAATCGGCGGCGGTGCCGAACCGCAGATTGCAGGCGTGGTCTCGGGCCTGCCGCTCCGTGGCCGGCCCGATGCCCTGCGGACACGGCTGCTGGAAGACGCGCTCGACCTCGCCCGACCGGCCGCCGGCCGCTTCGTTCAGTTCACCTACTGGTATGACAGCCCGGTGCCCTTCGACCGGACCCGGGTAGACGGCCGTCGCACGCGTTTCATACCGTTCAATCTCTGGCCGGCCTCGGTCTGGACCTATCGCCGCCATCCTGATCTGCTGACCGGCTGACGCCGGACGCGGCCGATATCAGGACGGTCCCGCCGCTGCACGATCCGGCGGGCAGCCGCCGGCAGCGGCTCCCAACCCGACGGCACCGCCCAATCGCGCGGCCGGCAGCAGCAGTGTCGCCGTGGTGCCGATGTTCTTTTCGCTGTCGAGTGTCAGCGAACCGCCATGGAGTTCGGCCAGCATCCGGGCCAGCGGCAGGCCCAGCCCGGTGCCGTCGAACCGCCGGTTCAGCTTGCTGTCGACCTGACCGAAGGCCTCCAGCGCCACATCCAGCTCGTCGCGCGACATGCCGATCCCGGTATCCGCCACCACGATGCGCAACCCGCCATCGCTGCCGCGGCCGACCGTTATCGTGACCCGCCCGCCGGCAGGCGTGAACTTGATCGCATTGGACAGAAGGTTGAGCACGATCTGCTTGATCTTGCGGCCGTCGCCGGAAAGCACGGGCAGCCCCGGCAGAACCTCGGAACACACGCTGATGCCTGCCACCTCGGCCCGTTCCCGCAGCATGCCGACCGCCTGGCCGATCAGCGCATCGACCACGACCTGTTCCTCGACCAGTTCCAGCTTGCCGGCCTCGGCCTTCGACAGGTCCAGAATATCGTTGATCAGCGACAGCAGATGCTGGCCCGATACCCGGATATCCTCGACATATTCCCTCTGCTTGGCGCTGAGGTCTCCGGCATAACCCGCCGTCAGAACTTCTGAAAATCCGATCACCGCATTCAGCGGGGTGCGCAGCTCGTGGCTGATATTGGCCAGGAACTGCGACTTGATCCGGTTGGCCGACTCAGCCTGTTCCTTGGCGGCCCTGAGCGCCACTTCCACCCGCTTGCGGCCGGTCACATCCCGCAGATTGACCACCACACCGCCCACCGCCGGATCTTCGATCCGGCTGCGGCCGATCGCCTCCACCGTCACCCAGTGCCCCAGCGAATGCCGGAGGCGGAATTCCAGAACGGCGGTCACACCAGGGTCTGCAAGAGCCGCGCGATAGACTTCGGCGACACGGCTGCGATCCTCGGGATGGAGCAGTGCTGCAAAGGCGGTCCCCGCCACCTCTCCCGGTGCCCGCCCCAGAACCCGCCGCGTGCTGGGGCTCGCAAAGGCGACGCTGCCGTCGCGCTCCAGCACCAGGACCACGTCCAGCACGTTCTCGATCAGGGCCTTCAGCCGCCGGTCCCTCAGATCGGCCGCCCGCTCCGCCTCGGTCTGGTCGGTAACGTCGCGCGCAATCGCGATCATCGACACGGCGCCGCCGCTCTGGGGCGAGGCGAGACGCATGACCAGGGTCTCGCACCGCCCGATCGCGCCGTCGGGACGGCGGAAATCCAGGGCACCGCGCCAGCTGCCGGTCTCCATCACCTGATCCCGGATCGCCTCCAGCCGCCGCGGCAGATCCTCGCCCGCCAGAACATGATGGATGGTGTAGCCCCCCACCCGGCCGGCATCCAGCCCGGTCATCCGGGCGGCGCCGCCATTCCATCCGATCACCCGCGCCGCGGCATCGAACAGGACCACGCCGTCATTCGTCCGATCCCAGAGAAGCCCGGTTCCGTCGATCAGATGGTGCGGCGACGCCGAGATCCGCCTGAAGCGCCACCACAGCCCGCCCGCGACCAGCGCACCGGCGACCGCAAGCAACAGAAGGCCGCCGCCAAGGGCCGCCCCGGGCAGCTGCACGATACCGCTCAGATGAAGACCTGCGCAGATGCCGACGCCCGCAAACAACAGGGCCGCGGCGATGAGTGCGGGCTCAAGCCCGGCACAGGCGGTGGCCGGCAAGGTCAGAACCGGCGGCGCAGGCAGAACCGGAGACACAGATGCCCCCTCCGGCTGCCCCGCATCGGCGGGCATGCCGGTCTCTGACGGCTCGCGCGAAAACTGCACGCCTCCCCAGGCCACGTCGTCGAACCTCTTGACCCGCCACCCCCTCCGGCCATCGCCGGAGACGGTTACGCCGCTTCGACCACGGTATCGGGCCCCATGGTGATGAAGACACCATCGGGCCCGTCCTGATCGCTTTCCCGGTGTTCTTGTTCGCTGTCGGAGCGAAGTCGACGATGGACTCAACCACCAATGATGCAGCTTGTCAACATAAGGTCACTCGTCGCGAACCACCCTCGTGCGGAACCCATCCGTTCCGCGACTTAGAATCACCGTCTCGCGATTCACCGTTGTCTTGAGGTGCACCTCTCGACCCCAAAGTGTGTAGACGTGATCCAGGGTCTTCTCCGCATAGCCCAGCTGCAGATCCCGGCCGTCATGGACGTGTTCCAGCAGCAGCCCGCGGCTGCGGCCGTAATCGCCGTCGAGCACCCGGATCATCGGCATGGCATTGGTGCCGGTCTGGCGGATCAGCCGGTCGCGCACCTCGCGCCAGCCGCTTTCATTCGACACTTTCGCCACCACCAGATCATTGCCGCGCGGTTCATAGGCGAACAGGTCCTGATCGCGCATCAGCTCCTCGTCCAGGAAGCGCCGCAGGAAGCTGGCATCCCGCTCGCTTTCGCGGATCTGGAACAGCTTCTGCCGGGTGGCAGCCGCAGGCGCTGCCGGCAGGCCGCGCCGCGGATCCCAGGCCCCCTCTTCCTCGGCCACCAGCCTGTCCCAGATCGCGAGCCCCAGGCAATAGGGGTTCACGTCGCCCGGGATGCGCCGCACCACCTGATTGTGGCGGACCAGGAATTCCATGTGGATGTCGGGCGGCAGCCCCAGCGTGTTCATGATCGCGCGATGCCAGAAGCTGGCCCAGCCCTCGTTCATGATCTTGGTTTCCATCTGGGGCAGAAAGTAGCGCGCTTCTTCGTCCACGATACCGATCAGATCGCGCTGCCAGTCGGCCAGATAGGCGCCGTGGTCGCGAATGAACAGCAGCAGGTCGGGGTCCGGATCCAGCGGCAGCCGTTCCAGATCGGCGTTTGTCGCCGCCTCGTCCGGACGTTTGCGGGCATGGATCGCAGCATAGGGGTCGGGTGTGCCCGTCGCCCGGTCCAGCGCCCGGGCGCGCTGTTCGGCCGGCGACAGCCGCGGCACGGCCGGGTTGCGGCCGATGTTGAACGACAGCGCATGGGCGGCATCCAGAACCTTCTCCACCGCCTCCAGCCCGATCGAGGGATCCTCGACATAGCTGCGCACCCGATCGGCATGCATCTTCACCTGGCCCAGGATCAGTTCCGCGCGGGTGCCGCGGGCGAAGTAAAAATTGTTTTTGAAGAAGTCGTTATGGCCATAGACATGGGCCATGGTCAGGATCTGCAGGCACAGCGAGTTGTCGCGCATCAGATAGGCGATGCTCGGACTGCTGTTGATCACCATTTCATAGGGCAGGCCGGCCACGCCCAGGTCGTTGAGCGTGCGCTGGCGTTCATAGGATTTGCCGAACGACCAGTGCGGATAGTGCGACGGCATGCCGTGATAGGCCATGAAGCCGATCATCTGGTCACGGTCGCAGATCTCGAATTCCTGATCATAGCAATCGAGTTCGTATTCCGCGACCTTGTCGCGGATGCGCGCATCCCATTCTTCCAGATCGCGCATGGTCCAGCTCATGCCCATGGGGGCAGGCCCTCCCGGTCATGTCCGACGAGACGAGGAACAACGAGGCGCGGCATGGCGGATGCGCCATCAGGCGCCCGCCGCCGCCTCGGCCGGTGCCTCCTCCGGGCGTTTCTCCTTGGTCAGGAAAGCCCGGAAGGCCGGCCAGACATCCTCCTTCCGCTCGATCGACAGCATGTGGAAATTCGGCGCGGTCACGCGGCGGAAGACGTCCAGCATCGTGGCATCGCGAAACCGCCAGGCATTGGGTTTGATCTCGCCATAGCCGAACAGGTTCGACACCTCGCACAGCTCGTTCGCAGCCGCGACCGTCCGGTCATTGTCCGATGGGAAGTTGTCGCCATCCGAACAGTGGAAGGAATAGATGTTCCACAGCGACGGATGATAGCGCTCGCGAATGATCTCCAGGGCCTTTTCATAGCCGCTGGAAATCAGCGTGCCGCCACTTTCGCCACGATGGAAGAAATCATGCTCGTTCACCTCGCGCGCCACCGCATCATGAGCAACGAACACGATTTCGACCGTGTCGTATTTGGTGCGCACGAACTGATAGAGCATGAAGAAGAAACTCCGCGCCAGATACTTCTTCATCGTATCCATGGAGCCCGAGGTATCCATGATACAGATCACCACGGCATTGCTTTCAGGCTCCACCTGCGGGCGGATGCGGTGATAGCGCAGATCGTCCTTGCGGAAGCGGAAGCGGGTACCGGCGACGGCCGCACCGTCGTTACCCGTCATCTCATCCTCCGCCATCTCATCCTCCGGCAGCTCGTCTTCGGCGTCCTCGGCTGCATCGAGATCAGGATCCGAGACGGGCGGTGTGCCGGTCGCCATCCGCCGGCGAACGCGGGCAATCGCCGTCCGCCGTTTCGACATGTGAACGCGGATGCCGCTCTTGCGATAGCCCTTGCGGCGGTGGGTGCGCTCCGAAATCACCTCGCGCAGCTTGCGCCGCTCCATGTCGGGCAGCTCCAGATCCTCGAACATGATCTGGATCAGCTCGTCGAGCGTGATCTCGGTCTCGTAGACGTCGCGGCCGGCCTGGTCGCCGGCGGGGCCCTGGCCGGGCTTTCCCTGGCCGTCACCGGCCTTGCCGACCACCTGGCCTTCGGCGGTATCACCATCGCCCTGGCCGACGCCGCCCTGGTTGTCACCGAAGATGAAGCGGTATTCCTTGATGCCGCGGATCGGCACCTTGATCGTCTTCTCCCGCGACTGGCCGATGATCGCCTCCTCGGCGACCAGATCGGCGATATTGTCGCGGATTGCCCGGCGGACCTTGTCGCGATGCCGCTGACGGTCACCGGCGCTGCGGTCACTGCGCAGGCCTTCGCTCTGGGCATAGTCCCGGAAAATCGTCGCCATGCAGCTCTGCCATCCCTCTGCTGCCGCGATCGGCCGGCGACGCCCGGAACGGGCCCGCCGGCCGGCCGCGATCTGCTGGATCGGACCGCCGCCCGCCTCAATCCTTCCAGAGATTGTTGGCGGCGTATTTCAGCACCACGTCGGCCGAATAGCTGTTGTAGCCATTGCCCAGCAGGTTCTTGACCAGCTGGTCGTACTTCTCCCGCTGATCCTCGTCGCGGGTCCGGGCCTTGGTGATGATGCGGCTGATGTCGCGCACGGAATTGGTCAGCTTGCGCTCGATCGCATCCTTGAGCGGCTCATAGGACGAGTAATGCACCTTCTCGCCGCGGCGCGTGGCTGCCCAGAGATAGGCGATGACCTCCTGCCGGAAGCCTTCGGCCGCGGTGCCGATGATCGCGATCTGCTCTTCGATCGACTTCAGGAAAGCCTCGTCGGGCTGCAGCTCCTCCCGCGTGTTGCGGTCCTTGACCTTGGTGCGGTTGATATAGGCTTCGGCATGATCGAGATAGTTCTGGAACAGGGTCTCGGCCTGCTCTTCATAGGCATACACGAAGGCGCGGGTGATCTCTTTCTCCAGGATCTCCAGATAGGCCTTGTGGATGGTGTCCTGCAGCAGCTCCAGATAGTGCTTACGCCGGTCGTCGGGCATTTCGCTGCCCTTGACCATGGCGATCAGCGCCTCGCGGATATGGATCGGCGTGATGCCGTCGGGGCTGTCGGCAAGGGCATTGTCCACCGCCTTGACGATGAAACGGGTGGAAATGCCGCTCATGCCTTCGGAAATCGCCTCGTCGCGCAGTTCGTCGACATCGATCTTCTTCGCCCGGCCCTTCTCGACCACCTCCTCGCCGTTATAAAGCCTGAGCTTGGTCATCAGATCGCATTTGGGCGTCGGCGCCAGCCGCGACAGGATTGCGAACATCGCAGCCACTTCCAGCGTGTGCGGCGCGATGTGATGGCGATAGCCCGATTTGCCCAGGATCTTCGAATAGATCTTCACCTCTTCCGAGAGCCTGAGATTGTAGGGCACCCGGATCATCACGATACGATCCAGGATCGCCTCGTTGGTGTGGTCGGATTTGAACTTCTGCCACTCGGCCTCGTTCGAGTGGGCGACGATGCATTCGTCGACATAGACCGTGCCGTGCCGCCCGGGGGCGGGCACGAATTTCTCCTGGGTCGCAGTCAGGATGGCGTGGAGATATTCGGTCTCGTTCTTGAAGACCTCGATGAACTCGACGATGCCACGATTGCCGGCGTCGAAGGCGCCGTTCAGGTCCAGAACCCGCGGATCTCCCTCGGAGAAGCGATCGAGTTTCGAGATGTCTTCAGACCCGATCAGGACCGACGTGTCCTGGTTGTTGGGATCGACCGGCGGCACGACCGCGATGCCGCGCCGGGCGCGCTTGGAAATCGAAACGGTTCTGACCGGCATCTCTTCATACCGGCCGTTGAACTCCTCCTTCAGCCGCCAGCGGCAGATCGGGCAGAGATCGCCGTCGATGCGGACGTTGAGCATCTTCTCGAATTCCCGGCGCAGATGGCGGGGAATCAGATGCAACGGCTCCTCGCGGATCGGGCAGCCGTCGATGGCGTAGATGGGCGGGGCTTCCTCCAGCCCGCGTTCCAGCCGTTCGACCAGCGAACTTTTCCCCGAACCGACCGGGCCCATCAGATAGAGCACCTGCCGGCTTTCCTCGCCCTGCAGGGCGGCGGAATGGAAATAGCGCACGAACTGCTGGATGGTGCGTTCCATGCCGAAGAACTCGTCGGAGAAGAACCGGTAGGTCTTCACCGGCTCGTCTCCGAACAGGCGCTGCAGGCGCGGGTCGTCGGCACCGCCGACCAGATCCACGCCCTTGCTCATGATCATGTCGTAAATGCGGGCATGCGCCAGTTTGGTGATCTCGGGATTGTCCCGGACCTTTTCCAGGTATTCCAGAAAAGTGCCGGACCATTCCTGCGAGGTGCGTTCCTCGCGGTCCTTCTCGATCAGACTGGCGAAAGAGGTTTTGGGCTGCTCCATGATCGCCCTTCCCGTCCGTTGAAGCGATTGCCGCGGGGGCCAGCCAGAGCCCTTGCGTCTGGTTCGCGTCCGCCGACGTCGGATCGACCGGCCCATGCGGCCGGATAAGGGTCACCCTGATCGCCGAACGACGGCAGACGTGAAGGTCTATCGCGCATGTCGCGGTTCAGAGCCGCGATCGGTTCCCGAACGGCCCTGCCGTATGCCATCCGGACCGGAGCGATGCGGGTTCATTCAGGCTCCGATATGAATCACTTGTTGCCCGGACACGCAGGCTTCAAGAAGAAATCGCCGTGCGGCCACACCGCCGGCCGGGCCGGCCCCCGCGCAGGCCACGGAAATCCGGCAGCACTGCGGCATTCCGCCGCGCCCCGATGACCCGACAAAAATTTGCCCGCCCCCGATCGATCTGTGGATCGGGGTATGTATCAGGGGATGAAGGAGGCGCCCGGCTCCGGCCCGTCATCAATGCCGGACGCAAGCTCGGCAAGCCGGTTTTCAAGCCGCTGGATCCGCCGGACCAGCCCGTCGATCAGCCGGTCCTGGCGCAGGATCTCGGCCGAGGCCTCGTCCAGCATGCGCTCCAGATGGGCCATGCGTTCTTCGATGGCGATCAGGCGGTCATCCATGGGTGTCCGGCTCCCGGGTCATATAGCGGGCATCGGCTTCATAACTGGCGAGCTTCACGGCAAGCGGCGAGCCCGGCGCCACGTCACGCGCCCTGAAACCCATCGCGGCCCATCCGGGTGCCGATCCGCCGACCGCCGTCAATGTCAGACGCGGCAGGCCATGATCGCGGGCCAGCCGGTCCAGCATCCCAACCAGCTGCCGGGCGAGCCCCCGCCCCCGCGCCGCGGGCAGCAGGGCCACGTCGTGAATATACAGGCAGTCGGCGTCGCCGGGGATCGCGCCCAGCAGGCTGTCCAATGCCGGCGGCCGGCCGTCGATCCAGGGATGGGTCACCGCATAACCGATCATCCGGTCGTCGGCGATCGCGGCGAAGCAGCCGGCCGGAAACAGGCGCAGCCGCTCGGCCGGAACCTCTGCACGTTCCGGGAAATCGAGATGCACCGCATCGGCAATCTCGTTCAAACGGTCGAGATCTGCGGCCGTCAGCGGCCGCCAACCCGTGCGGATCATCCTCTCGTCTCCGGAACCGGTCAGATATCAGCTCTGGGCCGAGACGTTGGCATGCCCCCTGATCCGGAGCAAGCCTCCCGGAAGCCGGTGGCGACGCAAAAAAATGCCCCGGGGGCGAGCCCGGGGCAAAGGTCGGCCTTTCCGTGAATGCAATCGCCGCTTCCGCCCGACCATCGGGCCGCCGCGGAAGCCGGGGCAGAGGATGCCCCGGCGAGATGTCGCCCCCATGACCGCGGCATGATCGTTCGATGACGGCGGGGCGGGCGGCGGACCGGGGTTCCGGGCCCCCGTTCAGCGTCGGCATTCAGGGATAGGCGCAGACGTCCGACGACACCTCGACGAAGCTGCGATTGCTGGCCCGGATGGCGAAGCGGTATTCGCGGTCGCCGATGACCATGCTGTGCTGCAAGGGCAGCGTGCCCGTCGCCTCGGTCGCCCGGCCGCCGATCTCGATGAAGCGCAGCGTCACCGGCTGCGACGGATCGAACCAGGCCTCGCGGTCGCCCTTGTCGTTGACCGAGGTCTCGCCCCGGCCGGTGACGGTGATCAGCCCGTCGGCGAAGGTCACCGCGTCATTGCTGCCGGTGGAAAGCGGGGTCGGCAGAATGAAACGTTTGGTGACCGGGCCGCCCTCGCAGCGCCGCTCGTTGCTGACCGCGCCGATCACGAAATTCAGCCGCTCGGGCTTCACCCCGTCGGCCATCCGGCTTTGCACACGGGTCAGGATCTCGGCCAGCTGCCCCGTCGGGACATCCTTCTGATAGCGCTGGCGCCACTGTTCCACCTCGATCAGCGCGCTTTCGCGCGCTTCGCGCAGGCGGGCATTCTCGGCGCCCAGTTCCGAAAGCCTGACATTCAGGTCGGCGACGGACTGTTCCAGTCGCCGGACCTCGCCTTCGGCCAGCATCGCGCCGGTGCGATAGGCATAGGCGCCCGCACCGGCAATGATCGCCAGCCCCGCCAGCCATTTCAGCATCATCATCCGCCGGCGCCGCTTTTCGCGGCGGCGGCCGGCGTTCAGCCCCAGTGACATGCCGTCTTCGTTCCTCGTCAGCGTCCGCTATGGGTGTCAGACCGGCAGTCGTCGCAGTTCCTCACCGCGATCGCCACCGGCCGGTACCGACCGCGGCGCCAGGCGCGGCGTCTTCCGGCCACGCTCCCGCGCTCGGGCCATACTAAGACCGCGTCGAGCCCGGCTGGTCAAGTGGCGAGGTCACGGCAAGTGCGGTGATGCGGCAGCAATGCGGCGACATGACCCGCAATCAGGCTTACATCGTCTCTGCTACCCTGCATCCGCAAGGCCAGGAACAGGTCCGTTGGACTGCCTCGCCAATCGTGCCAATGCGGAGCGTGAATATGGCAGCATATAGCAGCACCTCGATGGTCATCGTTGATACGGTGGCTGATATTCCTGCGGTCGATGTTACCCAGTACAAAACGATTCTGTGCCTCGGATATCATCAGACCGGCGACGGAAGTGGCGGCACCTTTCGATATGATCCGACCTCCACAATGGAGGCTGACCAGGGGCTCGCTTTTCAGCCGGCCTTCGGCCCCGGCCGCTGGTTGCGCGTTGTAGAAAGCGCAGAACCCCTCAGCGTCAAATGGTGGGGCGCGAAAGGTGACAACAGCAGGGATGACTCGGACTCCATCCAGGCTGCACTCAATGCAGCACGGCGATTCGATGCTGTCGACGACCAGATGAACCCGCCAGCCGACCCACCTCCCACTCATCCGGGCCGAAAAGATCTAGTCACGGTCCACTTCCCGCCCGGCACCTACAAGGTTACGAAGACACTATTCATCAATCGGGGCATGAGAGTTACCGGCGCCCGAAAAAATTTCTCTCTCATCAGTTTTCAAGATATGCCGGCAGATGCCGACGGTTTGAGAGCGTGGAAATACGAACTCAACGGTACCGGCATCGTGATGGAACGGTTGCAGCTGAGGGCCGGTGACCTGGGCACGGGCGCCATGCTGAGCATTCGTGGTGCACATGAGAGCCTCATCGAGGATGTTACCTTCTATGGAAAAGATGGAACATCACCTTCTACCGCACTCCGCATCCTAAATTCTCAGGACATCACCCTGTCTCGTTTGGTTTTTCACAGAGTCGGCAAACTCGGCGCCCCTGTGATGACGGGTGCCGCTTTGTCAATATTTAAAGATGTGGGAGCAGGCAGCGTTGCTCCCAACAATATTTATCTGAATGATTGCCGATGGGAGAACACAACCGCAACACCGATCGCGCTGAAGAATTGCCGTGGCATCTACTTTCAGGGCGGCAAGATTGATCAATCGTTCGGCAGCGAAGTGGAGGACAACGCTCCCGGCTTCTACCTGGAGGACGCAACGGGCACGGAAGTCCACCGCTTCTTCATCGGTGGTATCAAGGGGCCAGTGGCACATCTGATCGGCTACAGCAATCTTCTGATGGCCGACACGCGCATGGGCCCCGGTCTTTATGATGCGTTTTTCACTGGCGATCCTGCATACGGTGATCCATCAGAAAGCGGCTTCCTCCCTGGCCGCATCCTGACTCCCCAGATCACGTTGCGTAACTGTACGGTGGATCTCTCCGCTCTTAACGTCACCAGTAGGGTCGCCTCTGTCTTTAAGATCCCTCTTAAAGACTATCGCCAATATACGGGCCTTGCCATCGCGGCAGTCTCTTATGATCCGGGGACCGACACCACTCGCGCAGATGTCATGACAGGGCCCGGTTGGTCTAGCTCAGTCGATTCCGTAAGAGTCCGTCCGAGAAGTTATCTATGATTTCCGGCTCCTTGCGATTCTGCGCATCATGATCCGGATCATCGCGAGGCGGAGGAATGCCAAAGCCATCCGTGAGAGGTTCTCGAAGTCTTTG